>CAMWJL010000089.1 GCA_947174565.1 uncultured Prevotellaceae bacterium | reverse complement strand
ACTTCCCGGACAATGACCAAACAAATGAAGAACTTTTTAAGAGAAAAACGAAAGAATGAGCGGAAAACGAACAGGAACAGGGAGAAAACGAACAGGAAGAGAAGAAAAAAGGGAGGAAAGAGGGGAAAGAAAGGAAAGGAGGGGAAAGGGATAAGGATGTATGATATATATATAAATAATGTGGAAAAGAAATAAGAGAGGAAAAAAGAGAATTAGGGACAGGGAGTCTGTGAACGGAAAAACGTCACTACCACCGAACTTTCAGATACCCAAGTGCAACTTGAATCCGTGTAACAGACAAGTATGACCATTATCTCGCCCCACTCAACTATTCCTCGTGGTTGCGGTGATGGTGTTTCTGTCTTCCAGAAGAAGTTTTTCGTGCATTCAGATGCTAAATTACGACAAAAGTCATCCATCATGCAGAAAATCTCTATAACTTTGCCTTTGGTAATCATGAACTGTCCTTTTGGCTATCTTTATAATAAGCCTGCGATTGTGACACAGAAACTTACAAAGGCTATATATGTTGGATAGAAAGCCAATACATGGCAACAGACGAAGAAGTTGAATTTGTAATCAAGTGTCTGTAATCAGCTACTCATCAAAACTCTACGAACCCGTGGCAATACGTCACGGGTTCTTTGGTATCTGGGAATCATATATAAGGACACAAAGAACAACTCAGATTACCAACTTTTATAACAACTTTCTTGTACCGAACAGACGTAAGTTTTTCACAATTCAGCTGTATCAGAACCAAGAGTTTGTACTCATTCACAAAAGAGTTCACACGTTTGCCCTTTTCATTACTTTTGAAAATGAAATATCCTACAACTACAGAATCACCACAACAATCAAGGAATATAGCTATAATGTCACTATCGCCATTTTATTTGACCTATTTTTTTACTTTAGGTCTATTTATCTTTGGAATGATTTGAATGATAAACCGTTTATTATAGTCTTCCACCTTATTATCGCGGTTCATTCCATTAAATCCGCTTCCAGCAATTATAACCTCAGTATTGTATTTTCTAAAATCAAATCCCTTTGATTTCCAATAAAGATAGAGAGCCAAAGCCCTACGATAACTCAAAGAGTACATTTCCACATTATCAGGGTTAAAATTCCCACTTTTTAAATTTTGCCATTTAATAGCAGCATTTCCCTCAATCACCATTTGATATTTGAAATCCTTATTTTGATTTAAGGAGCACAGAATCTGCAATAAGTCATAACCAACGGTATCTACCACATCCAAATACTCCTGTTTGATTTTGTCATCATTTGAATAGAATACTTCCTTCTCTTGAAAGTCTTTGGCATAGAACATCTTTTTGATTGAATCATACTCCAGTGATGAAGATTCACTAAGAACTTTGAACTGCTTTTCTAACTGAAATATGTTTCGAAGGTCTTCATTATCTGCATTTAATGTATGGTTCAATGAGTCAAGAACTTCAACTTTGGCTTTCAACTCTCCATTTGTTTTGCCAACTTTGACCAAACATATAATGAAGAGAACAAGCATGACAAAGAAAAGGCTTGTCATCAAGTCTGAGTAACTAGTCCAGAATGAATCCTTTTGTTTTGTTTTAGCCATGATTAGTTCTTCATTGATTTAATAGCGTTAATCATCTCTTTTACAGCAGTAAGTAGGTCGGCATTTAATTTGGCGCAATCCGACTGAGCTTTAACCTGCGACTGCCTTAAACTCAGAATCTCTTCTTTCAAATCTTTATAGCAGGTAGCCTGAACATTGGCATATTCAACAAGAGAACTAAGGACATCTTTCTGTTTCGCCAAAGAATTGAAAGTTTCTTGGTTATCCTGCACAAATGACCTGATATAATCTGTTGATACCTTCAGTTGGGTATTCAATTCCTTTGAAACGATAGAAGCATCCTTCGTCAATTCATCGAATTGCTTTCTCCACATGTCACGAGCTTCCGAGCCAATCGGGAAGTGTGTTTCGATAGCAGACTTGAATTGGGTCTGAAGTTTACTGGCAGATACTTGGTTCTCCACAACCACGTTCAATGATTTTGCAAAATCCTCGAAAGAATCAACGATGGTTTCAATTCTTGAAACAGCGGTATTAACCCCCTCTATGGTTGTATTCAAAGAATCCTGATAACCATGGAAAGCCGTTAGCGATTCCGAGGATTCCTTCAAGGTGCTGAAGGTTTCGGCTATTTGCGTGGCGACTTTGGTTTGACCCATTTTATTGAATTCTACCAACAGAAGATGTTGTTTCTCGATATTGTCGTTCAACAATTCTGCCGAGTTGGCATAAGCATCAAGGTTGTGACCAAATTTACCTATAAACTCCCCCAGTACGTTCTTCAGAGAATTCAAACTAGAAGCCATGCTATTTGACAATATCGGCATCAATTCTCTCCGAACGAAATCATAGTATCCGTTTTTATTCTTATCACATTCGATAAGAGCGTTCTTATAATTGATTGCTGAATTTTTAATCATTAAGTATAAACCAACACAACTTGCAATCATTGCAATCACAACACCAACAAGAAGATTTATTAGAGGTCTCATGTCTCCAGCGCTGAACAGTGTATCCACATTAAGAGCGAGACTCAATATGCCTGTGATAATACCTATAAATGTACCTGCAAGACCCCAATATAGAGGAACATTGACTGTGTTAGAGATTTGTGGTTCGAGAGATTCTATTTTCCGCTCACAAATATCCTGAATGACGGAGAAGTCAGCTGACGTTCCTACATTCTTGCACAAGTAAGCGTTCGTCTCAAAGATGACCTCTTTGAATACAGAACTTCCTGCACCATTTTTTAATCTTATCAGATTAACGTCCGCATATTCTATCGGCTTGACTTTACCGCTATCACTGATAGGTTCATCATCATCATCAGAATGGATGATGGGAGAATCAGGCACATGTCTTTGGGGAGGATTCTTAATGAAATTTTCCAGTCTGTTCTTGGATTGAAGAATTTCTTTGGTAATTGATGATTGCACCAGTTCAAATGAAGCTTCATTGGGGAAGAACTTTGCCAACTGAGCTATATTTTCTTTAGTATCTTTAAAAGACTTGATTTGTTTATACAGTACTACGGCAATGCTGATGACTGCCAAAACGATGAGGACAAACTCAAGAAGTCCCATTCCGAAAATAGACATAGATTCCATACTATTTAGAATAAATTTAGTTGTTGTTGTTTTTTGTTTTTATTACTTTTCTTTTTTTCCTTCAAGGCTTCCTTTCTCACTTTAGCTTCTTCAGGAGTCAGTGGCGTGTAAGTCTCTGTTTCTTTGGGATAATTCCCTTCGATATACAATTTCACAAGGCCAGCGTGTGACAAGGGGGAAGTAATATCTCTGAACTCAATATTCGTATTGTAGTCTAAGAAAACGATGTCGCTTGTTTTCGCTTTTTCTGCAATACGAGATACAATACCATGAACGGCAGGAACGTTATCCAAAATCCATTTGTAAGTGGGAAGATAGATCTGCATTCTTGCATCAAAGTAATTCAGTAGCTCTTCCCCATATACACCTTTCCGATGTCCGAGGGGAGAACCGAAGTGTCTGACTGTTCTTTTCAATCCTTTCATTGTATCATTCTTGAATACCTCCACATCGACATCTGCAGTTTGGAAGACTTTTAGACCTTGCCAAACGGCTTCGACACATGTCGCCGTCATTCCAGGAGTGAAAGGAACAGGGATGTTGCCATGTGGGTAAAATGGACTGAGCATCTGAGCATCTCTTTTTTCAGATGCAGAAGTAATATCCAATATGCATGCATTTGGATATTGCCCTTGGATTTTCTCCAGTTTCCTTTTTTTGTTCTCAACGTATATCATCACCATTTCATAATTTGGGGGTTATTGATATTACTTATATATCTAAGGGGAATGAAAGTTTTAATCATACATTCTGCTTGGTGCAAAGAGAAGATTTCTCCCTCGTTTCTGCTCACATAGTTCCTTCGTGTAGCCTGAATATCAACTTTCCTAAGAGCATCTAAGTCTCCGCCACATGCGAATGAATTAGAGGCGGCATTTCTATCTGTAAATAACGTATCCTCAAAAGTAGCTACATCAATGTCTATATACAGCAGAACCAAAGAAGAACCCTCTTTATGCTTCCTCCATGCCATAGGATGGTCGTTACAGAAACTAAGACGTACATAGTCTTGAAGATCATGCTTTCGGTCATACCATCGTGAGTCGTCATCACCTCCAGGATTAGGTATTTCAATCCCGTGTCGCTCACAATAGTCCCAAGAATACAAACCGCCAAGCTGCCTGATTCCAATAATATTCCGTTTATCAGTGAAGTGATAAAATCTTTTGATACCATTCTCTTTCAGATAATCCAGTATTTCGTTAGCTTCTCCTTTTGTTCTCGTAACTAAAGATGTCAGACGTTTTATTTCACATACAAGCCGTTCTTCTTCCTCTGCCTTTTCCCTTCTTTTCTGTATTAAGTCCTTCATCGTCCGAACTGGAAAAGGTTTCGGAGGAGCAAAAGGTTTAATCTCTATTTTCTTGGCTTCGAACCGCTTAATATCAAAACTTGGTGTTTTAATTTGCTTCTTCTTTAGATGCTCCAACTCAACATCAGCCTTTCTCTTTTCGGCATTCAGTTCGGATATACGTTTAGACAGATTACGAACTGCTCTATTGTAATCGGGTCTGAAAAAGATAGTTTTTAATTTACCAAAAAATTCCATAAACCGGTGTGATTTTATTCCAAGTTAACGTTCTGCGAATTTTAATTATCCACATGAGTTACAGCATCTCTAAATAAGAGATTGGGATGTAAATTATACTGCTGATTACCAGTTATAAAAGAATTAGAGTTATTCTGTTTTACTCAACAAATAGTCAAAAAAGCATTAAAATGGCATGAAATGGATTTTTTATATCAAAATCGTTACGTTCATTTGCAGAAAAATAGCTAACTTTACGCTCCAAATAATTGTCTCTTATTTAGAGAGTTGGATGATTGCTAAACAAAAATCCTCAATCTTCAAGTGTGAAAACGGAGGCTAAAACTAAAGGCTTTTAAGGATAAGAGGGGGTACCAACTGCTGAGGTTCAAGGCAGATTAGGATAGTTGTTTCGGAATCGTGTCCCATTCCTTCACTGATTACTGCCAAAGGGACACTATGACATAGAGGAGGGCTTCTTCTCGGCAGGTGTACTGGCATCGGTTGACAGAAGGCCTCATTCCGCTAAAATTGTTAAGCTATAAGGCATGAAAGATGGACGCATGTCCTGATGGATTCCTGCACCGTGCAGGAAAAATTTCCTTCTTCGTGCAGGAAAATCGTCCTGCACGAAGAAGGAAAGCTCTCCTTTGTGAAAGAGGACAACGGCGGAAAAGGCGATGGGATGAAGGATACGGCGAAAAAGTTGGTTTTCGGAGCGTTTTTAAGAATTATAAACACAGATTTACGCTTCCATTCGGAAGAAAAGGCATATCTTTGCAACCGATTTGTTAGACATTCTTTTTCATTCTATCATCTCACGAACAATAGAAATAGCCTATTCTGATAAAAACTGAACACAAAAGTTATGACAACATTCCAACGAGCCACATTTCTACTATATATATTGATAATGTGTAGTGGGGCTGCCTTTGCCCAAAAGAAGACAGACACTGCGAAAATGCTACAATCGAGAGCCTATGGTTCTATCGTTTATCCTTCATACGGAAGACATATTGAGTGGATGCCAGATGGCGAACACTATATACAAGTGGAGCAGAACGCTCATGCCAAAGAGGAAATCGTAACCTATTCTGCCAAGGACGAACGCAGAACAGTGCTGATTCCCGCAGAGCAGCTGATGATTGACAAAGCAAGCGGAGAACAGCTTGCATTGTGGGACTTTTCTTTCAGCGATGACCAAGAGAAAGTGTTGCTGTTTACGAACACGAAGAAGGTGTGGCGTTACCATACCCGTGGTGATTACTGGGTGCTCGACCGTAAGAGGGGAGCATTACATCAGTTGGGCAAGGGGCTGCCTGAGAGCAGTTTGATGTTTGCAAAGTTTTCTCCTGATGCCAGCAAGGTGGCTTATGTGAGCAGGAACAACATTTATGTGGAGGACTTGAAGACCCAAACCTACAAGGCTATCACGACGGATGGCAATGACACTATTGTAAATGGTACATTCGACTGGGTGTATGAGGAAGAGTTCGATTGCCGCGATGGTTTCCGATGGAGCGGCGACGGGAAGTACATCGCCTATTGGCAAAGCAACACAAGCGGTACGGGATGGTTTGACATCATCAACAATGTGGACAGCATCTACCCTACTATCCAGCATTTCCCTTATCCCAAGGCTGGCACAACGAACAGCGCCGTGAAGATTGGCTATGTGAGTGCCGATGGCGGCACGACGACATGGTTGCCTATCCCTGGCGACGAACGCAACAACTACCTGCCGAGGATGGAGTTTGTGCCTGGTACAAACCGCCTGTTCATTCAGCAAATGGACCGTCCGCAACACACCAACAGGGTGTGGACAGCGACGATTGGACAGAACGACTTGAAGTCTCTCTTCAAGGACAGTGACAAGGCTTGGGTAGAGACAAACGACAACGTGAAGTGGCTGAAAGGCAACAAATTCTTCACATGGATGAGCGAGCGAGACGGATGGAGGCATCTCTATCGGGTGAGCGCTGACGGTAAGCAGATGAGCCTCATCACGAAAGGCGATTTCGACGTGATTCAGCAAGTGGGTTTAGACGAGAAAAGCGGCTATGTATATTTCATTGCCTCACCCGACAATGCGACACAACGCTACTTGTATCGTGCTAAGCTTTTCGGAAACGGACAATGCGAGTTGGTGAGCGACGCCTCTCAGAAAGGACAGCACAGCTACAATATGTCGCCGACCTGCACATGGGCTGTACACACATTCAGCAACGCTCACACAGTGCCGCAGATAGACATGCAGTCTTTCCCTTCTGGCAAATCGGTAAGGACGATGGTGGATAACAGCAAGGCACAACAAGAGTTTGATGAACTCGGCATACATACCAAAGAGTTTGTGAAGGTGAAATCGGGCGACTTGATGCTTGACGCATGGATGATTAAGCCTTACGATTTCGATGCCAGCAAGAAATATCCAGTCATCATCGACGTATATGGCGAGCCAGCCAACTCCACTGTGCAAGATGTGTGGTCAGGCAGCACATGGCATCAGTATCTCGCCAGCCTCGGTTACATCGTTGTGAGCATCGAGAACCGTGGTGCAGCAGTTCCACGCGGACGCGAATGGCGCAAGTGCATCTATGGAGAAGTCGGCACTTTCGCCAGCCAAGACCAAGCCCAAGGCATTCTTGATTTGGCACGCCAATACCCATTCATTGATGCAGAGCGCATCGGCATCACGGGCTGGAGTGGCGGTGGCAGTCAGACACTTAACTGCATGTTCCGCTACCCCGAAGTGTTCAAGACGGGCATTGCCGTTGCTTTCGTAGCCGACCAACGTCTCTACGACACAATCTATCAAGAACGATACATGAACACGCCACAGAACAACCCCGAAGGCTATGAGAAAGGCTCTCCCATCAGCTATGCAGACGGATTGGAAGGGCATCTGCTCCTGATTCATGGCACAGGCGACGACAACGTACATTACCAAAACTGCGAAATGCTGGTCAACAAACTAATAGAAAAAGGGAAAATCTTCTACCAAGTCTCCTACCCCATGCGTTCCCACAGCATTAGCGAAGGAGCAGGAACAACGCACCACCTACGGAAAACGATGGAAGACTTCTGGCTCAAGTACCTTCCTGCTGGCGGACGATGACCAGTGACGCTCAACAGCCAACAAGAAACAAATCATATTTACATCAAAAACAACAAACTACAATGAAAAAGATTTTTGCTCTAATGACCGTATTGGTCATGATGACAGCTACGGGCTGCGCACAAGACTCAAAACCAGCCACCAAGGCTATGACCGAGGAGGAAGTAAATGCCAAGCTTTCCCCATTCTTCGAGAAACTCAACACCGTTCCCGAAGATGGCAATGAAATGAAAGTAATCGCTCAGATGGCTAAAGACTTTGTTAAAGAGAATCCTAATGAAGCTGGCATCTACGTCGTCAGAAGCGTGTTGGCTGCCATCATGTCGCCCGAGGAACTCCTCGCCTATGTTAATAACGACGATTACCTCAAGCAAGACACCATATTGCCCGATGCCAAGCAAAGTTGGCAGACACAACTGGAAACCAGCGAAGGCAAGATGTTCAAAGACTTTGAAGCCGAGTATGAGGGTAAGGTGACCAAACTCTCCGACTATGTAGGCAAAGGCAAATATGTGCTCGTAGATTTCTGGGCAAGCTGGTGCGGTCCTTGCAAAGCCGAGATTCCCAACCTCATCAAAGTATATAACACCTACAAGGGCGACAAGTTTGAAGTGCTGGGCGTAGCAACATGGGATAAGCCCGAAGACACCAAGAATGCCATCGAGAAAATGAGCATTCCCTACCCACAGATGCTGAATGCGCAGAAAGCAGGCAGCGATGCCTACGGAATCAACGGCATTCCGCAGATTATCCTCTTTGGGCCTGACGGCAAAATCCTGAAACGCAACCTGCGTGGCGAAGCATTGGAGAAAGCCGTGGCTGAGGCACTGAAGTAACCCCATACCACTTTCCACACAAGCCCAAACAGATGAATCTGTCCAAAGACGAATTGCTGACCTTGGTCAGGAAAGGCGCACGGAACATGTCATGGCAAGAAAAGTTACGGCTCACCGTGCTGTTGAGCCTTCCTGCCATGGTGGCGCAAATATCGTCCGTGGCGATGCAGATTATCGACGCAGCCATGCTTGGGCATCTTGGCACCAAAGAGTCAGCAACGGTGGGACTCGTATCCACCACCATCTGGCTCTTTGGTGGTCTTTGTTCAGCCTTTGCAGCAGGCTTTGCCGTTCAGGTGGCTCATTGTGTGGGAGCGGAAGACCTTCGGGGAGCACGCAACATCATCCGCCAAGGCATCCTCTCAGGATTGGCTTTTAGCCTTGTGCTCACTCTCATTGGTCTTGCTATCGCGCCCTATCTGCCCATCTGGTTGGGAGCTGACGCCAAGATTTGCGCCGAAGCCTCCGAGTATTTTAGCATTGTAGCCATTGCCTTACCCGTATTGGAAATCAACCTGTTAGCAGCAGGAAGCCTTCGTTGCAGCGGCAGTATCAAGGTGCCCAGTTTTCTCAATGCCCTGATGTGTATGCTCGACGTGCTGTTCAACTACCTTTTCATCTTTGTGTTCCACATGGGCACAGCAGGTGCGGCCTATGGCACATTCGTGGCTTACCTCATCACTATGGTGCTGATGCTCTACTTCATGGCTTCGCGCGACCACCAACTGCGCTTTGCGCTCGACACAGAGTTGGCAGGACGCTGGGACTTCTCGCGCTATGTACCCAGCCGCACGACCCTCAAAAAGGTCTTCACCATAGGCTTCCCCATCAGCCTCGAACGCGGCGTAATGTGTGGTGCGCAGATAGCCATCACTGCCATCATCGCCCCCTTAGGCCCGATTGCCATTGCCGCCAACACTTTCGGCATCAACATCGAGAGCCTCTGCTACATGCCTGGCTACGGCATTTCCGAAGCCTCCACGACCCTCGTGGGACAAAGCCTTGGCGCACGACGCAAAGACCTCATGCGCAGTTTCGCTTGGATTTCTGTAGGGCTGGGCATGGGCATCATGGCACTAATGGGCGTGCTGATGGGCGTGTTTGCCACAGAAATGATGCAACTCATCTCCAACGACACCGCCGTCATCACCCTCGGTGCCGAGGTGCTACGCATCGAAGCATGGGCTGAACCCATGTTCGCAGCCAGCATTGTGGCATACGGCGTGTTCGTCGGTTCGGGCAAGACCCTTGTGCCCAGCATCATGAACCTCGGCAGCATTTGGATTGTGCGTCTCTCCCTCTCCCTGCTGCTCGCCCCCACGATGGGACTGCGAGGCGTGTGGATTGCCATGTGCATTGAGTTGTGCTGGCGTGGTGCCGCTTTCCTTGTCCGTCTGAGAGGACGAGGATGGAGCAACATCAAGGGTCTATCATCCCCCTCTGCCACACACGAAGAATAAGACAAATTCATAAAAAACGACACCATCTATGACTATCATTAAAGACCAAGAATACGGAGGTGAACGCCCCCTTTACGCCTCCCACAACTTGCGCTTGGAGAATGTCACCATCCATGTAGGCGAGTCCTCCATCAAAGAGTGCAGCAACATCGAGGCAGAAGACTGCCGTTTCGAGGGCAAATACGTCTTTTGGGAAACCGATGGTTTCCGTGTGAACAACTGCTACTTTGCCGAGAGCGCACGCAGCAGCCTGTGGTATTCCAAGAATTGCCGCATGACGAACTGCAAGGTGGATGCACCCAAACTCTTCCGTCGCATGGACGGCATTTATGTAGAAAACACCAACTTCCCCAACGGCGAGCAATACCTTTGGGACTGCAAGAACATCGAGCTGAAGAACGTGCGCATCGACCAATGCGACTACGCCTTCATGCACTCTGAGAACATCCGCATTGAGAACTACCACCAAGAAGGCAACTACGCCTTCCAGTACGCCAAGAATGTGGAGATACACCATGCTGTCATCAACTCCAAGGACTCCTTCTGGGAGTCTGAGAACGTGACCATCTACGACTCTGAAATCAACGGTGAGTATTTGGCTTGGTACGGCAAGAACATCCGTCTCGTGCGCTGCCACCTAACGGGCGAGCAACTGCTCTGCTATGTAGATGGGCTGACGATGGAAGACTGCACTTTCGGCGAAGACGCCAACCTTCTCTTTGAGTATTCCATCGTGAACGGCAACATCAAAGGCAACGTGCATAGTATCAAGAACCCGACCAGCGGCACAATCGTAGTGGAAGGTAAGGTGGGCGAACTCATCTGGGACGAGAACCAAAAAGCACCTGCCGACGCAAAGGTCATCGTGAAAAACCAATAAGTCCTAACAAACCCCATCAGACACACTCATGACTTACAACTACGACTTTGACAAGCCCATCGACAGACGAAACACCAACTGCGTGAAATGGGACGAGTTCACCGACCCCAACGTCATTCCCCTGTGGGTGGCAGACATGGACTTCGAGACAGCACCCTGCGTCATACAAGCATTGAAAGCACGCATGGAACACGGCTGCTTCGGCTACACCCTCGTGCCCGAAAGCTACTACGAGACCGCCATCCAGTGGTTCCAGCGTCGGCACGGATGGACGATTGACAGAGCGTCGTTCATCTACACCAGCGGTGTTGTTCCTGCCCTCTCCGCCATCATCAAGGCAATGACCCAATCAGGCGACAAGGTGCTGGTACAAACACCCGTGTATAACTGCTTCTTCTCCAGCATCCGCAACAACGGATGCACATTAGCGGAAAACCCACTAAGGATGGTCAATCACCGCTATGAAGTGGATTGGGAAGATTTTGAACAGAAATGCGCTGACCCAGCCGTGAAAGTGTTCCTGCTGTGCAACCCACACAACCCCGCAGGGCGTGTGTGGACACGAGAAGAACTCACACACATGGGCGAGATATGCCTCCAACATGGAGTATTCGTTGTCAGCGACGAAATCCACTGCGAGTTCACGATGCCAGCACACACCTACACACCTTTCGCCTCCCTCTCCGAAGCGTTTGCCACGAACAGCGCCGTGTGCGTGTCGCCATCCAAGGCCTTCAACATAGCAGGATTGCAGATAGCCAACATCATCGTGAAAGACGCAGACATCCGTCAGAAGGTGGATAAAGCCATCAACATCAACGAAGTGTGCGACGTGAATCCCTTTGGTGTCATTGCCCTGCAAGCCGCCTATTCGACCGAAGGCGAAGCGTGGCTCAACGCCCTGAACAACTACATCAGCGGCAACTACCAGTTGGCAAAGTCCATGCTGGAGAAAGGACTCCCCCACTGCCCCGTCACCACACTGGAGGGCACTTACCTCCTGTGGGTAGATATCCGTCAGACTGGATTCACCTCTCAGCAGATGACCGACCACCTGATGCAGCACGCCAAGGTCTATGTCAACCCCGGCACCATGTATGGCGACACGGCAGGCGAAGGCTACATCCGTATCAATCTCGCCACACAACGCAAGCTGGTGGAGGAAGGCATCGGACGCATCATCAGTGGCATCAACCAGTGCTGACTTGAAGGAGCGTACTCCCAAGGGAACGATGCTTCAATACAGGAT
>CAMWJL010000088.1 GCA_947174565.1 uncultured Prevotellaceae bacterium | reverse complement strand
GAAACAGAATATGAACGACAATAAAATAAACATCCCTGTTCAGCAATTGGTTGAGTACGTCAAAAAACATGAGGTTGCTTGGCAAATGTGCGACTCGCTCATAGAGTTCTCACATACTGAAGAATATGAGTTTACAAACGAAGAGCAAGAGGAGTATGAGATAAAGAATAACCAAATGCTCTCAGTCATTGCAAATGCAAAAGAGTGTCAAATGTTCAATCCAGACATCAATGATTCTATAGTTTTTGAAGACCTAGTAAAATGGTCAAAGAGCAAAGACTTATTGATTCTTGTAGGCAATGAATTACTACTATGCATAGCCCCTTGCGATAAAGAATGTGTGCTTATTGCACGATGAAAAGAATACTATGATGAAAGTTCTTAGAGTACCTCCAATGTATAAATGTATAGGATTATGTGATGCAGACCTTCTTGATAATGGTACACGTCATCCAAATCTTGTCCTTTTGAAGATAGCGGGTTACTTATTTGACAATCATATACTTTTTGAACTTATTTTGGATTCTAAAGCAGATGTTAGCAGGTACGATCATATATTCCTTTCTCGTGTCTTTACTTTTACTAAACTTCCAGAGTTTTATGTAAAAGTTATCGGAACGGCAGATGAAGCAAAATTCCATGTTGGAGGTACTGGTTTCTATGCAAATAAGAGCTCAATCGCAGAATATCGCAGGAAGCGTGAAGAGGATATGTATCAATTAGAGAATGACGAATATCTAAACACGTTAAAGAACTATCATGGTGGAAAAGAATATGGAATCTGTATGGCTCGCCAGATGCCGTATTACCATTTGTACGATGTGTTTATAGACCAACAAGTTGCTAAAGGATTTAAGCGAGACAAGTATAAGGATTATCTGAAATACTCCATTGGTTTCTTGACTCGTGGATGTACCCGTCATTGCCCTTTTTGTGTTAACAAATTGGAAAATAGAGTTTGTCGCTACTCAAAATTAGAATGGTTTCTTGATAATGAAAGAGACGAAAAGGGAAAACTCGTTCGACCATACATCTACTTGTGGGATGACAACTTCCTTGCTGCGGATAGTTCTTTATGGAAACCATTATTACAAGAATTGATTGATTCCAAACGACCATTCCAGTTCCGACAAGGGCTTGATGAGAGAATGTTGGCCCAAAGTCCAGATGGCGAACTGATGGCAGAGATGCTTGCAAAGTCAAAGTACCATGGAGACTTCATATTTGCATTCGATAATTGGAAAGACCGTGAATTGATAGAGCAAGCATTAAAGATATGGAAGCGTTATAATCCGAAGAAAGGTACTAAATTTTATCTTTTCTGTGGATTCAAGTTAAAAGAGCATAGTCATCAGAGATTTTACCAAGACATTTGGGAACTATTTCAGCGTATTAAGGTGTTAATGTCATACGGATGTGTTGGTTATGTTATGCGGCATGAAGATTATCGAAAATATGAAATTTCAAATCTCTATATCCAGATAGCTCGTTGGTGTAACCAACAGCAATTCTATAAAAAGATGTCCTTCTGGGAATTTGCGTACCGAAACCAATCGTATTGGGAAGAGCATACCCTTCATAATACTGACAGACCTCAGCTAAAAACATACGAGGAATTTGAAGAAGATTACAAAAAAGGTTACTATGGTGAAAGCGAAGGTCAAGTAAAAATGTGCCTACCTTTACAAACAGTAGTAAGAACTCTCGAAAAGTTTTCAGAACATAAAGAAGAACTCCTGGAAATGTTTAACTATAAAATGGCGAACCTTGTAAATCCCAAGCTTTGGGAATAAAAGAAACAGATATGGCAGCATCACAATTAAAAGAAACATTTCTTCATTTGAGTCAGCACTCTGTTGATTCTGTTCAGAATGGTAAGGCATTTACCAACTGGGATGAGTATATGCACGTTGATCGTCCCATAGAATCCAAATTAATGGAGAAGATGGATGAAATAGACAAAGCTGGAGGTGGCATTGTCCTCTTGGTTGGAAGTGCAGGTGATGGAAAATCTCACCTTATCAGTCGTATTAAACAGATGTCTGATTGGGGTGATGGGAGTTTCTATAATGATGCTACCGCAAGTAGTTCCCCAAAGAAGACTGCAATAGACACACTGAAAGAAGCTCTTGTTGAATACAAAGACGAAAATCTTTATAAAACCAGCAAGAAGCTCGTCCTTGCTATAAATCTTGGCAAACTTAACGCTCTCATTGACGATAAGGAATTCAAGACGGATTATGAAGAGATAGTAAACTCAAGTTTGCCCATTTTTGACGATGATGACACAACTCCACCAATAAATACAGAAAGAGTTAAGGTTATTTTGTTCACCGATGAACAGGTGTTTGAGTTTTATGCTGATAGTTCGTCTGATATTCCTGTTGCATCTGATTTCTTATCAAAAATTATGGATAAGGTTGTTACTGAGACAATCGACAATCCTTTTTATGCAGCATATACAGCGGACATAGCAGGTGGAGTCAGCCCCAAAGACCCTATTATACTGAACTACGAACTGCTTCGTATTCCTGATGTGCGAAATACAATTGTACAAACAATAATTGAAGCTATAGTAAGATACAAACTTATCATTACACCGAGAGAGTTTCTGGATTTTCTCTATTCGATTATCGTTTATCCTCATTATGATGAGTATAAGGAGAAGAAGGAATTTTTCGAGGCATTGCTTCCGTCTCTTCTTTACTGTGGTAGTGAGAATATGATTCAAAAGGCAATTAGCAAGCTTGATCCCCTTAAGCAAAGCAGCACAGAACACGATAAACAGCTTTCTGTATTGTTTACTTCATATTCAATACCTCCCACATATTTGACCGAGCAACAAACATTTGAGCTTCCAGTTGAATTGTTAAAACGTACAAATGATTTTTATGCAAATAATGGCAGAGATATTGAACGGACGACCAAGTTTGTATTTAGATTAAAACACCTCCTTTCTTACCACACAGAAAGTGAGGTCTATAAATCATACCTTGCGTTACTCAAAGGTATCTTCAATCAAGATGTCCACAAAATGCAAGAGATTTATGATGTTGCGGCAAAAGCAATCCCTCGTCATTGTGGTTCTTATTACGAGAAAAGTAATATGGTTCCGCTGAACATACAGGGTGGTCGCTATAGATTATTTGGCAGTTTACAACTTAAACCAGAGCCAATAAAATCATATCATTCAGAATCATATAAGAACGAGTTCCTTATGAGATTCGATATGTCATGGAAGTTTCCAGATAAGCCTGTATCGTTGAGAATGGACTTCCAGCTTTATTCATATCTCAATGAATTAAATAGAGGAAAACTTGCTTTATCCTATGAGAATGAAAAGGATCTGACTTTCAGCAGATTTGTACGAAGGCTTGTTGAAAAGTGCAACTGTGAACAGGAAATCACGGTTGTAAGATCTGACACCAGAGTTTTAGAATTAAGTGAATCATCATTTGGAGATATTCAGCTACAATGAAAATTGATATAGAAGCATATAACGAACATTATCACCAAAGTGGTAAGTTCATAGATAATTGGCAGGAAGGAATTAAGTTACTTCCCTTTAATTCTAATCCTGCTTCGGCATACGACAAAAATTGTGGTTTACATGGTACAACAGGCGAGTTCTTTCGTCTGTGGGATAATGATGGAACAAAGCCTATTGAGGATTTTGAAAAGTCAGCCGTTGAACCTGTAAAAGACTATTTGACTAACCAAAAGCAAATGCCAAATGTACAAATCCCAGAATTTGTACGTATGATGCACGACATCATGTTTATAAATGGTAACCTGAATATTACAGATTCTGCATTTCTGAAGTATCTTCCATTGGTACCCAATGATAAGCGAATTTCCACAAAGGACAGAAAGAAATATAATGATGGGCAAAAGAAACTAGCTAATTATCTGTATTCTATGCTTTCTGACGAATTACAGAATTCTGGCCATTCAGAAACGCCGAACTTGTTTTCAAGGATTCTCCAGGAAGCATTGGCTCCATTTGGAGGAAGTTCAGACGAATCAAAAGAACGTGACTACATCGTTCTTCCATATATAAAGAAATCGTTTGAGGAAGATCTCATTTGGATGCTTGAACAAGAAGAATCTGTGAAGGTAAAATACCTTCATCTACTTCTTCATTTCTACGCATGTTATGCTGTAACACAGGCAATAGTAAGAATTACTGCCAAAGACAAACAAAATGAAGATGTTCCTGCTCCTTTCTACTTCATATTGAATTCCGAACGTGCATCAGTCAATCATGATGCTGTTGTTAGAGGATGGTCATACCAAATACCAAAGTCTTCACTTGATAAATTATACGGAAAGTCACAAGCACTCGACATTCTTAATAGTGTATTGGGAGGCAATATCGGTTTCTATAACAATATACACGAGAAGTTGAATGAAACAGACTTCGAAGATAACCGCAAATTGTGCAATGAACTCCTCTCTAAATACCAAGAAGAAAAAAGAGAGGTGTTCAATAGACGAACAAGTGAAAGTGGGTCAATTGAAGAAATAGAAATTGACGTGCATTCTTATGATGAGTTCATTTCTACCCTTGAACACCTATGTACAGGCCTTCAATCTCCGAGTTACATATCTCGTATGAGAAAAAAGGTGACAGACTTATTAAGCGTAAGATTTCTGCAGAGCAGAAGAGGTAATTTTGTTCTTGTTCTTGATAATGAAATGCTTACATTTCTTGTGGCATTGTTCACAAAGAGCAAGAAAACAAAGTTGGAAGACCTGTATAAACTATTCAATAGCTATGGTATATACTTCAACAGAGGTAGCCGTTTAGCAATTGAGGAGTATTTATTGAAGTTGAACCTATTAGACAGGAAGAGTGATTCCGGTGAAGCACAATATGTTACAGTCATTTTATAATTACATAGTAAATGAGCTTCTGATTGGTTATTTCAAAAAATATCCATTGCAGAAGGGAAGCCGATACTTCATGATTGTAGAGAACGAGGAGCATCGGAACATGTTAATACAGGCATTGAATGATGCGTGTGATAAGATTACCATTTCAGGAATCTATCAAGGCAATGACTCTTCGGTGATAGAGGAGTCATATGACACACACGTAATCAAGCCTTCAACAACTTCTTCATCAATTATCATTGGGTACGATAAGACCTCAACGGAAGACTATCTTACAACTATCAGAAATTCTGTAGGAGTAACAGGTGGAAAATATGAGAACTTTGGCGTCATCTATATTCTTTCAGATAGTATATTGTCATCTATCATAACTGCATGTCAAGATTTGCAGGCAATAGGTGGTCCACTGCATTCAAGTTATATCATACGAGACATTCACGAGAAAGCAGAGGATGTTATCTCAAAGGATCTTGAACGTAAATATCTGGATAAACATCTTAATAAAATTTCTGAGTACATAGCTGATGGAACATGTAATCTCTTTGACTTTAGTCACGCACTCAGCGTATTGGCAGATCAAACATTAAAGGAACATTACAATGACTTAGATTTCTTTAACGACAAGGCCGTATATGATGGTACATTCAAACCCTCTGATACTGAAATAGAAAATCGTGTTGAAAAGAACCACGAAATATACAGGAAGATTAGTGACATCATGAATGAAGATGATGACACGGATAAGTTAAAACTATTACAGAGATTCCTTGACGAAAAACTGTCCAAAAAGGTTGCCAATGCTGATTCTTGGAGAAATATTGATTTCCAAGAATTTCTTGATAGTATAAAAAGGAAAGCTGCCACAGCAAACTTGGAACTTTTGGATATAGAACTACCCTCAGAAGGTTTGTTGACTTCAATGGTTTCGTTCACAAAGGGTAATAAAAAGAAGAAGTCAACCTCTTATGTTGTAATCTGTGACCAAACAGAATCAGTAGGACAACAAGTTAAGATAACCTTCAATAAAGAAATTAAGAAGGTAATCTCTGATGTGTGTCAAACACAAGGACAAGTCCTGAAGGTGACTGTAGGAGATACGCTCATCAAGCAATCTATAGGTTTGAATGACAATCATCATGATTTCTTTATGATGAAACTGTCATGCAACAAAAGTTTTTTCAATGATATTAAAGAATGCTTTTCTATAAACAAAAAGGGTGAAATAGTCATTATCGTACCAGACGAAGCAGATGTTCTGACATTTGGTAATGGTGACGAACTATTGTCTATTCCGCTTGACAACAAGGTAGTTTGGACAGATAATGCAAAATTAGAAGTACCTGTTGTTGCTGATGATGAGAATGATCAGATTGATTTCTTTGTTGACTTTGGTGGTAAGGAGGTTAAGTTTGTACTTAAGCTGAATATTGCAAAACCAGTTCCGCCAGCTCGACCTGGAACAATAGAAGAAGGAACATATGAAGGTGGAGAGGTTGTTGTTAATGGCACTCCTCGTCCTGTTTTCGCTTATTGGAAGAAGTATTTAGATTGGGAGGAAGCGTTTATTAAAAACGGTTGCTCACACATAAATTACGCATATAATGGATTAACTGACGAATATGAACCGGAATACGAAATTCTAGAATTACCTATTAACGTACAAAACACATTAACCCAGATATTTGCGTACTACAACAGCCACAATACCATTCCATCTCTTTGCAAGATGAATGACGAATTGCGCGTTTTGTATCAGAACTACTGGAACGCTGTTGTTTCCTCTATTAATAGCATCCCAAATAGTAGATGCTTACTCAAAGAAGAGTACTATCTAACAAAGTTAGGAATAGTATCTTCATGGGAAAGGTTGTATTTATCGCCATTCCATCCTTTGCTTGTTGCATATGCGCTTGAATACGATAATCAATATGATGACAAGGAGGAATCTGCTTTTGCAAAGAAACTTCTTTCACCTTTCTATCTTATCCCATACATCTACTTCAATGACTTACCTAAACGTCCTTATACAGATAAGGAAATTGGAGAGGTCCACAACTGGTTAAGCTATGAAAGTATAGGCTGCAAGCCTCAAGAACGTACGAATGATATTACCACAAAGATGGTTTGGACAAAAATGGAGGCTTTCATTAAGCACTTCAAGTACCTTTTCCAGGATAAAGATTGTCCAATCATTATTAGTACCATAGGCATTGCTGATGATACAAATGTAATAAAGGGTGTGGTAGAATTCATAAGAAAACAGTATTCTGATGGTGTCCAGAAAATAGAACTCCATGAATACGTTGACAATCTTATGGAAGAGACATTCTTTGAGAAAGTAAATCGTCTTGACTCAATTGACGCTATTACACGCGAACTTGAATCCTTGAATTTGAAATTGGAATTAAAGGGTGAATACACAAGTCAGGAAATAATACACCAGTTATTTACTCGTGTATCTTTCTATAAACATGCATTGAGTCCGACCAATGGACAGATTGGATATTCCCATATAGCATTTTATCAGATGGACACGGGTACAGAGTTCATAAGACAAGTCACATCAGAACTCCGCACTGAATTATCTTTTAATGGATTGATTTCAATCCCATCTACATACAATAAGATGGGGGCGTATATTATTGGATATGGAACAAATGGTATTAAGGAACAACAAGGTTACCTTTATCCTATGACAACAGCCTTGAATACTCTTTATGCAAATGAAGAGCATGAAGGCAGTAGTGTATTCAGTAATAATACCTGTGTTGCTAAAAGATACAAGTTCAGTAAATCTGATTTGCTCCAATCAATATACGACAATGCCAACTGGGTGACTTTCATTAATCCAGAGGTGGACATTAACTTCTTCTACAAGCAGAACCTGTACGTTGTTCATTATACCGACCAATACACTATTAATGCCAAATACGATAGCATTACGGTAACAAAGCATGTGGATCAGTATGAGAATATGTTGCGTAAATCGTATGAGAAGTATGCCTTATCGGAAGAACGATTCCAGCATTTCAACGAAACGATGATGGATTACTTCAACTGTCTTAATGGTAGTTGGATGCTTGATATTGTCAAGAAGAGCGAGGATCAGATACGCGAGAAGATGAGTATCGTAGCAGCAAGTATTGTCATGTTACGATTCATGAGCCGTAACAAGAATGTTCATTGGATTCCTGTCTCGCTTGAAGAGATTCTGCGTGTAACAGGTTCCATAGGGTTGCCTCAGGAATACATCTTTACAAAGAAGAGCTTGGGTGCTAAGGGCGCTATGTCTGATGACTTACTCATGATTGGTCTTGATGCAACAGACGAGAACGACATTCAGTTGTATCTCTATCCTGTTGAGGTGAAATTCTCAAAGAACAGTTCGATGGCTGGCAAAGCAGGTAAACAGGTAAGCCAAACCTTCCTCCAATTGAAGGAACATTTGTTTGGAGAGGCAAACTTCACCAAGAACATTTACCGCACATTCTTTGCATCTCAATTCCTGACGAATGCGGAGAAGTTGAATGCAAATAATCTGCTGACGAACGAAGAGTATCAGGAGATTGAAAAGTTCCGGTTTGAGCTTCTGAATCTGAAATACACGTTGAAAGAGAAACTACCTGTTAAGGAAATGGGTAGTGCTGCTATCGTGTCATTTTATAGTCATGCGACACATAGCATTTCAACATCACTCGTAGATAATGTGCCTGTTTGCGAGGTTCATTTCTCAGAACAGGAATGTTTCCAGTTTGTTGCGGAACCAGAGAATAATCACATAAAGTTCCTTGAAACTGATTTGATTATGATTGATTCTGATACGCTGAATGCTATTGATAATCCTGTAGCAATTGCTCCTGCCGAAGACGCAGAATCTCCAATTGAACTAACTGAGATAGAGGATGAAGAGGTGACTGCTGATATCAAAGCGAATTCGTCGGTCGCAACCGATGAAATTGAAAGCAAGGGCAATTCGACAATTGCAATTGGCGACAGTGATAGTGCAACAACTACTGAGCAATCCTCGGCTGTTGAGCATAAAGAAAAACCAAAGACAGAACCTGTGATCCAAGACAAAACTTCTCATAGCATTAAAATACTAGTCGGACATACACAGTCAGGTCATCGTGAGGTGGTATTCGAACCTAATAACACAAAGATGGTGTCCCATCCTAATATGGGTGTTATCGGTACGATGGGAACTGGTAAGACCCAGTTTGCTCGTTCGGTAATTGCACAGTTCGCCAAAGAGGGAGTGAACAATGTTGGAGGTAAGCCTGTGGGAATACTCGTATTTGACTACAAAGGCGACTACAAGGATAAAGAGTTCCTGAATGCTGTTGGTGGTACTTGCTACAAGTTCAACTATCCGTTTAATCCTCTGAAGTTGGTGGTAAATGATGAAGTGGAAGGTATGAATCTTCCTGCTATTACCGCAGACAGAATAGCCGATTCGTTTGCAAAGGCATACGGGTTGGGATTGAAGCAACAAAACAACATCAAGCAGGTAATTATTGACACATACAAGGATGCAGGTATTACGAAAGATCCAAGTTCGTGGGAGAATCCAGTACCTACGATGGAGCAGGTGATTGAGAAGTATTTTGAAACATACGATGCTAACGATAAGGCATTTGCTCTTTTTGATAAACTACGTGATTACACCATCTTTACAACAGATAACAGCAATTGTGTATCACTCTTTGAATGGCTCAACAGTGTTCGTGTGATTGACCTCACACTCTATCCAGATGACACAAAGAAAGTAATTGTGTCTTTGATACTTGATCTCTTCTATGCTGAAATGAGACAGCTGGGAGGCAGTAAGCAGAAGGATGGCTTCCGTGAATTGAGAGCAATGATTATGGTGGATGAAGCACACCAATTCCTGAAGAAAGATTTCAATTCTTTCCGAAGTATCATCAGCGAAGGTCGTATGTTTGGAGTCGGCATGATTCTCTCAACCCAGAATATAAGCGATTTCAAAACTTCAAAAGAAGATTATTCTCAGTTTGTACTTAGTTGGGTAATTCATCATGTAAATTCAATAAGTAAAGCTGAAATTGCCAGCATCTTCGGAGCTAGTGATACAAATGGAGATCGATATATGGACTTTATCAACAAGGCTAAACTTTTTGAGAGTGTCTGCAAAATTGGCTATAGAGTAGATGGTATAAGAGACTTGCCATTCTTTGAATTGATGAAAAAAGACTCTCGTTTTTCAAATGAACAATCTTGATTAATCTGAACTGGGGTAGCAGATTCAGGGGTTACAGACAGTAAGTACACATTGTTTTAGACGGCCTATATATCAGGTACCCCAATTCGGAATAAGAAAATCAAAATATAAAAAGTTTCTCTGAAGCCATTGCTTTCATAGACATTATGACGAATGGTTTTATATAAAAAAGAAAGATAGATAGATAGACAGATGGACAAAGCACATCAATTTCTAAAGTTGGTATATGGCTACGACTCGTTTCGCCCACTCCAGAAGGAGATTATCGATCATGTGGTATCTGGGGGTGACGCACTCGTATTGATGCCTACAGGCGGTGGAAAATCTATTTGTTACCAGATTCCTGCCTTAATGTTGGAAGGGACGGTTATCGTCGTCTCACCGCTTATCTCATTGATGAAGGATCAAGTGGACGCTCTTCAGGCAAATGGAATTGATGCCGAAGCACTGAATAGCAGCAATGAGGAATACGTCAACAGGGCTATTCGGGAGCGTTGTCTGCGCGGTGAACTCAAGATTCTATATATTTCTCCTGAACGACTTATGTTGGAGATTCCTTGGTTGCAGCAAAACGTCAAGGTGGCGATGGTTGCGATTGACGAGGCACATTGTGTGTCGCAATGGGGACATGACTTCCGACCGGAATACACTCAGCTGGGTACTTTGAAAGATCAGTTCCCTACGATACCCATCATGGCATTAACCGCAACGGCAGACAAAGTGACAAAGGCGGATATTATTGAACAGTTGCGCCTTCATCAACCACGCGTCTTTGTGAGCAGTTTCGACCGTCCGAATCTAAGTCTCGATGTCCGTAAAGCCTATCGAAAGCGTGAACGACTATATACGATATTAGAAGTGATAGCACGCCATAAGGAAGAAAGCGGCATCATCTACTGCCTGTCAAGGAAAGGAACGGAAGACCTGGCTGCCGACTTGAAGGTGCATGGTGTCTCCGTAGGCATTTACCATGCAGGCTTGTCGCATGAGGAACGTACTCGCGTACAAAATGATTTTATCAACGATCGCATCCACGTTATCTGTGCCACGATTGCTTTTGGAATGGGCATTGACAAGAGCAATATTCGTTTTGTCATACACAACAACCTGCCCAAAAGCATCGAGAGCTATTATCAAGAAATAGGCCGTGGAGGAAGAGACGGATTGCCTACAGAGACTATCTTGTTTTACAACATACAGGATTTGATTACGCTTCGCAAATTTGCTGAAGAAAGCGGACAACGCGACATCAATATTGAAAAGCTGAAACGTATGCAGGAATATGCCGAGGCTCAGCTTTGCCGCAGACGTATTCTACTCAATTATTTTGGTGAAACCAATGACTGCCATTGTGGCAATTGTGATGTTTGCAAAAATCCCCCACAACTTTTCGACGGCACCACGATTGTTCAAAAAGCCCTGTCTGCCATCAAACGGACGAACGAGCAAACAGGTTTCATATTGACGACGGATATCCTAAAAGGCAGTTTTTCCGCTACGGTCATTGCAAAGGGCTACAACAATCTGAAAACTTTTGGAGCAGGACGTGACATCCCTGCCGGTGACTGGCACATGTACCTCTTGCAGATGTTGCAAATGGGCTATATTGAGATAGCCTATAACGAAGACAATCATCTCAAAATAACCCCAATGGGCGAGGATGTCCTTTGGGGTCGTAGGCAAGCGCAATTATCCGTCATAGTCAGAGAGGACCTGCGCGTCAAGAAACGGAAAACCACAATCAGCCTTCAAGAAGTTTCTGCCAATGCACCTTCTGAAGACCAGCAACTGTTTGAAAAACTCAGAGTCCTGCGCAGAACCATAGCAGAAGAATTAGGCAAGCCTGCCTATATCGTTCTTTCTGATAAATCTTTACACTCGTTAGTTCAAGAGAAACCTGTAAATTTATTACAATTCGGGAATGCATACGGTATTGGTGAGCATAAGAAGATGCTATTCGGTGAGCGTTTTGTCAATCTGATATGCAGTCATCTCGGAGTCCCTCGTCCTCCTGAGTCTTCCCAATAGCATTCTCCAAAGCCTCACACAACAAACAGAATGCACCGTAACGGCTGTCCTCCCCTTCCCCTCCTCCTCCTCCCGTCCTTATATAGCCCCTCTATAG
>CAMWJL010000087.1 GCA_947174565.1 uncultured Prevotellaceae bacterium | reverse complement strand
CTTATGAATAATTGTTCACAAGTTATGAATAAGCGGTATAAGGTGGGGCAATAAGTCTCATCATCTGACCTTATTCTGCAAGACTTTCCACATAGTTGATAAGTTGGCGATAGAAGGAATGATGCCGCAAGGTGCTCTTGTCGCCAAAGATGATAAGTTTCATACGGGCACGAGTCATAGCGACATTCATGCGGCGAAGGTCGGAGAGGAATCCTATTTGACCGTTGTCGTTGCTGCGCACAAGGCTGATGAGGATGATGTCACGCTCCTGCCCTTGGAAACCATCAACGGTGTTGACACTAATGACTTGACGAAATGGACGGAACACCTCCCGTTTGCGGATTTGCTGACGAAGATACTGTGTCTGCACTTTGTAGGGGGAAATGATACCCACGTCAAGCCGTTCGTTGATGAATCGTTCTTTGCCAATCTTCTCTATGTAGTTGCGTAGGGTGGTGAGCACCAGTTCCGCTTCTGCTTTGTTGATGCGTCCGTGATTCTCGCCAATGAATTGCTCGGCAAAATCAATGTCCATCTTCTCTTCCTTTGCTCCCTGCTGTTCTAAGGCTTCATTCACTTCCTTCTGGATTTCGTTGCCATCGACCCACTGCATGGGGCACTCCCAATCAAGGATGGAACGATGCTTCACGCTGCCATCCGATTCCACTTCTCCATGATAAAACCAGTCGGAAGAGAATTTCATGATGGCATCGTTCATGCGGTATTGAACTTTGAGCAGCGTCACAGCCTCTGGCTGATTCTCCACAATCCGCTCCATCAGTGTCTTGCCCAGCCCTTGTTTCATCGCTTCGTAACATTTGATGGTGGGCGGCAACTGCTGGTGGTCGCCAGCAAGTATAACGCGTGAGGCGCGGCGAATGGCTATCCAACAGGCAGGTTCGAGTGCTTGTGCGGCTTCATCTATAAATAAGGTGGAGAATTTATGGCGCACTAACAATTTGTTGGCAGAACCGACAAGTGTGCATGCCACCACACGTGCCTCGTCAAAAAGCTGTGCATTGATGCTCATTTCTATCTCTGTGGCGCGGTCGCGCAGACGGGATAGCTTCTGATGCACATTGTCGCCACGCTTACGGTTTTCCTTGATTTGACGGATGGTTTTACGAATGCTCCACAGTTCGGGATAGTCGGGATGACTCTCAAACTTACGTTCATAGGTAAATGAGAGCATCTTATCGTTCACACGTGAGGGGTTGCCTATGCGCAACACTGGCACTCCGTGGTCAACCAGTTTCTCGCATATCCAATCGACAGCCATATTACTTTGGGCACAGACGAGCACCTGTGTTTCTCGATGCAGCGTTTCGTAGATGGCTTCGACCAGCGTGGTCGTCTTGCCTGTTCCCGGAGGACCATGCACCACCTCCACATCCTTTGCCCACAGCACCTCATTCACGGCCTGTTCTTGTGTCTTGTTCAGCCACGGGAATCGAGTAGGGGTGAAAGTGTATTTCCGTGGTTTCTGTTGTCCCGAGAAGATGTCTTTCAAATCAGCCAAACGATTGTTCTTTGCATTGATAGCATCATCAAGTGCATGAAACATAGTCTTGTATGATGTTTCGTCGAAGTAAAGCTGTACACCAAGATGAGAGGCATTTTGAAGGTCTATGAGTGCCTGCGAAGAGGGGAGTGTCACTACCATACGGTCTCCGTCAACATAGGAAACGACCGATGAAAAGGGAAAATAGTGGATGTTGTCTTTGATGTCCTCATCAACATTTTGAGCAGTGAACGAGAAGAATTGGACGGGTCTTCCATACTCGAATAGATGCTCAATGTCTTCATTCACTTCGTCTTGTGCCTTTCGGGTAATCTCAACAACATACTGATTCAACGAATTGTAATAACTGCGACCAGCTTCTACAGGATACCAACAGATGCCACGATGCATTTTTCTCTTGATGCCCATCTTTTCCGACTGGATACGGAACTCTTCTTTCTCTGCGTTGTATTCCAGTTGCAGAAGTTGCCTCAGACGTTGTAAATAGAGTGTGCTGTTTTGCATACGGCAAAAGTTAATCTATTGGTAAAATCAGCGCATCCATCAGGAGTGTCGTTGCGGTGGAATCCAAATGGTGATGACGGCACAATGTGTCCAACTTCCGTCGCAGATTTGCGCAGTTGTCAGCACTACAAAGTGGGCGTAATTGGCTGTATGCCTCTTTGGTTCTGCCATCAAGCAACATGACAATGCCAAACAACAAGTTTGCCTCCTCGTTCATGGCATCTGCTTGCTGCAAATCGAAGATAAACTTAATGGCATCATCTTTTTGTCCATTCACGATGAGAGACCATGCCAAAAGCAGCTTGACTTGCTGCGATTGCTCGTCCAAATAAAAAGCTTTGTGAAGCAGGGGCAAAGCCTCTTCATAACGCTCGCACTGCATCAGAGATAGTGCCGTTCCAATGAGGTACTTTTGATTTTCTGGCTGAATGGCAACGAGTTGCTGATAATACAGCACGGCCTCTTCCATCCGTCCTGTTGAGGAACAAAGCGTTGCAAGATGACGAAGCGTCCATTTGGAATGAGGCTTGATATTGTTTGCCACGGTGTAGGCATGGATGGTTTCTTCCGTATGCTGAAGTTTCTGATGGCAGAAGCCTATTTTTTGCCAAATGCTTGCCAACGATGCATCAAACTCGTTGGTTGCCAAAGCCTGAAAGATGTCCAATGCTGCTTGATAAAACTCCTTACGCATTAGAAAATCAGCATATTGCTCCATCTCTTCGGGCGTTTCTGCAAGCAGTTTTTGCAACAACGGGTGACTGAACGGAGTGAGAGGGTGTTTTTTCAACAATACAAAAGGGTTCGTGAATTGCTGCTTGTAAGGATAGTTATGGTAGAAACGATACAGATCAAACACATAGTGTCTTCTAATGTCAGCTCGCTTAGGTTTTTGCACTTCTTCACTTTCTGCCAATTCATCGAGGTTCATGCCTTTGGGAATTTGGCTGTTGATTTGTGCCTCAATGGCACTTTCTGTCATACTGCCGAAATTGGAGAGCGAGAAGCAGAGAGAGTATTTGTCACTATTGCAGAAAGGACTGCCATTCAACAACATCCGAAAGAACTTATTGACATGGCTATTAGTGAACGATTTCAACCCTGCCACCGAATGCTCCGATAGAGAGAACGGATAGAACCAGTGTGGCATTTGGTTGAAGAAAGGGAATCCTTTCATCATGGAGAATGTGGCATAATAGACATCAGCTCCTTCAACCTGCATTTCAACCATTTCACGCATCTTCTTGTTCATCCGTTCATCGTCCATCCACTCTGGATTTTCTCCATGTTCCACGAAAGTATTGGGGTCAGTGCTTGAGGTATCTGTACTTAAATCCTTCTTTTTCTTTGCCATTACGCCACGCATGAGGGCTGGCATGATGTCATTGCGCATTTTGGACGTAACGCTTTCGGTCACACAACTCATTTGAAGTTGCATCATCACGGCATACAAATCGTGGATGAAGGACGTGTCATCATGGTAGATGTTAAGGCGGTCTATCAGTTCTTGCTGGTCTTTGAACTGGTCGTAATGCACATGGAATGCCAACACAAAGCCAACGATTGAACGCTGTGAAATTTGGTCATCTTCCACTAAATAGCCATCCAACAGAAACAATAGCTTTGCAACATCTGCAAATTCCAATAACGACAAGGTTACAGCACTGATAAAGATGGCTTTGTCATACGATGAAATCGTATCAGAAAAGAGTAGTCGATTAGCTTGCTCCGTATCTGTATTTTGCCAAATCTCGCTCGTCCAAATCCAGTTGAATAATTGTACCACTTGGCGTTCATGCAGTTCTGTCAACTCCTCCATACGATGTTGGCGAACTGTATCGCGCAGCAACTTATCATGTTGTATCTCACGCATTTCGTTGGCTGACAGCTCAAATTGCGTGATGATGTTCTCGAACGAATCCAATCGTCTCATTTCTTTAGCCACATAAGCATATTTCTCCTCTGGATGCTGCTTGATATGTTCTAAACGTTCCAATCGGTGGGCAATGAAGGACAATGTATGGCAGATGTTGTTACGGATACGTTCTTCTTGTGCGTCTGTTACACCTTGCAACAAGAATTGTAGCATCTGTTGGTATGTTGCCCAAAGATTCTCTGTCTGTTCCGCCAGTTCCCAATCTCCAATCTCCGTGACTTTTTTGCGGAGCAACGGAAACGTATCAGCCAAATTGTGCTGTCTCAGCTTTGTCTGTATATCCGTGTAATCCACCTCTTCTATTTGCGATTTGAAGATTTATCTTTCTTTATCAACCCTCGTCCCTTTGCCCATTCCTTTACATCGTTCATCATTGAGTCGTTGAATTGTAAGCTGGGGGAGAGTGGGGCATAGCTATACAACGTGTCGGGTAAGTACATGCGATGTGTTTTCGGCAGATATTCCAGCACGTTAGACAAGGTATCTGCATTCAAACGAGTGACAGCTTGGTCATACACCTTTCGTATCTTATCGATATCCTCTCTGCGATTCTGACTAATAGAGTTTCCCCACAGCACACACAGCAAACCTTCTAACTTCATATCGCTTGTCCCATCCAATCGCTTGGCCCCTCGTGCAACTGCTTCGCTGGCATAGGGTTCAGGTAAGATGGCACCGTCGTACTGGTCTTGATCTACCATCAATGTGCGTAATCGTATGTTGTTGATTTGTGGTTTGTTCAAATCTATGCTCTGCAATTTCACCGAAGTCAATAGCTTGTCGGCGAAATAGTCGGCAGCAGAATGCCTTGTCATGCCAATGATTTTCTCCTTGATATTCTCTGTTTTCAGCAAACGGGCTTTGGCAGCAGTGATAAGCCATAAACGCAAGTCACCAACCATGCTAATGTAGATAGAATCACCATTCTCTCTCCAAATACACGCTTTCACCATATCGCTCACAATACCATCTATCCATCCGTTCATGAATGCAGTGTCAGCATCCATGGCGGCCTCGAAAGTGATGAGTCTCACATCCAACCCCTCTGACTTAAATAAGCCCATGGAATCAGCGTAATAAAAAGGTAAGCAATCCACAGTGGGAAGCACACCCAGTTGGAGCGTGGTAGAATCCATATCATGGTCTTCTTGGGAGGGCTGATAGCATGACCCTGCCGTTCCAACCATCCCTAAGATTGCAAGAAAGCATAAGAGTTTTCTCATTGGCATTTTGTTGAAAAAGGGCAACTTGCTTCGAGCCTGAAACAAGTTGCCCTCTGAAAATTTATAGCATCCGAATCTTACTCACCCTTCACAGCTGCGATGCCAGGAAGAACCTTGCCCTCGATAGCTTCGAGAAGAGCACCACCACCCGTAGAGATGTAAGAAACCTTGTCAGCAAGACCGAACTTATTCACGCATGCCACAGAGTCACCACCACCGATGAGTGAGAAAGCACCTTCGGCAGTAGCCTTTGCAATAGCTTCACCTACGGCACGAGAACCTGGAGTGAAGTCTTCACACTCGAAGCAACCAGCAGGACCATTCCAAAGAATAGTCTTAGCACCTTCGATTGCCTTAGCAAACTTCTCGCGGCTGATTGGACCTGCATCAAGACCGTCCCAACCATCTTCGATGGCGTTAGATGGGAACACCTTAATTTCAGCACCAGACTTTACAGAACAAGTGGCGAAGTCGTAGCCAGTGCAGCATACAGAATCCACACCCAATACAAGCTCAACGCCATTCTCCTTAGCCATCTTCTCAACACCAAGAGCAACATCCAGTTTGTCCAGCTCAACGATTGAGTTACCGATATTGCCACCATGAGCCTTCATGAAGGTGTAGGTCATACCACCGCAGAGGATGAGTTTATCCACCTTGCCGAGCAAGTTCTCAATGATGCCAATCTTGGTAGAAACCTTTGAACCACCCATGATTGCAACGAATGGACGCTTGATGTTGTTGAGTACGTTGTCAACAGCCTGTACTTCCTTCTCCATGAGGAGACCAAGCATCACATCCTGCTTGTCGAAGTAGTCAGCGATGACGGCAGTAGAAGCGTGCTTGCGGTGAGCTGTGCCGAACGCATCCATCACCCAGCAGTCAGCGTAAGAAGCCAATTTCTTGGCAAATTCCTTTTGGCTTGCCTTCATAGCCTTCTTTGCCTCGTCGTATTCAGGAGTGCCTTTTTCCACACCTACTGGCTTGCCTTCCTCTTCGGGATAGTAGCGGAGGTTCTCAAGCAGAAGCACTTCGCCTGGCTTCAAGGCAGCAGCTTGTGCATCAGCCTTTTGGCAGTCATCAGCAAACTGTACAGGAACACCGAGAGCCTCGCTGACAGCAGGAACAATCTGCTTCAAAGAGAGTTCTGGCTTCACCTTGCCCTTTGGTTTGCCCATGTGAGACATGATGATGAGCGCACCACCTTTTTCAAGAATCAGTTTGAGGGTAGGGACAGCACCACGAATGCGAGTGTCGTCAGTGATTTTGCCATTCTGAATTGGCACATTGAAATCTACACGCACGATTGCCTTTTTACCAGCAAAGTTGTACTCATTGATAGTCATAATACTTGGATTTATAAGTTGTTAATTATCTGTTATTGTTTCTCAATATTGTTCGTTGATGTTCGGGAAGTTGCCTTCCTTCACGTCCTCCACATAGTGACCGATGGCATCAGTCATGATTGTGTTGAGGTCAGCATAGCGACGCAGGAACTTTGGAGAGAAACCGCGTGTCATGCCCAGCATGTCGGAAACCACCAACACCTGTCCGTCGCATGCGCCACCTGCTCCAATACCAATCACAGGGATGTGAAGCTCGCTGGTTACTTGCGCTGCCAATTTGGCTGGAATTTTCTCCAGCACCACGGCAAAGCAGCCAGCCTCCTCCAGCGCATGAGCATCGCTGATAAGCTTTTGGGCTTCCGCCTCTTCCTTGGCACGCACGGTGTAAGTGCCAAACTTGTTGATTGCCTGTGGAGTTAAGCCAAGGTGTCCGCAGATAGGGATGCCAGCATCCAGTATCTTTCTCACCGCAGGGATAATCTCCACACCGCCTTCCAGTTTGAGGGCATCGCAATGCGTTTCCTGCATGATGCGTATGGCGTTGGTAACAGCTTCCGTCTCATTCACTTGATAAGTTCCGAAAGGCATGTCGCACACAACGAGGGCGCGCTTCACACCACGAACCACACTCTTGGCGTGGTATATCATTTGGTCGAGCGTGATAGGGAGGGTTGTCCAGTTGCCAGCCATCACATTACTTGCCGAATCACCTACTAAAATAACGTCGATTCCTGCAGCGTCGGTGATGCTTGCCGTTGTATAATCATAAGATGTAAGCATGGCTATCTTCTTGCCCTCTGCCTTCATCTGAATAAGCCTATGAGTTGTGACCTTACGCTGGTCATCTACCAAATATCCTGCCATGATTCTGTCTGTAAGTTTTAACTACCGTGCAAATGTACGGCTTATTCTTAAAATTCAAATAGTAAACGTGCATTTATTTGACGTCCTGTCAAGTAATTTGGCACAGCATACTGATGATTTGCAATGTCCGTAACCCAATAATAGCTGTTCACATTTGAGATGTCGAGTACATTGAACACATCCACACCCATCCAAATGTTGCGGAACACACGACCTGCGGGCGTATAGTTGTGGCGGTCTTCGTTCTTCAACAGACGATAGCTGATGCCCAAGTCAACACGCCGATAACTCGGCATACGGAACACCTGCTTCTCACGTCCAGAGTGGGGCGGTCCGAAGGGAAGTCCCCCTGCATAGTGTCCCTGCACCGTCACCTTCCACTTGTCCGTATTGGGGAAATAGTCGCTAAAAAACATGGCGAAGTTCAGGCGTTGGTCAGTTGGACGCGGCACATATCCACTGCCGCCAATCTTTTCTTCCGTTTTCATGATACCCATGCTCAGCCACGAATCCGTGCCTGGCACAAACTCGCCATAAATCTTCATATCTACACCTGCCGCATAGCCTTTGGCGATATTGCCGCCGTAATAGACAACTCGCACATTATCTATATTATAAGGAATCAAGTCGCTCAACGCCTTGTAATAAGCCTCGGCCGTGAACTTGAACGGGCGAAGTCCCACACGAAACTTATACTCCATTCCCAGCACAAAGTGGATGCTGCGCTGCGACTTGATGTCTTTCCGTAAGAAAGCCCTTGTGTTGCCATCGGTAGTCACGGTGTCGCGCATCTCCTTGTAGAACGGTGTTTGGTAATACACGCCCGTAGAGAAACGATAAATCAGATTCTCATTGTTGGCAGGCGTGAACGCAACCGTAGCACGCGGTGAGAAGAGCGTTTCCTTGTTCCAATCCCAGTGTGTCAATCGGACACCATAGTTCAGCACCACACTTCCGTCCTCAAATTCTTTTCTCCATGTGTCCTGCAAGAAAAGTTCATAATGCTTTGATTTCTCTTCGTTTATAGATGACATATTATATATCATGTCCAAGCGGTTAAGCGAGTGGGGGAGTGCATATCCTGCGGAGTCCCTCATCTCCCATTCCCTCATGGCCTCCTCCACCTTCTCCAGCTTCATCAGTGCCCCGTAGCGTATCTGATGGCTTGTCAGGCGGTGATGTCCCGTCACCCCTAAATTCATCATGCTGGCATTCAAACGATTTCGGGCATGTTCATGATAAGTGCCAATGCCCATGCTCTCATCGTCGCCTTCATTGTTCAGCCAATACTCACCGTTGATGTCATACGTTTCCCGTTCCTGCGTCTTGAATCCTGACCAGTTCAGTGTCAGGGAATTCAGCTTGTTGATATGATGCGTGGCAGAAAAAGCACCGAAATATGTGTTGAACTTGTCGCGTTCACTACCGTCAAAATAGACCTTAAACTCCTTTACGTCCTCTGCCGTACCGAACTTTGTCGTTCGGCTGGCAGGTACGAACTTGTAGTCATTCGTCGAGACAATTCCCATAGCATCCAGTGTCCATCGTTGGTTGGGAGTCCAGCTGAAATACGCCTGATAGTCAAAATCTCGCGGGTCATATTCTCCCTTGGTATCCAATGTACCCAAGAGATTCTTCATCGTCTTGTAACGCACCGCATGCGTCATCGAAAACTTCTCCGTGCCATAGCCCACATACGCACTGACACCTAACAGGCTGGCACTCACACTGCTTTCAAAGCCTTTCACCTTCTTATAGGTGATGTCCAGCACGCTCGACATCTTCTCTCCATACCGCGCCTCAAAACCACCAGCCGAAAAGCCGATATTTTCAACCATGTCAGGATTGATGATACTTAATCCCTCTTGCTGTCCACTTCGTATCAACAAGGGGCGATAGACTTCTATACCGTTGATATATACGGAGTTCTCGTCAAAAGAACCTCCTCTGACATTATACTGCGAAGATAGTTCGTTATGTGTTGATACACCGGCTTGGCTTGTGATGAGCCTTTCCACACCGCCGCCACTCGCATTGCCCATGTGCTTCATGTCCTTCATGCTCACATCCGTCATCGTGCTCGTCTGCCGACGAATGTCTCTCACTTCCACTTCGCCTAATTCATAACCCTGTGGGGGCAACATTATGTTAAGTACGACCGAATCTACAGGGTTCTGCAACGTCCGTTTCCTCGTTTCATAGCCCAACATGGAGAAGATAACCACCATCGAGTCAGTGCTTTGGCACGAAAATCGGTATTCTCCTTTCAGATTACACACCGCACCACATCCTGTGCCTTCCACACGCACTTGTGCCAATTCCAGTGGTGCTCGCTGATCATCTACAACCTTGCCCTTAATCACAACCGTCTGGGCATGACCACAAACTACACCCAGCAACCAGCATAGCAACATTGCGCCTATATATCTATGAATAATGTGCTGTATCATTCAATCATTTATTATCTATCTAATAACGAAAACCACACATATATTATTGTGCCGTCCCAAGGAGAATCATGGAAATAAAACAAGGCATGAAGTGAGCAAATTGCAACCACAGAAAAACTCCCTCAAAAACACCCCCTAAATCGATGTCCCCGACATCGACCAATCGGAGTCCCCGATGTCGGCTGACCGATGTCGGGGACTCCGATTTAGAGGCTGTGAAACCACGCCACAAACATAAGTGCCTTATGGCCGTTGTAAAACATTCCATCCGTGAACCCCAAAAACACCTTTGTCCAAAACCGAAACGCACTTTGTTTACATAATCAGGATTATGTTAAATAGTAGAATCGACAATAACATAGGAAGGAATTATCAATATAGCTAAAAGCATCTTATCAGTGCTTTGTGTACTTCCGCCCTTTCACGATGTAGATGCCTGCGGAAGCAGGAAGATGTGTAGGTTTGCCATACTCAAAATCGGTGTGACCAACCAAGATGCCCGCGATGTTGTAAACGGGTACGTTCGTTTCCTTGTTGGCGAAAAGTGAGGATATGGCTGTCTCATCGCCGCAGAAAGTCAGCGTAATTGTGCCGTCTTCGTGCTCCACGATGTTGGTAAGCGACTGGTTCATCTGATGAGGAGTTTCGCCTGTGGAGGTGAAGACGTAAGCTTGCTCTCCTGCAAGTTCCGTCACCTGTTTGCTTCCAGGGAACAAATCTCCTGCGGTTGAAAGTATGTAGTCTTTATATTCTTCTAACGTGTTGACATCCATATAGGAATAGACAACTCCGTCGGCAGGAATGATGGTCATGCGCTGATGGGCAGCATCTGTGTTAACTCTGTTGTTCGCCCAGCGGCTGCGGTTGTAATCCACATGGGTCACCATGAGACCATGATGCTTGATGTTGTTGGTGCCATGTCCGACTTTCAAATCCCAGCCGATGTTCTGGCGGTTCTCGATTACATAGTACTCGTCTTCGTTCTCGGGATTGACAATCTTGTAGCCTTCACCATTGTCTGAGGTGGGATTGAGGGTTATGTTTTGCGAAGCACCTATGGGGAGCGTCACCAATGGCGTCCATCCCATGAAGTCACGCTCGTAGGTAGTATAATTACAGGGATAGAAGCCGTCTCCGCAATAGCACCCCGAATCCATGATGTCCCAGTAGTCCATTCCGTAAGCGACATATTGAGTGTCGTAGAAATCGGGCAGCCCCATCGCATGACTCAACTCGTGGACAAAAGCACCGATGCCATCGGTTTGACCATTGTAGGTCTCGTTGCAACAAGCATAGCAGCCAAAGGAAATGCCTCCTTGCGAACCTCCGTATGTTTGTTCTTGGGGCCAAAGCGTGTCTTCGTCGCCGTCGCCATTCTCTCCAGGTCCCGCAAAAAGAAAGAATGCCATATCCACCGTGCCATTGCCGTCATTGTCGAAACGTGTCCAGTCAATCTTTTCTGCAACAATCTTTTCGATGGCATCATGGTAAAATGCAGCTTTGTTTTTGTCATGGTCACTGGAATTATTGGCTCCATAATAAGCGTAGCCGTGGTCGAGCGTCACGGGTCCAAGTACCACAAACTCAGGGGTGAAGCGACCTGCGCTTTGGTCACGGAAATACTCGCGGATAGCACCATAGCTACCAGCATCTTGATAGTGCTCCTTCTCCCCACCCTCGCCGTTACAAAAGCGGTCGAAGAAGGTGGCGACGGTCTTGGCATCTTCCGCTGTCGTACACTCGTTATTCACGGTTTCCCCTTTCTCATTGGTGTATGTGCCCAAACCGCTGATGAATTTCTTGTCTTGGAACTGCACCAAAATAACGGGCACTTTAGGACTTCCCAATGACTTCAACGGCGCATCGGATTGAGTGCCAATCTTGCGACGAGTATTTTCTGCCGAGACATCCACCATTGTTTCCATTGAAGCGATGGTCATGGGGCGACCATGACGAGGTTTCACCTTTGCTGTCGCAGACAAGGACAAAAAGAGAATGGAGGAGAGAATAAAAATCTTTTTTGCTATCATAAGTTGAAAATGATGTCTTATAACTGTTTGTTCTAAAATGAAATGCGCACAAAGGTAATCAACTTTTCCTAAAAGAACCCACTCATGAGCACAGAAAATGAGTTCTAAATTTGCTGAGCCTGAGATTTTTTGCTATTTTTGCAAATTGAACGGTGGCAGAAGCCACTGAGATAAGGAACTGAACACCATGACGTCTTTCTTAAAACTTGTTGCCGACGACCTCTACAGGAAACTGGATGGCAACTTCGAGCACACCACCATCATCTTCCCCAACAAGCGTGCATCTTTGTTCTTCAACGAGTATTTGTGGGAGAACGCGCAGGGGCAAACCATGTGGACACCCGAATATACGACCATCAGCGAACTATTCGCCTTTCTGTCGGACGTGACCGTTGGCGATTCTATCTATCTGACGGTGAAGCTATGGGA
>CAMWJL010000086.1 GCA_947174565.1 uncultured Prevotellaceae bacterium | reverse complement strand
TGACTCGGTGTTTGCATTATGGACTGTTTCTGTTCCTACAGAGGAGAACTAACGTCTTTTTTTCTTAACTTTTCAGCGTTTTTCAACCTATAATATATAATATGTGAGAATGAAGACCACATTACTTTCCATTGCACTGCAACTATTGCTGTTGCCAGCAGTTGCCCAAACCAAGACCATCGACATCAGTGGCGACAACTCGTCCAACGATTACATATCTTATGACCAAGCCATATCTTTGCCAGCAGACAGGGTCGTAGAGGTAAAGATGGCGCGTTACTGCTACTTCAATTCATACATTGCTGGCACTGGCACACTGAACCTCCTTGCAGGTGGCGAGCGGTGCTATCTCGGCACGAAAAGCGGGGCTGCTTGGCCTGATTGGACCAAATTCAGAGGCGACCTCCACATCTATCCTTTCAAGGAGAACTCTTCAAAAGCAGGGTTCTATGGCGTGGTGATGGCTCATGGCGGCAAATCGTTCTCGCCCGAAAACATTGAGGACGCTATCCGTTCTGGCAAGGTGAACAATTCGATGGAGAAGTGCCACACGACATTGCATGAAGGGGCTGTCCTCTGCTGCGAAGCGAACACGAACGGAGCCGGTTTCCGCATCGGAGAACTGAACACGGAAGCAGGCTCAACCATTCAAGGATACATGAAGAAGAACACACGGGCGGCTTACTTTCTCGTGGGATGTTTGGGCACGGATGCTACACTGGCTGGCAAGATGGCCCCACCTGACTACAGCGACACCCATCCTATAGGCAGCATCAAGGAAGGTGCAGGTACTTATCGCATCACTGGCAATGAGAACTACTTGACAGGTGCGTTGCGTGTGCTCGAAGGCAAGGTGTTGGTTATGAATGACCGCGAGGAAGCCGAAAAGAAGAAACTAAGAGGTGCATTAGGAGCCAAGACAAATGACAACGAAGCCATTGCTTATGTATTTGAAAGCGGTGTATTGGGCGGAACTGGCAGCATTGGAGGCACGGTCGATAACTACGGCACAATCGAGCCAGGCGACGACACCACAGGTACACTCACCCTACAAAACGATGCCACTCCCTCAAAGAAATCCCATCTCTTTGTGCGTCCTGCATCTGTATTGCGCTTTAAGATTGTATCAGCATCGGAGTATGACCAACTGAATGTGAACGGAAACGTGAAGTATTTCGACATGATGCAAGACTTCTCTACCAGCGAGCAAATGCCACTCATCCAAATCACACTGGACAAAGACGCTGGCGTGAAGGTGGGTGACGAGTTCCGTCTGCTCACCGCCAAAGGCAAAGCCACTGCTGCTGGCAACTGGCACTTTGAGTTGAAGCAACCAGACCGCTACACCTGGGAACTGGCAGAGAAAGAGGAAGATGGCGTTTATACCATCACATTGCGTCTTATCTCCTTCAACGACCCCGAGAATGCCGATAACCCTGACAATCCAGACAACCCTGAAGCCGAAAAGCCCATGGGACCTTTCTACGATGATGGCATCAACGACCAAACTGACCTGACCACATTGCGAGAGTACGCCCAGCAGAACGACAAGTTCATCGGCACAGCCATCTCCACATGGAAGAACGACATCACCAACGCATCCCTTCCTGAGACACAAGAGATTGGGAAGCAGTTCAATATGCTGGTGGCAGAGAACGAGATGAAGTTTGATGCTTTAGAACCCTCACAGGGGGAGTTCAACTATTGGGCAGCCGACAATTTGGTGAGTTTTGCAAACAAACACCAAATGAAAGTGAGAGGACACTGTTTGGCATGGCATTCACAGCTGCCACAATGGGTGTCGAGCGACGGCAAGAAGAACGACAAGAACTGGAGTCGCCAAGAGGCTTTGCAGATACTGAAAACGCATATAAATAATGTGGTCAAGCACTTCAAAGGCAAGGTTACAGAATGGGATGTTGTGAACGAATGCCTAAACGACGACCAAACCACCGTGCGTTCTAACCCCGATGCTTATGACCTCCGCACCAGCGTGTGGACACGAGCCATTGGCGAAGACTTCATTGATTCCGCTTTCGTCTATGCACATCGTGCTGACCCTGATGCCCTGCTCTATCTGAATGACTATGACGTAGAATTGCAGGGAAAAGCCAAAACGGCTGCATTCTACAACCTCGCCATACGTCTGAAAAACAGCGGTATCCCCATCCACGGTGTAGGCTTGCAGTGCCACTTCTCTGTAGGCGATGTGGATTCCGTCAAATTGGCAAAAACCATCCAGAGGTTTGCCGATGCAGGACTAAAGTGTATCATCACCGAGCTGGACATGGGCATTTCGTCCACTTCCTCTGAGAACCTCAAAGAACAGGCACGAAACTATCGTGCCATCACGGACATTGTGCTCAACAATGATAATTGCCCCAACCTCGTCATTTGGGGATTGAAGGACAACAACAGCTGGCGCGAGGCATCCTCTCCCCTGCTCTACGATGCAGGATTGGGCAAGAAACCAGCCTATTATGCTGTTCGTTCCGCATTACGCCATCGTGTTATTGAGACTGAAACAAACGTTCAGCCTATTCTCCCCTCCGACGCAGCATCATCCAATGCCGTGTTTGACCTCAACGGTCGCCGCATCAACGCTCAGCACCTCTTGCCTGGCTTCTACATCATAGACGGGAGTAAAGTCTTCATCCGAAAATAAAGGGTTTTCTGATGAATCAAACACCCATCTAATACAGACAGATTTTTATCCACATTTAACACATTTTTCCCATGACAACCAATACAAAACTTTACACACTCAACTACAACGAGACACAGACATATCTGTGGGCACTCACCTTCATCGCAGCCAACACTGTGCTGCCACAGTTGTTCCACCTCATCCCTCAGGGCGGCATCGTCTTCGCTCCACTTTCCTTTGTAATTCTTGCTGGTGCTTACAAATTCGGCTGGAAAACAGGACTTTTGGCGGCACTTGCATCGCCCGTCGTGAATAACCTCATTTGGGGCATTCCATTGTGGAGCGTCATCCTTGTAATGGCACTCAAACTGGCTTTTCTCGCCTTAGTCGCAGGATTGACCGCACAATACTTCAAGAAGACCAACCTCTCTTTACTTATTGGCGTGGTGCTCACAGCTGAACTTCTTGGCGGTCTCTGCGAATGGGCACTTACGGGCAGCATCGCAGCGACTATCGCAGACTTCACCATCGGTTGGCCAGGACTGTTGCTGCAAGTGCTTGGCACATGGGCGATATTGAAAGCCATAAAAAGATAATTGCGTACAAATCGAGGCATTTTGCAACTTTTTTCTATCAAAGCAGCATTTTCTTTGGAAGAATGTTGGCAGTTTCGACGAATACACGTACTTTTGCAGTACTTTTAGTCAGAAAGACATGATTTCGTTGTTTAACACATATTACTATTTTTACTTTTACTTTAGCAACGAGTAAGAGCGGGTAGTTATGATGTTTCATCAATCATGTGGACAGATACATAAAGAATAACAATATAGCCCCGCTCAAACAAGAGCGGGGCTTATACATTATATATAATATATGAGAAAGATTGCGATACAAGGCTTGATAGGGTCGTTCCACGACATAGCCGCCCACCTATACTTCGAGGGCGAGCAAGTGCAGTTGGTGTGCTGTTCAACATTTGAAGAAGTGTTTGCAGCCATCAAAGAAGACCCTACCACCATCGGCATGCTTGCCATCGAGAACACGATTGCAGGTTCGTTGCTCCACAACTACGAATTGTTGAGAGATTCTGGCACGACCATCGTGGGGGAGCACAAACTGCACATCACACATTGTATCTGCTGTTTGCCCGAGGACGATTGGGACACCATCACAGAGATTCACTCACATCCCGTGGCACTGATGCAATGTCGCCGCTTCCTCGAACAGCACTCACAAATCAAGCATGTGGAGGCGGAGGACACAGCTGGTAGCGCGAAGATGATTAGCGAGGACAACAAGCGCGGATGGGCGGCAATCTGCCATGCAAAAGCAGCAGAGCTGTATGGTTTGAAGGTGCTTGAAAACCACATTGAGGACAACAAACACAACTTCACACGTTTCCTTGTCGTATCTGACCCCAACCAAACCGATTCGCTCCGTCCACAGACGGCTACGAACAAGGCAAGTATCGTTTTCTCTCTGCCTCACGAGGAAGGTTCACTGAGCCATGTGCTTGCCATCCTTTCTTTCTACAACATCAACTTGACAAAGATTCAATCGCTGCCCATCATCGGACGGGAATGGGAATATCTGTTCTACGTGGATGTGTTGTACGACGACCTGACACGCTATCGTCAGTCGATAGAGGCTATCAAACCACTGACCAAGGACTTTAAGATTTTAGGAGAATATCAAGATGGAAGACAAACAATGTAAGATACAACCCGCTGAGCGTCTGTCGCTTGTGAGCGAGTATTACTTCTCGAGAAAACTAAAAGAAGTGGCAAAACTGAACGCTGAAGGCAAGGACATCATCTCGCTTGCCATCGGGTCACCCGACATGCCTCCCAGCGCAGAAACCATCGACGTGCTCTGCGAACACGCACATCGTCCTGAAGCTCATGGCTATCAGCCCACGGTCGGCATTCCAGAACTGCGCAAGGCGATGGCAGCATTCTACCAACGTTGGTTTGATGTCACACTCGACCCTGCCACTGAGATTCAACCACTTATCGGTAGCAAAGAAGGCATCCTGCATGTAACACTGGCTTTATGCAACCCTGGTGACAAGGTGCTGGTACCCAACCCTGGCTATCCCACCTATACGTCACTAAGCAAGATTTTGGGTCAAGAGATTGTGAACTACGACCTTCTGGAAAGCAACGGCTGGCAACCCGACTTTGAGCAATTAGAAACGATGGATTTGACAGGCGTGAAGCTCATGTGGACGAACTACCCAAACATGCCGACAGGTGGACGCGCCACTCGCGAACTATATGAGAAGTTAGTGGCATTTGCCCAAAAGCATAACATTGTCGTGGTGAACGATAACCCCTACTCATTCATTCTGAACCGCGACGAGCACCTGAGTATTCTGCAAGTGCCAGGAGCCAAGGAGTGCTGCATTGAGTTCAACTCCATGTCGAAGAGCCACAATATGCCAGGTTGGCGTGTAGGCATGCTGGCATCGAACAGCACGTTCGTGCAGTGGATTCTGAAAATCAAAAGCAACATCGACTCAGGCACGTTCCGTCCTCTACAGTTGGCTGCAGCACAAGCCTACGAGAACACGGAAGCATGGCACACGCACGCCAACATCGAAACGTATGCCACTCGTCGCAAGATTGCCGAGGACATCATGACCACCCTCGGTTGCACTTTCGACCCATCGCAACAGGGCATGTTCCTGTGGGGACGCATCCCCGACAGCATCGCTGATGTAGAAGACCTGACCGAGAAGGTGCTGCACGAAGCCCGTGTGTTCATCACTCCAGGCTTCATCTTCGGCTCGAACGGCAAGCGATACATCCGCATCTCGCTTTGTGCCAAGGACGAGAAGATGCAAGTTGCGCTTCAAAGAATCAAAGAAGTATTCAAAAACTAAAACAAAACACACTATATGGAACTCGAACTTAAACCATTAGGTCTGCCAAGCGACAACGAACGCCCGTTCGTGATAGCCGGCCCGTGCTCAGCCGAGACCGAAGAGCAAGTGATGACAACCGCCCGACAGCTGGCAGAGAAAGGATGCCACATGTTCCGTGCCGGCATTTGGAAGCCTCGCACCAAACCCGGAGGCTTCGAGGGCAACGGCGAGACGGCACTGCCTTGGATGAAGCAGGTGAAGGAGGAAACAGGCATGTTGACCGCCACCGAAGTCGCCACTCCCGAACACGTGGAGTTGGCACTGAAATATGGCATCGACATCCTTTGGGTGGGTGCTCGCACGACAGCCAATCCCTTTGCCATGCAAGCTTTGGCTGACGCACTGAAAGGTGCGGATGTGCCTGTGTTGGTGAAGAACCCCGTCAATCCCGACTTGGAACTATGGATTGGTGCGTTGGAGCGCATCAACGGAGCTGGCATCAAACGTCTAGGTGCTATCCATCGTGGCTTCTCCTCTTACGACAAGAAGATTTACCGTAACCTGCCCATGTGGCAGATTCCCATCGAGTTGCGCCGTCGCATCCCTAACCTGCCACTCGTCTGCGACCCCAGCCACATCGGTGGTCGCCGCGACCTGATTGCCCCACTCTGCCAGCAGGCGATGGACCTCAGCATGGACGGTCTCATCGTGGAGAGCCACAGCGAACCCGACAAGGCTTGGAGCGATGCCAGCCAGCAAGTCACACCCGACATTCTCGACTACATCCTCTCCATCCTCGTCATCCGTGGCGAAACTCAGACCACCGAGAACATCACAGCCTTGCGTAAGCAGATTGACGAGATTGATAACAGCATCATTGAGATGTTGGCAAAGCGCATGCGCATCAGCCGCGAGATTGGTCAGTATAAGAAGGAGCACGGCATGACCATCCTTCAGACCGCACGCTATACAGAGATTCTCGACCGACGTGCCGCACAAGGCTATCACATGGGCATTGCTCCAGAGTGCATCCTAAAGATATTTGAAGCCATCCACGAAGAGTCTGTAAATCAACAGATGCAGGTGCTGAACAACAAGTAAGAAGCGATAACTGCTTTCACTCTGACAACTCCACAGAAGATATGAAGATTCTGATATTAGGTGCAGGCAAAATGGGGGCGTTCTTTACCGACCTGCTGTCGTTCGACCACGAAGTGGCTGTTTACGACATTGACCCCAAGCGACTCCGCTTCATGTACAACACTCTGCGATTCACTTCGCTGGACGAGATAGGTGAGTTCCGCCCAGACCTCGTTATCAACGCTGTGTCGCTGAAATACACACTCGATGTGTTCCGCCAAGTCATCCCCTATCTGCCCAAGGAATACTGCATCTTGAGCGACATCTCGTCGGTCAAGACAGGCTTCAAGGAGTTCTACGAGGAGAGCGGCTTCCACTATGTGAGCACCCACCCCATGTTCGGTCCCACCTTTGCCAACCTTGGCAAACTGAACGACGAGAACGCCATCATCATCAACGAGGGCGACTACATGGGTCTTTGCTTCTTCAAAGACCTCTACTCGCGTCTTGGTCTCAACATCTTTGAATACACATTCGAGGAACACGACCAGACGGTGGCTTACTCGCTCTCGATTCCCTTCATTTCCACCTTCGCCTTCGCAGCCGTGATGAAACATCAGGATGCCCCAGGCACCACCTTCAAACGTCACATGCAAATTGCCAAGGGCGTGCTCAGCGAGGACGACACACTCCTGCGTGAAATCCTCTTCAACCCCTACACCAAGGGGCAGGTGGAACAGATTCGCAATGAAATGAAGGAAATCATCGAAATCATCGACACCCACGACGAGGAGCACATGCAGCAGTATCTGACAAAGATTCGGAAGAACATCAAGTAAGCAACCGTCCTTTTGAGGGGATGAAGTGAACAAATCAAGGTCACAGAGCAACACCCCTCAAAAAGCCCCTCAAAATCGATGTCCCCGACATCGACCAATCGGAGTCCCCGACATCGGTTGACCGATGTCGGGGACTCCGATTTTATAGCTATGGAAGCACACCACATACAGATGTGCCTCAGAGCCTCAGTCAGACCTTCCTGCCCAAGAATCCAAGAGACGTTTCTGTCCCGAACAAAGGTGTGGAAAAGAAAAAGGACATTGCCGAAGTATCAGCAATGTCCTTTTTCTTTTGTCTTGAACTCACCACTCAGATGGGCGAGCAAGTCAGGATTAAGGTCTAACGCCTTGCGCATGTCGTCAATAGCCCCCGATTTGTCACCACGCTGCATACGGAGCGTGCCACGAAGTTGATACACTTCGGCATCCTCTGTGTGGAGGGTGTCAATCAGGGTGTTGAGGTCTTCCATAGCCTCATCGAACTGCTGCATCTGACACAATACAACGGCGCGTTGTTTGTAAGCAGCTGCGTCAGAAGGGTTGGCGGCAATGGCTTGTGTGGTTTGGGCGATGATTTCAAATGGAGTCATGTTCTTCTAATTTGACGATTTACGATTGATGATTTAATGCGACTTCCATCCCTTGTGTGACAAGCAATTCTTCTGCAGCCATGTATCTGACGGCTTCATCAAAGACAGGCGTTGGGATGGGAAGTGTTTTGAGTTCTGCCAATTTGTGAGCATTGCCATCTTGCAGAAAAGCGGTGATGGTTTGAACGGCTGCCTGCACATCGCTGGCACGGGTTGCCTCTGCCTTCTTACGAGCCAAACACACATCGCACTGCCCACAGTCGTGATTGGTACGCTCACCAAAGTAGTTGCGCAACATACGGCTACGGCAAGTATCTGTGGAGGTGACGTAGCGAGCTATCTCGTCTATGCGCTGTTGAAAGTCAGCCTTGCGGTCTTCATAAACAATAGGAGGTAGGCTGATAAATTCGGTATCAACACGGGCAATTGTGTAGCCCACAGTCGGGGTTTGCCGATGAGGAATGAAGTCGATGATGCGATTATGGTGCAGGTCTTTGAGCATCTGATAGACTTGCTGTACGGGAATGCCCGTCAGGTGTGAGAGGTTCGTTTCCTCAATGTAAACATAATTGGCGAACACCCCCGAGTAGGTGCGCAGAATGGTCTGAATAAGCAAGTCCGTCTCCTCGCTTGTCTCGTAGATGCGGTAGAGTTCTTCCTTGCGGAGAATGAAGTGAAGAGCCGACTTAAATTCCTGCTCTTCATGATATTCGATGTAGCCAGCATTGTTGAGCAAGTGCAAGGCTGCATGCGTCTGCACAGGGAACTGATGGAAAGCGCGACAGAAAGTCTCCATCGGAAAATAGAACGTGCGCCCTAATGCCTCGCCCACTCCAACCTGCAAGAAGCAGGACACATTCTCGTAGGTCTGTCTCACATAGTCAATGCCTGGATAGGTTTCTGGCACTCGCCGATTGAGTGTCTTCAAGTCTTGGCGGTTATAAAGCAGCACAGCATAGGAAGCCTTGCCATCACGCCCTGCACGCCCCGCCTCTTGGAAGTAAGCCTCCAGCGAGTCGGGCATGTTGTAATGAATGACAAGCCGCACATCAGGCTTGTCGATGCCCATGCCAAAGGCATTTGTCGCCACCATCACACGCACACGGTTCTTCGTCCAGTTTATCTGCCGATAGTCCTTCTCCGCATTGGTCAAGCCCGCATGATAATGGCTGGCAGTGATGCCTTTTTCCTCCAAGAAACGGGCTATCTCAATCGTCTGCTGCCGCGTGCGAGTATAGACAATGGCACTGCCATTAGGCACTCCCTGCAAGATGTGCAGCATCTCCCCTGCTCTGTCCTCGGTCTCACGCACCACATAGATGAGGTTCTTGCGCTCGAAACTCATAGAAAAGACGTTCTTCTCGCGAAAACCGAGCCGCTCCTGTATGTCATCCACCACTTTGGGCGTAGCCGTCGCCGTCAGTGCTAACACAGGCACATCACTACAAGGCAAGAACTGCCGAATCTTCGCTATCTGCAAGTAGGAAGGACGAAAGTCATAGCCCCATTGCGAGATACAATGCGCCTCATCGACCACAATCATGCTCACATGACGCATCCGTCTGAGCTTGAGCATGAAAAGTTCTGAAGAAAGTCGTTCGGGAGAGATATACAGGAGTCTGTAAGCACCCAGCACAGCATTGTCCAACACTCGCACAATGTCATCGTGCATCATGCCCGAATAGACAGCCTCCGCCCGAATGCCACGCTGTTTCAGTTGCTGCACCTGGTCTTTCATCAGCGAGATGAGCGGCGTGACCACAATGCACAAACCCTCCATCATCAGTGCTGGCACCTGAAAGCAGATGCTCTTGCCACCACCCGTTGGCATCAGCCCCAACGTGTCACGCCCCCCGAGGATGCTCTCGATGATGTCACGCTGGATGCCACGAAACGAGTCGTAGCCCCAATGTTTTTTCAGTATGTCAAGCGGCTTCTGCACAGCAATCCCCCTAATTCTGCCATCCCTCCTCGTGCGTTCTGATGTCCTCAATCTGCAACTGCACCTCCCCATGCTTGCGTGTGTTCTCCTCCACCGTATAAACGATGTCGAACGCTTGCTTGGTCTTGATGTAGCGAGCCTCAGAACTCTGTCCGAAAGCAATGCCGTTCATCACGTTGCTCGACTTGCTATCCACCAGCTCCAGCTTGATGTGCTCCTGCTGACGACCCACCACCTTGCTCGTGCCGTAGTCGAACACATTCTTCGTACAGAACACAGGTTTGGGGTTGTCAGGACCGTAAGGACGCATGCGCTTGAGGTCGTTGAAAAACTTGGGCGTGATGTCCTTGAAGTTGATAACGGCATGAATGTCAAGGTTCGGACGTGTCTGTTCGGGCGCAATGTTCTCATGCACATACTCCTCAAAACGGCGGCTGAACTCCGCCACATTCTCCACCTTCATCGACAAACCTGCCGCATAAGTGTGCCCTCCGAAATTGTCAAGCAAATCCTCACAGCTCTGAATGGCCTTATACACATCAAAGCCACTCACGCTACGGGCACTGCCCGTCACAATGTCGCCATCGAGCGTCAACACCACAGCTGGACGGAAGAACTCCTCCGTCAGGCGCGAAGCCACAATGCCAATCACACCTTTGTGCCAATCGGCATTGTAGAGCACGATGGCACTCTTATCCTCCATCTGCGGCAGATCAGCCACCACATGAATCGCCTCCTCCGTCATACGCTTGTCCAGTTCCTTACGCTCCTCGTTATACTGGTTGATGGTATCAGCCATCTTGTGCGCCTTGTCCTCATCACGCTCCACCAGCAAATCGACCGACTCCTTGCCGTTCTGCACACGACCACTGGCATTGATGCGCGGACCAATCTTGAAGATGATGTCACTCATTGTCAACTCCTTCCCTGCCAACCCACACACATCAATCACCGCCTTCACCCCCACACTCGGGTTGTTGTTCAACTGTCTCAACCCGTGATAAGCCAAAATGCGGTTCTCGCCCATGATGGGCACGATGTCGCTCGCAATGCTAATGGCACAGAGATCCAGCAGCGGGATCAACGTGCTGAACGGAATGCCATTACTGATAGCAAAGGCCTGCATAAACTTAAAGCCCACGCCACATCCCGATAAATCAAGATAAGGATATGTATTATCTATCCGCTTGGCATTCAATATCGCCACAGCTGGAGGCAACACCTCGTCGGGCACATGATGGTCGCAAATGATGAAGTCGATGCCCAAATCCTTGGCATACTGAATCTCATCCGTTGCCTTAATGCCACAATCCAATACGATTACCAACTTCACACCTTGGCTCGCCGCATAATCTACACCCTTTCGCGAAACGCCATACCCCTCCTCGCTGCGGTCGGGAATATAACACTCCACATTGGAATAGAACTGCGTAATGAACCTATACACCAACGCCACGGCTGTACATCCATCCACATCGTAATCACCATACACCATGATGCGCTCACGCTGTCCCATCGCCTCATTCAGACGCTCCACAGCCCTGTCCATATCCTTCATCAGATAGGGGTCGTGAAGCTCAAGCAGTTGTGGACGGAAATACTTTCGTGCCTCATCAGCCGTGCGAATGCCACGCGCCACCAAAAGCCGCGCTATCGCAGGACTGACCTTCGCTTCTTCAGCCAATGCTGTGGCATACGCCTGGTCCTCGGTTGTAGGTGCTTCGTAATTCCATTTGTAATTCATTATTTATGTTGTCATTTCTTTTTACGATGTAAAATTAAGGAGAATAAACGACATACACACCATTTTCATCGGACGTTTTGCTTTTTTAAGATTTTTTCACCTCCTTTTGTTGATGCGCATCAACAAAACGGAACATTCTTCGTGTTTTCCAGTCTTTTCCTTGACAGCATTCTGCAAAAACGATACCTTTGTAACGTGTTTTTCATAGTATTAGATTTAAGGTTAACAAAGGTTCGGGTTGCAGCGGCAACCCATTTTCTTGCCCTTAGGTCAAATGCCTCAGAAACAATCAAAAACAAGCATGTTTTTGTGTAAAGAGAACCCACATAAGGAAACAATATGGACATCACCCACGAAAACATCATGCTGATAGTAGCCGTGCTACTCTTCCTCAGTGTATTGGTAGGTAAAGTAGGCAGTAAGTACGGCATTCCAGCCCTTTTAGCCTTTCTCGGCATCGGCATGCTGGCAGGCGTAGATGGCTTTGGCCTGCAATTCGACAATGCCGCCGCAGCCGAATTTATCGGCATGATTTCCCTGTGCATCATCCTGTTCTCGGGCGGTCTCGACACCGACTACAAGAAAATCAAGCCCGTGCTT
>CAMWJL010000085.1 GCA_947174565.1 uncultured Prevotellaceae bacterium | reverse complement strand
ACAACGAATATCTGGTTGCCCGAAAGTACCCCCCCCGTGAATGCTGACCAAGAGAGAGATGGCACACCCCCGATAGTTGGCGTTGTCTTCTTCACTGGTTCGGGTTCTGCCGACGGTGTTGTCTTCAACTTGCTTTCAGCGACAGTGGTGACAGGGTCGGTGTTGGGATACTTGTACCAATCGACATTGGTGGTGTGGTCGTTCACCCAGCCAGCGAAGCGTGGGTAAGAACCATTGCCCTCACCGTCTGCCATGGTCTTGAGTTCGCGCGACCAAGCCCACTCGTAGATCCATTCGCCAAGTTCGTAAGTGGCTGGCAAACAAATCATCTGAGGTGCATCGCCTTGTCCTGGGGCTGCCACGATGGAGGCAAGACCGAAGTCAAGGTCCTTGATGGAAAGGTACTTGTCCTTGGCCGGTGTTTCCTCCTTCAATACACGGATGGAGAAGCCGCCCATGTTGTGCTCCTTGTACTGCTCAGTGGCGATGAAGTTTTCGCTGCTGTAGTATGCCATTGTCCAGTCCTTATCCACATTGATGGTGAAAGACTGACCTGCTGTGCCGCGTGCGTTATAGACGTTTATGGGGGTGTATTCGCCGCTGACGCAGGAGCCTAAGCCGATGAGCTGGTGAATCTCGCCCAAGCAGGTCTCCTCGGCGTTGGGGGTGTTGGGGTTGTCGAAGAAGATGTAGGATGCGAGCGTGCCGCCAGCTGCCAATGGTGTGATGGTGGCAGTCTCCTGTCCGCTGATGTGTGCCACCTTGAAAATTACGTCGTTGAAGTCCCAGTCGAAGCTGCCGCCCAAGTCCTCACAGGCGACAATCCAGCTGGCAGCCGTCAGGTCTTCGTCGATGGTGGTTGGCACGTTGCCTGCAAACTTGAACACCACGTCGTTCAGGTCGAAGTCGCCCTGATACCAGTCCTCGAAGCAAAGATACTTGCTGCCGCCGATGGTGACAGAAGCGGCGTAGCATCCCTCTTCGGTCTGATGGTCAGGATAGCGGTTGCCATACACTGGGTTCTTCTCTGCCTCAGAGTAGAATTTGTTTGTTCCGTTGTTAATGAGGTAGAAGCCGAAGACCGTTCCCTCGGGGATATCGATGGTGATAGCTTTGGCACGCTGGCTGACAACGCCCCAATTCTCATTGTAACCCTGAATGGAACTTTCGGAGAACACATCCTCTTGGCGTCCGTCGGCATAGACGTTCTGCAATTCGTTGCCGCTCTTAATGTCATAGATCTTCACCTCATGGTACTGCCCCTGCGCATCGGTGTAGTAGATGCCCACCTCGTTGGCGGCACTGGTTTGCCAATACACGGGATAGAATGTGAAGCTGCCGTTGGACACATATTTGAAGTTGTTGATGGCGCGGTTCAGGTTACTTTTGTCGTAAGATGCCCCTGGGTCGTTGAGTTCGGGCAACACAGACTCATACGCCTTTGCCTCTTCTTTGGTAAAGGTGATGTATTCGCCCGTGGTGGTCACGCTGATGTCAGTCACTTGTCCGGCTTTGTCTGAAAGGTCGTTTCCATAGTTTGCTGCACGGGTGTGAGCCGAACTACCCCCCCCAAAGGAGACAGAGCCGCCCACCGTGGTGTGTATGCCCTGCGTGCCGTCGGATACAATCAGCTGGGTTGTGCCTTCGAGCACGTCGAAGTCCAGCTTCTGCGTCGCTGTCACGTCGGCATAGTCGCCCACAATGCTGTAGAGGCCGTTGACAAGGGCATAGATGGTGACTTTCGATGGCTTTGCCACGGTCACGGTCACGCTGCCGCGCATTGCCAAGTTCCAGTCCTGGTCGGGATCGACCGAACCATAGGTTGTCTCAAATTCCTGGGCATAGACGAGTGCTTTCTCCGAATAGCCATTGTCATAGTCGTTGCAGCTAACGACGGCTCCAGCCACTGCCAGCCATGGCAATGCCGCAGCAAATACGTTCTTGAACTTCATCTTGGTGATAATAGTTTTCATTCTGTGATTCTTACTGTTGCGCGCGCCCTCTGTTTGACGTGCTTCTATAATATGAATATGTGTACATACACATTGTGCGCGTACCTATATGAGGCACAAAGATAATGCTTTTCTTCTTTTAGCGCAAAAAAAGAAAGGAAAAATCGTGTCTTGGGCATCATTTTGTGCTTGTGGGGCGGTTTTGCAAGGCTTGGAGCGCATCGGGAGTGCGTTTTACGGCTCGCCGAGATACTGGAAGATGAGGGCGACTTGCTTGGGCGAGAAGATGCGGTTGTGCTTCTTGTAGCCCGTGGCGTAGAGGGCTTCGAGCAGGGCTGGACAGTGGGCTATCCACTTCATGAGGCGGTTGACGGCGGCGTGGGGCGTGAGTCCGTCGCAGAAGAGGAGTGCCAGTTGCTGTTTGGTCATTGCGCAGATTTCGAGTTCGTCGTCGATGCGCTCCATGTCATAGGTGTAGTGTGCCATAGGCGGTGTGTGGTTTTTAAGGGTTTTCTTTCGTTTGAAACAAAAAAGTCGGTTGTTTCCTTGGCAAAATCGGGGTATATGCCTAACTTTGTGGCGTGTTTGTTTCAAATGCGACGCAAAGGTACGGGTTTCTTCTGAATCGTGCAAGGGTTTGGGATGAAAAATGTGAGAGAAATGAGTGGTGAGAAGTGAGTATTCAGAGGTAAGGGGTGAGAGGTGAGAGGAATGTTGGGCACACAGGCATTCTCGTTTCCTTTGCATTCCTCTCACCCCTCACCCCTCACTTCTCACCACTATAATATATATAAACAAGGAGACTATGACAGACAAGGAAAAACTGATTGCGCTGATGGAGCAGTTCTCGGGTGGCAGCCAGCAGCGGTTTGCGGAACTGATTGGAGTGCCGCGTAGCAACATTGCCACATGGATGCACCGCGACCGCATCACGGCGAATGGGCGCGAGGCGATTTTGGACACGTTCCCGTCGGTGAGTTCGGAGTGGCTGATGGAGGGGAACGAGCGTCGGTCGGAGCGTGTGCGCACGGCTGGGGGCGGTGCTGAGATGCTGCTTTCGTCGCCCGGCACGATTCACTTTGCGCGCACGGAGCTGATTCCGCTCTTTGACGAGTGCCGTGCTTCGTGCGGCATCGTGGAGCAGTTCGAGCATCCCGAATTGGTGGCGGACCACATCCACCTGCCCGGGGTGGAGGCGGTGGCGGCTCTCCATGCTCAGGGGGTGTCAATGGAGCCGTCCATCCACGATGGCGACCTGTGCCTGGTGGGCGACGAGGTGCGGCTGGACGAGGTGAACCAGCGTCGCATCTATCTGATTGTCACGACGGATGGGCATTGCATGTTCAAGCGCATCTGCGATGAGGGTCGGGAGTCGGATGCTGTGCTTGTCATCAGCGAGAACCCTGAGTATGTGCCGCATGTGCAGTCGGTGGCGAAGGAGTCGATTCTGCGCCTGTATCCGCTGACGTATGTGGTGCATCGGTTTTAGGGGGAGGCACAAATTATTATTGTTATTATTGTCCAATAATACAAAATAATTCCGTAACTTTGTCCTCTGCGAGCATAGCGATTATTGTTTGTAATGCTTTGTAATTGAGCTTTATAGAGACACAAGAGTTTTCTCTAATCACTCAATCTATAGACAATTATAATTCGTCGAACTCACGTTAATATATAAACCAATGGCAAAGGAATATAAGATGCCGAATCTTCCATTGTCTTATGACTTGGAAACAAAGGCAGTATTGAAACAGCTGAATCTTGCTAATAAGAAGTTGGCAGAACTGAAAGGAGTTGCCCTTACAATACCCAATGAGAATATTCTTATTAGTACGCTTACTTTGCAAGAAGCCAAAGACAGTAGTGAAGTCGAGAATATTGTAACTACACAAGATGACCTCTACAAAGCAGACCTTGGCATAAAAGGCAATTTCATCAAAGCTGCAGAAAAAGAAGTGATGAACTATAGGAATGCTTTGATTTCGGGTTATCAGCAGGTGAAGAAAAACCATATCCTCTCAATCAATACTATCAAGGATATACAAAAGGCTCTTGAAAACAATAGTGCCGGTTTCCGAAGGTTGCCTGGAACCAATCTCAAAAATCAAGCTGGCGATATTGTCTATACGCCTCCACAGGATGGTGCAGAAATTGAATCGCTCATGGCAAACTTGGAGATTTTTATCAATGATAACAGCATCTGTGATTTTGACCCATTAGTGAAGATGGCAATAATTCATCATCAGTTCGAGAGTATCCATCCTTTCTATGATGGCAATGGAAGAACTGGGCGTATTGTGCTTATACTATTCCTTGTGATGTCAGATCTTTTGGATTTGCCTATTCTTTATTTAAGCCGCTACATCACTCATAACAAGGATGAATACTACCGACTCATTCAAGAAATCAGGGACTATGGCGGAGACAATTTTGAACAATGGGAACGCTGGATTCTTTTTATTCTGAAAGGAGTAGAAGAGACTGCCTGTCAAACAATCAATTTGGTGAAAGGCATTTCTATGTTGATGGCAGATTACAAAACAAGGCTTCGTCCTAAGTTTGGTCGTCTGTATAAACATGAGTTGCTCAATAATCTCTTTTATCATCCTTATACAAAAATAGAATATGTAGAGCGTGATATGATGGTTAGCCGAAACACCGCTTCATCTTATCTTAACAGGATTGTTAAGATGGGATTATTGACAAAAATGAAAATTGGCAAGTCGAACTATTACATCAATACTAAATTGATAGAACTATTCATGAATGTGAATGGACGGCATATATAATGAGATGATACAAATACCGTAAGACATGCACAACAAAATGGCATTTATTGTGCATATCGGGATGAACATGCACAACAAAATGCCATTTATTGTATATATAAAAGATAATGTGAGTCTAAGACCGCTTGCGACCGAAACCCACACAAAGGGGGGGTGTCTCCTTTAACAATAATTGGCAATAATGCGCAATAATTTTGTCCAATAATTGTCATGGCGTGGAGCATGGGTTGCAGGGCATGAAAAACGGAGTCCCCGACATCGGTCAGTCGATGTCGGGGACTCCGTTGTGCCGATGTCGGGGACATCGGTTTTGGGGGTGTTTTTGAGGGGTGAGTGAGAAGAAGTGAGAGGTAAAAGGGATGGTGAAGCAAATGGGTATCCGTTCACCACATTCCTCTCGCCTCTTACTTCTTACCGCTCACTACTCTTCTACTTCACCATCACCTTGCGGGTCTTGCCGTCCTTCTGCTCGATGTAGAAGCCCTTGGTGGGGTTGGCGACGGGGATGCCGCTGAGGGTGTAGTAGGTGGTGCGTGAGGGGGTGGCAGCTGGGGCTTCGGGCGTGTCGATGCCTGTGAGGATTTCCTCTACTAATGGTGACTGCTCGGTGCTGACGAGCCGCACGGAGCCTGCCTGGGTGCTGGGCACGCAGGTGACACGGAAGAAGATGTTGACGGTCGCCACCTTGTCGCCGGCACGCTTGTAGCGCAGGCACTGGGCGATGGTGTAGGTCTTGCCCGGTGTGAGGCGGTTGGGGTACTGACCGACGGTGAAGGTGAGGTTGGCCTCGTCGAAGATGCTGTACAGCCCTGCGTCGCTGTCGCCATAGTCGCAGCGTGTGCCGCCTCGGGTGAACCAGTGGCCGTAGCCCGTGGCGGTCTGCCCTTGGTTGACGAAGTTGTGGGTTGTGGGGTTGAGGGCGTAGAGCATGATTTTGCCGTTGCTGATGCTCGACTTCCAGTTCACGAGGTAGTCCTTCACCTCCTCGGCCTTCATCTGGAAGGCTGTGCCGAGCACGCCTGCCGCCTCGCCGCTCAGACGCACGGTCTGCGAGTCATAGTATTGGCTGGCAGGGAGTTGCACGTCGTAGGTGATGGTGGCGTCGGTGGTGGGCAGGGCTTCGCTGAGGACGGGTGCGCCCAGCAGGTTGGTGCCTGTGAACTGCACGGCGTAGGGCCACTGGTCGTCGTCGCTCATCTTCTCGTTCCACAGGTGTCGGTAGTATTCGCGAGGTGCGGGCGAGACGACGAGCCAGAGCTTCTGCGTGCCTTCGGGGACGGTGGCTTTCACCGTGACGGTGCGGTCGCCGTCCTTCTTGTCGTCGGCGCAATAGAGCGAGTCCTCGTAGAGGTATTGGCGCGTGCCGTCAGCCATCAGAGCCACATAGCCGAGGCGGAAACCGCGGTGGGCGGCATACTTCGTGTTGCTCGAACAGTTGTAATAGACGCTGTTGGTGGTGCTGTATGCGTTGTCGCCGTTCAGATACTGCTTGGGGTCGCCGTCGGCTAACTTCGTGAGCTTCTTCAGCGAGGTGAAGTCGGTGCTCACCTCCGTGCCAGCCTCGGGGACATTGAGCGGAATGACATTGAATCCCGTGCCTTGGGGGCAGGAGCTGTAGGCCACCTGATACTTGCCTTCGCCCACATCCACATAGTTGAACGTGTAGGGGTACTGCTCCGTCCACGTCAGACCCTCCTGCTTGCAGTTGTCCACGTCAATATCGACGGTCGCCATCTTCATGGCATACTCGAAGTAGAGCTTGTACAGCTCCTCCACGCTCAGCCCCTTCAGGCTCATGAGCACCTCGTTGGCATCGTAGCCCTGTCCGCCGCCCAGCGTGCCAGCGTCGTGCCGCCATATCTTGCCGAGAACCTCGCGGTCGTTGTACTTCTCCACGAGGAAGTAGTGCCACCAGTAGGACTGGTATCGCATCCACTCGTGCGTCATGGCATAGTTAGCAGCACGGGGGAAGTAGGGCATGCCATACACCGTCCAGCTCTCGGTCCACTTCTGCGCCGGATAGGCCTGTGCCGCCTGCCACTGCGCCGTCTGCTCCCACCATCCTGAGCCTTGGCCCTGCGGATTGTGGAAGCCTGTGCCGCCGCCTAAGTCGCTGTAACACACATACTGGAACGAGTGTCCAATCTCGTGCGCGATGGTGTGTCCCACGGGCTTGCAGGTGGCAGGGTTAATCCACAATGCGGGGCAGTTGAAGTCGTAGCCACCGCCATACGCCATCCACTCGCCAGTGTGGTTGATGAGAATCATCGTCTTGTATTTGTTCACCTTCGACGTGGGCGAGTTGCCGAATCCGAGGGTGTTCACATTGAGCTGATAGAACATCTCCGCCTTCTCCAGCAGGTCGTCGATGTCGATATAGAAGAAGTCCGAGACAGGCAGCTCGTTGGGGGCTTTGTTGCCATAGTACTTGTCCCAGTAGATGATGAAGTTGTCGTTCTCCTTCGAGCGTGAGCGCGACCATGTGTATTTGTTGTCAGGGTCGCTCTCCTTGTAGAGCAGCGTGTCGGTGCGCACCCACTTCCATTCGTCGGGGATGTAGAGCGTCTTCTGTGCGCTGATGCTCACCGCGGCGACCAGTGCCGTAGAGAGCGTGAGTAGAAGTTTCTTCATAGATGTTTGTTTAGGGGTTTGGAAAAGGAAGGCTGACACCACGAGGGGTGTCAGCCTTCGCTGCTATATAAAGGTTTTAGGTCAGTTAGTCCTCTTTATTTCACATAGATAACCTCGGCCTTGCCGCCCTGCTTCTTGATGCAGATGCCCTTCACGGGAGCTGTCAGCAGAGTGCCTTGCAGCGTGTAGTAGGTGGCCTTGCCATCCACGTTGGCGTTGATGCCGCTCACGCCCACCAATGGAGAGTCTTTCGACACTGCGATGATGTTGAGGAGCACGCGGTTCGTAGCACCCTCCGCGTCGGTGTAGTCGAACGCCATGCGGATGACCGCCTTGCTCTCGTCGCCGTCAGCGAATGGGATGTCCATTGGGTCGAGTTCCACTGCGCCGTCCTCGTAGGTCAGGCCGTAGCAATCCTCTGGGGCAGCCTCGCCGTCGGTGAGGTTATAGATGGCACCGTTTCTCATCACGAACGAGCTTCCCTCCTCCACGGTAGCGTAGGTGGCGGCAGAGTTGGCGAGCTTCGGAACGACACTCTCCCACTCCTCTTCGTCGATGCCAAGAGCCTCAGTCACAATAGCCTTCACGTCGTAGCCGTTCTCAACTTCCTCCACGCCAATCATGCGGTCGATGCTGGCGATGATGGTAGCGTTGTTGCCGCTGTTGTTAGGCTCTTCCACATACTTAATGGTCAGTTCATACTTGATGGCCTTAGACTTGTCTGACAAGCCCCAGTAGAAAGTGGAAGTGAACTCCTCGCCCACGGCACGCTGACCAGGGATTTGGTCGAAGCCGAAGACACCGTCGTTGAGCTTCCATTCGATGCCGTATGCGTTTGTGCCCCAGCCGCCTACGAATGAAGTGTTCACATACTCGTCGCCGAGGTTGTCCTGTGGCATAGCCATCCAGAAGCCTGTGTTGAAGCCCGTGTTAGGCGCATAACTCTGCGTGTTTGTCAGGCGTGGTTGCGCACCAGCGGCAGCAGGAGCTTTCAGACCCCAAACAGTGTAAGTGCCTTCGCCGAGGAGCGACTTGATGCTCTCGATGTTGAGGTCAAGTTCCAGTGCAGCCTTGTCCTCGTCAGACATGTCGCCATAGTATGAGCCAGCAGGCTTCATCTCGAACGTGAGTGGAATGGTGGCAACGATTTCGCCAAACTCATCATCCACGGTCTTGTCGGGGTCGTCATCGCCCGCACCAGCCACGGTGATGGTGGCGTCGATGTTCACAATATAATACTTGTCAGTGCCGAGGAACACCAGCTGTGTCTTCCAAGGCGCGTCAGCGGTAGCTCCTGAGATGAAGTCAGAACCAGCGTGCTGACCGAAACGCCATTCGCCGTTGTAGATGTCAGTCGGGAACATATAGATGGGCGACGCATTGCTGTAACCAGCGATGTAGCCGTCTGCATCGAAGTAGTAGCCGCCAGCTTCACCCGTGGTGTGACGGTTGGAGAGGCTTCCGTCTGTCTCCCATGCCCATGCCTCGTCGAGGTCGGACACGTCCACGCCAAGTGCCTCGGCAATAGGTGCGGTGTCGAAAGTGATGTCGATGTAAGGCCAGCCGCTTTCCGCCTGCTCCATCTTCACGGGTACGGTCATCTCGCCGGCCTGTGTCATTTGGTCGAATGCGATGACTTCGGGCTTCTTCACCTCCACCTGCACTTTCAGGCGTGCTGCCTTCGTACCATTGACGATGTAGAGGTATGTCCAGTCGGTGTCGCCCTCCTTCAGTGTGTTAGGATACTGACCTGCCACGACGGAGTATTTGCCATCGGCAAGCGTGATTCCAGGCAAGTAGAATGTGCAGCCATCTGACCATGACTTCGGATAGTTCATGGGGAGTGTGGTCTCTTCGTCGGTAGCCTCGTCGTAGGAGGTGTAGCGACCGAACCATCTGTCGCCAGCTGCTGCGTTGGGGTCAACGAGCAGATCCTGCGGTGTGTGGACATATTCGCCTGAACCCTCAGCGGTCTCTTCCGACAGGATAGCCTGTGTGAAGGTCTCGCTGGTGATGGCCTCGTCGAATGCGGCGGTATCTTCCACACCGAGAGCCTCGTAGAGACCGTCGAGGTCTGCCGAGAAGGTCTTGCCCTCATAGTATCGACCCTCAATGAAAGAGAGCGTCAGCTCGTAGTCCTTCACGATGTCGAACGCAGAGAGTGCCATCTTCTGTGCCGGAGCCACGTTCTGAGTCACCTCGAAGCTCACTTCCTTGCCGCCCACGATGAGGTAGAGCGTGGCCTTCAAGGCTGATGGCTCATACAGCTGGGCGAACACGCCGGGCATCTGACCCACATAGATGTTGACAGCATCGGACCATGTCTCGCCCGACTCCTCGTCCTCGCCAGCATCGACGCATTCGAGGCCGATGAACCATGAGCTGCCCTCGTCGCCATAATACTGGGGCGTGTTTTCCATGGACATCCACCATGCGCATTCGCCCTGGTTGCCCATGCAAGTGTTGGTTCTTTCGTCACCCACTTGCAGATATACTACCCCCCCCTCGGAACCTGTTCCGCTGGCAGCAACCAGCTCCTTCAGGTCCGTGAAGCTGCTCAGCCCGAGGGCGGAAACGATTGGAGCAGCGTCAAACTCTTGCTGCCCAGCCACCCAGTTGTTGGTTGGCTCTGCGTCAATCACAGCCGCATACTGCGCTTTAGCCGTCATGCCCACCATCATCATCATGGCGAGCAACATAAGTTGATGTGTAAACTTTTTCATCATACGGTAGCTAATAAAGTTGTTAATAAATATTGGTTAGTTGTCAGTGGATGGCCTCCTGCTCAGACTCGGAGGGAGACATCATCACTTCACGCTGGCAAAGTTCACCTTTTCCGTCCACTTATCAAAATGAAAACAGGATTTTTTCACTTCCGTGGAGGATTTTAGGTGCTTTTTGGACGATATTTGCATTTTGCAGGGGCGCAACCCGTGCCCGTGAGCCCCTCGGAGGGCATTTTGCGACATTTATCCGCCCAAAAAGCGACAAAAACAAAGGAGAAAGTAAAAAAAAGCGTCGTTTTGTTGCGGATAATCCAAAAAGTCGTACCTTTGCACTCGGTTCAAGGCACGCAGATGCTCACCATTATTCTGCCCTTTGAACTATGTAAGTTTTTCATCAAATATAGCTAATCTAACAAATTCGGAACGACACTGCGTGAGCAGCGTCGTTCCTGCGTTTCATGCCCAATGGCTTGCAGCCACGGCGCACCCCCCTTCCGACACACCCTTCCCCACCCTCCGCGCGCACCCTGCGCGAAATAACATGCGCAGGGTGCGCATAATATCTCACGCAGGGCGGACGATTAGACACGCGCACGGTGTCGGCAAAAGAAAGCGCACGGCATTGACCTGAGAGTCAACGCCGTGCGCTTTTTAGTTGATGAAAACAGTGCCCATGAACCGATTCTATGGGCGCGGCTTTATATATGTGCTATTTGTTCTTCCCCGCATTGATGAAGACGGAGACGATAGAAATGACGGCTGTAAATCCGAAGATGCCTGCAAACCAAGGCTTGTCGAGATAGAGTGCCCAAGCCGAAAGCCCTACCAAAGTGACCAATGCCAAGAAAGCGAAGAACATGCCCCACAGGTTGATTCTTGTGGTTCTGCTCTCACTGCTTTTCACCACTTTCATCTTCTCAGCTTCCATCCTGTGACGATGCAGCTGCTCCTTTTGTGCCGTTTCCATCAGGAACTTCACAATGCTGGGTTCAATGCGCTGGTAGTCCGCGAGTTCCTGAGGCGACGGCAGGGTACTGTCGCTCACGGTATAGGACACTTCCAACTGCTGACCCACACCGCCTTGTGTTGCCACATTGGTCTGCTTATGGTTAATCTGCTGCTTAGACATTCCCTGCTACAATTTGATTGAAACCGACCCTGATGTCACGGCTGATGCGCTGGCGGTCTCCATACAGGTTGCGCATATCATCGGCAAGGCTGGACGGAGTGCCAAATATATCCTCACGCATTTTTGCCACTTCCGCCGTCTGGATTTGGTATTCGCCACGAGATGCCGCCCGAAGGGTCTGAACCCCGAAGATGATGGAACGCTTGATGCTCTTGAGTACACACATGATAAACCTCCTTTCCTGTAACAAAACCTTGTTTCTTTCTGATTATACGCCACAAAGGTAAGTCTTTTTTGCCGAAACGGATTGCTTTTTCGTTCTTTTTTTATTTTTCCTGTCTTTTTTCACACTTTTTCTCTATTCGCCCCAAACCCACTTTCGTCTTTGTGCCGCCCATGAATGATTATTGGATAGAATTATTGCGCAATATTGCCAATTATTGTTTGCCCGACAAGGTTGTTAAAGATTGAAAAAACAGCCAATTTAATCTTTATTTATATATAGAGGGGCATTTTGTGAATAAAAACAAGTAACTTTGTGCCACATTCTTAACAGGAAGTTGCGCATACAAAAAATGGACGAGGTAACAGCAGACTTGAGAAAGGCCGTAAAAGCCATAAAGACAGCCATATTGCAGAGCCAGTACAGGGCGGCAAAAGGGGTAAACCGTGAGCAGTTGTCACTCTATTTTGGCATTGGGATGTATGTCTCTGAACATTCTCGCAAAGGCTTTTGGGGCACAGGGGCTATTGAAAGCATCAGTGAGCAATTGCAGAAGGAACTGCCGGGACTGAGAGGTTTTGGAGTGGCTTCTATTAAAAACATGAGACAGTTCTACGAAAGTTGGGCACCTTATTTTCATTCGGAGGCGAGCAAACTGGCATTAGCCAACGATTCTGATTCGCTAACCACGGGCAGCGAATTGCAGGAAGACTGTATCAAAGTAGATTGGTCAAATCGCTATCCATCGGTTAGCGAATTTGATGGCTTTGTAGAAATCGGCTTTACCCATCACATGATTATTTTGCGTCAAGCCAAAACGATAGAAGAACGCCTGTTCTACATCCGCCATACCCACAAAAACCAATGGAGCAAATATCGTTTAAGCGAGATGTTGAAAGCCGACCTGTATCATCATCAGGGGGAACTGCCCAACAACTTCGCCAAGACAATGCCCGACACCCGTACTGCGCTGCAAGCCATAGAGACGTTCAAAGACGAATATCTGCTTGACTTCATCAATGTGGAAGAAATTGGCGAGAGGGACAAAGGCGACATTGACGAGCGAGAAGTAGAAAAAGCCATCGTTCACAATGTGAAGAATTTCATTATGACTTTTGGGCGTGACTTCACGTTTGTGGGGAATCAATATCATCTGGAGAAATACGGGCATGAAGCATATCCCGATTTGCTCTTCTATAACAGGGAATTAGCGGCATTGGTGGTTGTAGAATTGAAACG
>CAMWJL010000084.1 GCA_947174565.1 uncultured Prevotellaceae bacterium | reverse complement strand
GCGTGTCTTTACCCTGCGGAGAAGTCGTTCATAAGTTATGAATTATTGTTCATAAGTTTGGAATAATTATTCACAAGTTACGAATAATTGTTCATAAGTTATGAATAACGGAAAGGCTTTTTCCTCCCTTATGGGTGAATGACTCACGAAAAAGCGTTATCTTTGCAACACCGAACAGATAATGATACACACATGAAGATTGGCATCTACGGAGGAAGTTTCAACCCCATCCACAAGGGGCACACGCAGTTGGCGGCATCTATTGTGGAGCAAGCGCTCGTCGATGAGTTGTGGCTGCTGGTATCGCCCTTGAACCCGTTGAAGCGCAGTGCCGTGAGCGACATTGCCGAGTATGAGCATCGTCTGCGGATGGCAGAACTGGCTACTGCCGATATAGCAGGCGTTCGTGTGTCCGACTTTGAACGCCACCTCTCCTTGCCTTCCTACACCATCACCACCTTGGGCGAACTCTCCAACGCCTATCCTCAGCACGAGTTCATCTTGGTGATTGGTGCCGACAACTGGGAGCGTTTTCCGCATTGGTACAGTTCCGACAAAATCATCAAGAATTATCGAATCCTCATCTATCGCCGTCCTGGTTGCGAACTTGATGAATCAACCCTTCCCCCCACTGTGCAGATGGTCAACACGCCCCTCTACGATGTGAGTTCCACTCAAATCCGTGAGTCGATAAAACGAGGGCGCATGATGCAATGCTGGTTAGACGACAAAGTGGCTGCATACATCAAGGAGCACCATTGCTATGGTGCTCCTTGACAAAGATGGGGAAAAGGGAAGGGATACCACCCCCTCAATCACCCCAATCTGCGCGTTCTGTGCAGACAGGTGTGTTAAAACAAAATATAAGCGAAACGCACACTGACAACAGGATAGACCTTGAACGATTTCATCAAATCGACATAATCGCCGGGCTTGCCTTTTATGTTCGTCACATCGTGGGTGAGGTCAGTGCCGTCATGAGTGATAAGTTTGGGCGAGCCGCCCCATATCATCATGCCACAATCAACATCAATTTTCCAACGCTGATTCTCACTGAGCAGGTCGCCTGTATATCCCAAGCCCACGTATGGCTTGAAGCTGTTGACAAATGCAGATGTCTTGACCATGCTGTTTTTGTCGGGTTGCATCATGTAAGGTGTCCCATCCTTGAAATCACCCACATGAATGCCCATTTGCCCCTGTGCCTCAAGCTTTTGGCGCAAATCCTCAACGAGGTACGGATCCAAGTATATGTCCCCAAAGAAAGGCTCATCCATGGCCTCGTCACTCATGATGTGCTCGTAGTACTTATTGTAGATTTGTACGGCAATGAGCGAGGGCATCTCGTTCATTGTGTTGACAGCCTTGGCCGCTTTGCGCGAGCCAGCATAGAAACCCACGGTCGCCCTCCAGCCTTTCGACTTCCATGGATAAACGTCGAACAGCAGTTTGAAATTGGTCATTGTTGGCGTGCCGTCCATCTCCACCATGTCGTCAACTTCAACTTTGGTGAGGTTGTACATGTATTTCTGCAACTTGTCGAAATTATCAGCATTCACTCCCACACCGTCGGTGTAGCTCTGCAAGCTGAACGACATGGGCATATTGAAGTGTGGAATGACATCAAAACCAGCTCTCGCGCGGACATAATCCGTAATATGTATGGAAGCATCCACACCGACACCTGTCGTGCCGAGCGACACACCCACATTGAAATCTCGAAATGGCTGATTGTTAAGCGTAGTTTTCTGAGCCTGAACAGCATGAAGCGACAACATGAAAGCCGCCGTCAGGTACAATTTTTTTGTGGTTTTAGAAGAATTGAACATCTATATTGTAATTATGATTGACCTTAAAGCGATACAAAGGTACAACTTTTTTATGTGTGGGGGGGGTAAAAGCAGTTTTTTTTACAAAAGTTTGGATTATTTTAATAATTATTTATACCTTTGTAGCGATTTTGAAGACGTTTATGGTGTGTGAGGATATGGAAAGGGAAATCTTTGGGGATTATTTTTGTGTTGCTGATGATGAGTTATATATATAATATGTGTAAGGAAATACGATTAAAGGCGTAAACACCAATAATAGAAACGCTTTAATTTAATAAACATAATTCTAAAATCAAACAAAAATGAAGAAAAAGTTTGTTACAGGACTGCTTCTCTTGGCTGTTACAGCTGGTGGAGTTAGCACGTTCACTTCATGTAAGGACACGAACGAAGATTTGTACGCAGAACTTCGTGGTGAAAACGCAACCCTTCGCGCTGACCTGCTTAAAGAAATTGCAGACAAGTGCGAAGAGATGAGCCAGAAACTCAATGACTACGCATTGAAGTCTGACCTTGATGACTATGTAAAAAATGACGAGTTTGACGCAAAGGTGAATGCCTTGATTGCCACATGGGCAACTAAGAAAGGTCTTGACGACATGAAGCAAACCGCCAAAAACATTCTTGACCAACTCAAAGCAGAGGGCTATTTTGATGACTTGAAAGGCGATGGAGGCGCAGATTGCACATGTGCATTGAAAGACCTTACGCCAGAACAGGCTCGCATCCTTACAGTTCTTGCAGGACAGGCTGAAAATCTTTTCGGCGAAAATCTTGACGGTAAAGGCGGTATGATGAATACACTGTCAACAGATTTGGAAACGCTTAAAGACGTTCTCAATGGCAAAGATGGTGCCCAAGGTCTGATTAAAGATGTTGAGGAGTTGCAGGAAATTCTCAATGGTAAAGATGGTAAAGACGGTTTGGTACAGACTGTAAACACCCTTAAAGGAACTGTTGACGATCTCTCTCTCTACTTCAAAGACTTCAAAGACTGGGAAGATAATGACATGACTCCTGCACAATTCCAGGAATATGTCCGTCAGGGTGGTTACGTCATCAGTAACAAGAAGGCTCTCAACAAACTTGTGGAACTCATCAATGAAGGCACACTTAACGAAGCCGCTCTTCAGGAACTCAACAAGTACTATCAAGACCTTGCTGGTATCGATGAGATGTACGAGGCTATATTTAAAGATGTAGAACTTCCTGAAGGCGCAGAGGATTGGTGGAACTATGCTCAGGTGATGAGCAATATCATGCAAAACACAGAAGCTATCAAAGCTCTCTATGAACGCATGGACGAGATGGTGACAAGCCTCATTCTTCAGGCAGCCAACAACAAGGTTTATCCTGCATTCAACACGCCATTCGGTCTGAACTCAATGGTGCTGATGACTTACTATGGCAACCTCGCTACAAGCGTTGAGAAGTTCCCTGTTTCCAACGCCAAGAGCATGGGTGTTGAAATGAATGCCGACTTCAATGTTGACTGGTCTAAAATTCTTTCTTCAGAAGATTATTATCAAATCTCAAGCAAGAAGCTTGCTTATCTTACAGAGGATGGAGACGCTTCTCTCGGTACACTTTGGTTCACTGTTAACCCAGGCACCGTAAAGAATCTCAAGACAACTAACTTCAGCCTTGTGAACAGTAAGGACGAAGAGTCTGCAGTTAAGTTCTCATCTATCGAAAAAGACGATGAAACTCTGTTCATGTTCGGCATGGGTTCTCGTGCTGCAGCAGGCAATGGCAATGGTTTGTATCGTGCAAACGCCACTGTTGCTCTGGATAAGCTCGACGAGATTAAGGTAAACATTGAGCCAGGTTTGGTTGATGCTCTCAAGAGTGCAGTAAAGAATCATAAGGGTTCGGATATGCTCTATCTTCTCGACGTTATCAAGTCTCAGCTCAACAACGTGTGCGTGGCAAACGCTCTCCGCTACACATACACTCCTGTGACTCGTGACGAAAACGGTAACCTCGTCAGCGAAGAAGAGGCTAAAGTTTATTCTAACTATGGCTTGGCTGCTACTGCATTCAAACCCCTCTCATTCGCAACTCTCAAAGGCAGCTCAGCAGGCAAGCACCTGCCTACAATCGCCCCAATCGAGATTGACAAGGATATGGTGAACCTCGACCTTGGCAACGCCTTCCAAGGGATTGACGGTAACAAATTCTCAATCAAAATGAACTTTGGCAAGCCTACATTTAACGAAATCGGTAAAGTGGTTGTTGAAACTGAAATCAAGTTAACAGACCAAGTAACAGGCCACGAAGTAAAGGGTGACGTGAAGATTGACATCTCGAAGGAAGCTCAACAGATTGTCAATAATATCACTGAATCCATCGATGAATGGCTTGGCGGTAAAGATGGTGCGCCAACTCTTGATGATAAGGTGGAAAAAGCTATTTGGATGGCTCTGTTCAACGATGCAACCGCAGTTAATCCTAAGTATCCTTATGACAAAGATATGCCTACAGGTGTCGTAACAGACCTTGTTAAGCAGGTTAACGACATGACTGGTCAGATTCAGGACAAGCTTGATGACCTCGTTAATCAGATTAACAAAGACTATCTTGGTAAGGTTAACAACCTGCTTGGCAAATATAATACGATTGCTGACCGTATCAATGGTATGCTTGATGACCCCAACCATTATCTCCAGGCTGTAATGTTTTATAACAAGCCTAATGGTGGTATTGGTCTCATCAGTACAGACGCAAAGAACCCCACTCCGTTCAAGTTTAAGGGTGGTGACGCAATCACATTGTATGCAACAACATACAACTTTGAGACTATCAGTCCAACATTCAAGAAGATTGTCGGTGTAACTAAGGTTACGGATGAGAAGGGTGTTGAAAACACAACCCTCAGAGATAACGCAAACAAGGCTATTGCTAAGGTTGTAAATGGTGACCAAACAGCATTTGCTCTTAATGTAGCTGGTGCCAAGGGTGGTGTTTACACTTATGAAATTGCTTACCAGGCTCTCGACTACACTGGTCACACTTCAACAGTCAAGACTTATATCAAAGTTATTGGCAAATAACCTGAATGGTCAAGAATCAAAAACTTAGAAAGATTACAGACATGAAAATCAATAAATTATTCCTTTCAGCCTCACTTGCTTGCTGCATGGCTTTCACCGCCAATGCACAGGAGGCACAGGGGGAAACAGAATATGTCTTCCAGCCACACTGGTATGCTTTAGGTCAGGTTGGTATGCAGGAGACATTGGGTGAAGCAAGTTTTGGTAAACTCGCCGCTTTCAACGCTCAGGTCGGCGCAGGCTATCATTTCACTCCCGTTTTTGGCGCACGCCTCGTCCTCAACGGTTGGACTTCTAAGGGTTCAATCTCCATCGATGGCAATCGTTCCAATTGGAAGTGGAACTACCTTGCTCCCACTGCAAACATCACGGTCAATCTCGTGAACCTTTTCGGTGGTTTTAACCCCAATCGTCTTGTCAACGCAGGAGTCTTTGGTGGTGTAGGTCTCAACATCGCTTTCAGCAACAGTGAGGCTAACAATGTGAACCAGGCTCTCAAGGCATCGGTATATCAGTCTATCGAAGACCCTGCAGCTCGTCCCGACGTTCTTCATTACGTTTGGAACGGCACGAAGACTCGTGTTGTAGGTCAATTCGGTGCTTACGTTGATGTCAATGTTATGCCGAACCTCAAAGTTGGACTTGAACTCCAGGCCAACGTGTTGCCTGACAGATACAACTCGAAGAAAGCCGACAACGCTGACTGGTACTTCAATGGTTTGGTAGGTGTGAAGTATATTTTCGGAAAAACTCACACTACTCGCCACAAGGCTAAGGACGTTCAAATCGTAGAGAAGATTGTGGAAGTTCCTGTAGAGAAGGTGGTTGTTAAGGAGGTTGTTAAGGAAATTCCAGCTCCTCTGGCGCGCGACATCTTCTTCAAGATTTCCAAGACGGTTGTTACCAAGGACGAGATGTACAAAGTGGCTGAGGTTGCTCACTACATGAAGACCAATCCTTCAACTAAGGTAACTATCACGGGTTATGCCGATAAGGGTACGGGTTCAATGCAGCTCAACCTCCGTCTTTCTGCTCAGCGTGCAGAAGCGGTTGCTAAGGCACTCAAGGACACTTACGGCATTGCTGCTGACCGTATCACGGTCAAGAGCATGGATGAGTCTGCCGAACAACCTTACAACACTCCAGAACTGAACCGCGTATCAATCTGCGTGGTCAAGTAATAGCCCATATTTTGTAATCCTTATTCAGGCGGGACTGTGTTGAACGACACAGTCCCGCTGTTTGTTTCCTATTTTGCTACATTTCTATACATTAACCTCCGATTTCTTTTGCCACACACACAATTTGTCGTAACTTTGTACCCCTAAAACACAAGTATTCAATAAAATGAAAAAGACTATTACTGCATTCTTGACATTGGCAATAGCACTGTCGTCTTCTGCTACCATTAAAGGTGACGGATATTATCGTGTTCAGAACTACATGACGGAACGGTATGCTTATGTGCTTGACGATAAGGGCGAGCTTAACTTTCATGCCACCACTGCCGAGCTTGGTGCCATACAACTTTGGAAGGACTATAATCGTACCATTTCCGATCCGGCTACTGTGATATATGTGCAAGACCTTGACGGAAACGGGCGCACGTTCGACCTACAGGCGCAGGGCACTGGCGTGCAAAGCATGATTGATCATCCTGTTAGCATATTTCTGGCTAACCGAGATCTTGGCATTTATTCAGTCTATGGCAGCAAGAGTGGCATGGTGCGTTATATTGGCGATGCCACAGAAGAGGACGATGACCGCGGATATGTAACATCAATAGGTAACACTAACTATCACCGTTGGTATTTTCATCCGATAACGCCTGATGATGATTCCAATTACTTTGGTTTGGTTCCTGATTTTCAAGAGGGTGAAGCTTTCTATGGTTCGTTTTATGCTGATTTCCCTTTCTCGTTCCATTCAGAAGGTATGACAGCCTACTATGTGTCTGAAATCTCTAAAGGTTCTGTCAATCTTGTTGAGATAGAGGGAGTGATTCCAAGGGCGACTCCTGTCATCTTTAGATGTACATCTGAGTCAGCGTCGAACAATCGGTTGGCGATTGGCGGAGAAGGCAATGCTCTCAGCGGCAACTTGCTTAAAGGCGTATATTTCTACAATACAAGTCTTTTGCACAACAACCTCACGCCTAACGACCCTGCTACGATGCGTGTGCTTGGTCTTATGTCTGACGGCACACTCGGTTTTGTGGTGTCAACAGAGAAGTATCTTCCGCGGAACAAGGCCTATATAATTGTGCCAGAGGGGGCTCCTGCCGAAATGAAGATTACCTATCATACTACAGGTATTGACGATGCCATCACCGCCGTACCATCTGCTAAAATTGCAGTGAATGGTCGTACCATTCGGGTTGAGGGCGGCTCGGTTGCGGAGTCTGTCGAGATTTTCAAGGTGACAGGGCAGTTAGTTGCTAAAGGTGTGACCGATGGAACTCCCATTATGTTGCCAACACCAGGAATTTATGTGGTACATACTCCATCAACGGTCGTAAAGATTATCGTGCGTTAAGGGTTGATAGACATACGGGTAAACTTAGAGTTTACACAACCATTGCAAAGTGAGTCCAATTTTCTGAATGTCAGAAGTTGGACTCATTTTATGTCTAACCTCAAACTCTTTCATGGATATTGAGTGTTGTCCAAAGATTTCGGCGGTTATTGCTGTGGGTGACACGGAGTTAGGGAGATGGGTGGAGTGTGTTCAGAATTTGTATTGCAGCTGCACCTGCAAATCTTCTCGATGGTTTGCATCAATCATCTCTAATCCGCTGCTGATGGTGCTGCGGTTGAAGTACTTCGTCATGCCGAGTTTGGCGTTGATAGAGAGGGAGTGCTTGATGAGGGGAATGGAGGCGAAAAGGGTGGTGCGGATGCCCTTATAATAATAAGATGTGGAGCCGAAGGTGTAGAGGAGGGAAGGCTCATAGTGATAAATGCGGGTATTGTAGGTGTCAGTGTTGAAATAGGCAATACCGAGGTCGATGCGGCATTCTGTGTTGGGATTTTGCCATCGAAGGTTTTCGCAGATGGCGAAGCCGTGCTCATTGGGATTGATGCCAAAGGAGACCTGTGTCCCAGTGGCGGAGGTACGGAGGGTGATGAACGGGGAAAGGGTGTAGTTCAGTTGCAATTTCAGGCTTTGGTGAGTGTTGTATTCGAGTGTGGTGAATGCCTTTGTTCCAAAGTCGTATGTAAAGTCTTTCTGTTTGGCTTTTAGGCGATAACGTGCCAAGAGATTCCATCGTTCATGTGTGGAAAAGAGTGCCTGTATCACTCCTTCATAGCCATAGGAACTGGCAGACACGCCCTGCTTGAACCAGGGGAAGTACATCGCATCCACATAGGCTTCCAAGTCTGTGTAACGGATGGACTTGGATTTCCATCCCATGAGAAGTCCCTGTTCGTTTTGGACTCTTGAGTTTTCACCGAATGCTTTTCCGTTGATGCTGACGAACTTGGCTCCATAGTGGCGACCAATCAGTGTGAGGGCATTAGAAGGATTGACTTTCCAGCGGAGCATGTTGAGGCTGGCAGTTCCGCTCTGATGTTCCGTGTGGCTGACGGCGGTTTCGCCGCTGAAGAAAAGGGTCTTGAAGCGGTAGGCGTAGGAGAGGCTACCGACCATAAAGTCCTGTCCGCTGGCGTTGTAGAGGCGGTACATGCTGGCTGTGGTGTTGTGTCGTGGCAGGAGCGGCATGTCGAAGTGGGTGACTACGGCGGTGGCTGACAGGCGAAGTTCTTTATGCTCCCAATGGATGTTGCCGCCGAGATTGCTGACAGCAAGGTTTCCTTTCTTGCTCCGTTCCAGCCGTGTGCGGTGCAATCCGTCAGTTTTGAGCGACGACATGCCCGTGGAATCGCTGTTATAAGTGCCGTCCTCCTTCCTGTAAGAGCCGAAAGCGGAGAGTTGCCACTGCTTCAGACGGAGGGTGGCGGCAGCCCCTGTGAAATAGCCCGACTCGTTGATGGAGGAGTGTGGAGTGATGCCTGCATCCATGCGGTCGGCAGTGTTGAGCATCATCAACTTGCTGAACTTCATGCCGCTGTTGATGGCCAGTCCTTTGCCGAAGCTCACGCGGTAGCAGCCAGCCACAGCTCGCTCCACACAGCCGATGTCCTTCAGCATTACATAGCCAGCCACATAATCCACGCCTCGCTCTCCAGCGTCCTTTTCCATCTGCACACCAGCTCGTAGGCGGTTGCTTGCAGAGAAAGTGTAGCGGAACGCATGATGAAATTTGTCGCCCCGATACACCTTGTTGGGCGATTTTATCAGCACCTCGGCTGGCACGTCCTTGTATCCCTCTTTTGTGTAGAAAGGGACATCTGTGCGCCACACAACCTTATGGTTACTATACTTTAACAGCTTTTTGAGTGAAGGCGTGTATCGGAATGGCTGCGTGGCTTCCGCTTTCACAAACAGGCGCAGCATCTCACGCTCCTTTTTTGTCAAAGTCCTTATCATCATCAACTCGCCCAAGCTCAACATCGGTCCGTTACGCCTCACATATTGCAATATGTCCGCCACCTGTTCCTCGCTCAGGAATGGCACTTGCTCCAAATCCGTCTGTGTGGCAGTGTTGAGGTCAATCGGGTTGCTATACAATTCATACAGCTGTTCCATCGTTTCCTCATCGATGGACTCCTCGTCTGTCTCCTCCATCATCACAGCCATGAAGTCCTCCCATGCCATCCCTGCACCTTCATCCCCCGTTTGACAAAAGGCAGAGGGGATGGTGCTGATGGAGATAAGGAATGTGAGGAGAACGTGCTTCAATCTTGTGCTGTTTGCGACAAAGGTAGTGACTTTGTACGAGATAAACAAATTTTGCAACTCGATTGCAAAACAGATTCCGTACCTTTGCAGCAGAAAACAAAAAAAAGATTCGTATGGAAAGTATTCTGAATGTATTGGAAGCAGTGTTGGGCATCGTGAATGAGATGTCGCCCTACCTGCTGTTGGGATTCCTGTTGGCGGGCATCATGCACGCCTTCATCCCCGACGGATGGTTTATGAAGTATCTGAGTGGCAACACGATGCGGTCTGTCATCAATGCCGCCATCTTTGGCGTGCCGCTGCCATTGTGCTCGTGTGGCGTGATACCTACTGCCATGTCCTTCCGCCGCGAAGGAGCCAGCAAGGGAGCCGTGGTGTCGTTCCTGATAGCCACGCCTCAGACAGGTGTCGATAGCATCTTTGCCACCTATTCGCTGATGGGCTTGCCATTCGCTGTGGTGCGTCCTGTGGCGGCATTGTTCACAGCGGTTATTGGCGGTACATTTGTTAATTGGGGAGAAAAGGAAGGGGCGGAAACGCTTCCGACCGATGCTTCCCGTGCCTACTCAGAACAGCCACACCTGTCCTTTGCCGACCGTTGTGTGGAAGCTCTCAAATTCGGCTTCGTCGAAATGATGGAAGATATAGGCAAATGGCTTGTCGTGGGTCTTGTCGTGGCAGGTCTCATCACGGTGCTCGTGCCCGATTCCTTCTTTGCCATCTTCAAGGATAACACCCTCTTGAGCATGCTCTTAGTGCTCTGCATCAGTATACCCATGTACATCTGTGCCACAGGCAGTATCCCCATCGCTGTAGCATTGATGATGAAGGGGCTTACCCCTGGCGCGGCTCTTGTGATGCTCATGGCAGGTCCTGCCTGTAACTTGGCCTCCATCCTTGTGGTCAACAAAGTGTTGGGTAAGAAGACGCTCCTGCTCTATCTGACAGCCATCGTCGGAGGCTCCATCCTCTTTGGCTTTGGCATCGACTACCTCTTGCCCCGCGAGTGGTTTACCGAGCATTTGTCCAGCACACACGCATGCTGTCATGATGTGGTAGGTTGGTTTGACTGGCTCTGCACAGGCGTTCTCGTCCTGTTGCTGCTCAATGTGGTGCGGATGAAGTTGCAGCACAAGTCGGCATGCAGTTGCGGACACGAACACAGCGGGCATTGCCATTGCCACCATGAGGAATGCAGTTGTGGTGAGACGGCAGCCCCGATAGTCGCTGAAACCCGTACCTATGTGGTCAAAGGCATGACCTGCAACCATTGCCGTGCCAACACCGAGAAAGTCATCCGCACCGTCGAAGGTGTAGCGTCCGTCTCCGTGGACCTCTCAAGCGGCATTGCTACCGTTACAGGTTCAAATATCAATGACGCAGCTATACGTGAAGCCGTTGAAAGTATAGGCTTCACACTTGAATTCTAAGACATATCCCATTAGGGCTTTTCATGTGGCATCCCTCTTCGGATGCCACTTTTTTATGTCTTTAAGACAACACCCTCAGAAAGCCCCCCTAAATCGGAGTCGGGGACATCGTTTTTGAGGGGATTTCTGAGGGGAGTTGAGGTGCGACCTTCATTGGTTCGCTGGATACAATAATTCGGGGCAAGACGGATTCAAAACATCATGTTCTGTTTTGAATCGTCTTGCCCCGAATAGGCGTAAATATAATAATGTGAAAGTCTCTTGACTTGTGACTTATGGGGTTTGGACGGACGGCTGTGAGGTCGGCTGGTTTTCACCATCGCGCGAGATAAGCAGCAGTACGTCGTCGATGTGGAGGCGTGTGTCGCCTCTTGGGACGATGTACTCGTCGTTGCGTTTCACGAGAATCGCCAGTGTGTGGGGCGGCAGGTGCATTTCGCGCAGACGTGTGCCGTCGGTGAGGTGTTCTTTCGTGATGGTCAGCTCGTCGAGGGCTGCGGTCACGTCGTCGGGCAGTTCCATGTGGAAATGGTGGGTGGGCAGTTCTTTGGTCAGCCCGAGCCAATGTGCCATGGTGTTGACGGTGGTGCCTTGGATGAGGAGCGAGAGAATGGTGATGAAGAACACAAGGTTGAACATGAAGCGCGCATGCACCACGTCGGGCGACATGAGCGCATAGGTGGCGAAGATGATGGGTACGGCACCGCGCAATCCTACCCAGCTGACGTAGGTCTTGGCACGGAGCGTGAACCTGCGGAAGGGGGAGAGGCAGAGGAACACTGCCAACGGGCGAGCCAAGAGAATCATGAAGAGGGCGAGCAGGATGCCGGGTACGGCAATGTGGAGCAGTTCGTGGGGATTGACCAAGAGACCGAGTGTGAGGAACATGAGTATCTGGACAAGCCATGTGAATCCGCCAAAGAACGTCTTGATGGTGCGTTTCAGCGCGATGTGCTTGTTTCCCACCACAAGTCCTGCCACATAGACGGCAAGATAGCTGTTGCCGCCCACCATGCCTGTGAGGGTGAAGGTGAAGAAGCAGCAGGCTATCATCATGACGGGATAGAGAAACTCGTTGTCGGAGTTGATGGCATTGACGACTTTGGTTGTGACAAGTCCTAAGACCACGCCCGAGAGTGTGCCCACGCCTAACTGCACCAAGAGGTCGATGGACGAGGACAAAGCCATGGAAGTGGTGATGCCTTGACCTGTCTCTATGACGCTGATGAGCAGGATGACCAAAAGGTAAGCCATGGGGTCGTTGGAGCCACTTTCCAGCTCGAGGGTGGGCTTTAGTCGGTATTTCAGCCCGATGCCCGAGGAGTTGAGGATGGAGAAGACAGAGGCTGAATCGGTGGATGACATGATGGCTGCCAGGAGGAGCGATTCTGCCCATCCGAATGCCAGTTCGGGCAGCATCAGACGCATCATCTCGTGGATGAACACGCCTGTCAATGCGGTGGTGACCAGCACGCCGACGGTGGCGAGCACCAATCCCGGGGCAAGCACGGGCTTGATTTTCTTGTAGTCGGTGTCGAGACCGCCCGAGAACAGGATTATGCACAGGGAAATCATGACGATAAATTCGTCTGCGGCGGCATTGTATAATTGCAGTCAATAGCCAGCTACGCC
>CAMWJL010000083.1 GCA_947174565.1 uncultured Prevotellaceae bacterium | reverse complement strand
ATGACATCTTCCGTCCCGACCTGAAGGCGAGTGATGCCTATTACACCACAGCCGAGGCCGCAGAGAAGTACGGCATGACAAAGAGCAACATCTGCGTAATCGTCAAGACGAACAACCTCACCAAGGTGAAAGTCGGTGTCCGGAACCTCATTGCCAAGGAGGAGTTAGACCGAATAATGGCAGGCAGACTGGCGCAATTGGGGGCTTACAGGCTCCAGTAATGCCAAATAATCAGTACCAACAGCGTGAAAGTGCAATTATCCACAAGTTATGAAACAGTACGTTGGTCACTTCTTCATCACGCAGTTACTTTGCACTTGAGGAGAAACGCTCCACTATGATTACGAACAATAATAAGATACAAGTATGAGTAACATTTGCAAGACCGTAACCTTGCGTACACGCAAGATAAAGAAAGGTACGCAACTGAGCTTCTACCTTGACTACTATCCGGGCTACAGGGACGAGTCAACCATGAAGGTACAGCGACACGAGTCACTTGGCATCTACATCTTTGCCAAGCCCAGGAACCAGCGCGAGAAGGACTACAACGAGCGCATGACGGAGAAAGCCGAGGCACTGCGTTGCCGGCGCTATGAGAGTATCGTAAACGAGCGTTACGATTTTTTCGACAAAGAAAGGATGAGGGGCGACTTCCTTGCCTACTTCAAGCAGAAGGCAGACAAGAAAAACTGCAAGTGGCAGCACGTCTATAAGCACTTCGCACGGTTCTGCATCGGGAAATAGGATAGTATACATACTTGATAATCAGCGGATTAAGTAATTTTTTAGAGAAATGAAGAGTTTTGGTAATTTGTTTATACTCAATTATTTAGCCCTAAACAACAAAACAAAAATCTTTACTTTTGTTGCTATTTTGTTACTCGGATTTTTCAAGTAACAGGAACAACAAAACGACCAATTTTGAGACCCAAGAGCGGAGTCAGTATTGAAGCCGAAAATGCCTTAGTTTTCTATTTTATACCCAATCTTTTCGGGCTTTTTAATACAGTTTTGTTGTTACTTTGTTACTCGACATTTTGAAAATACTATATAACACGCGATAATCAATATACTTTCACTTGCCAACACAGAAGGTGCATCGGCAAGTGCCGTTTCGATGAAATCAATGTTGACCTGTGTAACAAGTTCAGAGAGTACCTGATGACCGCACCTCAGACCATCCACACGGAACACAAACTGCACATCAACTCCATTGCAGGGTATTGGTCAACTTTCCGTGCCGTGCTCCATACGGCATACAGGGAGCACAAGATTATGGAGAACCCCAATGGCTTCCTGAAACACATTGACACCATACCAACGGAGAAGGAACACCTCTCACAGCCGGAACTCGTAAAACTTGCCAATACCGACTGCAAGGAACCTGTGTTGAAGAAAGCATTCCTTTTCTCTTGCCTCACAGGACTCCGCAAGAGTGACATCAAGGCGCTGACATGGAAGAAGATCCAGCCATATGGAGATGGAGGCATGTATATCACTGTGCGCATGCAGAAGACTCAGCAGCTCGTGAACAACCCGGTCAGCGAAGAGGCTTTTGAACTCATAGGCTTCTATGGCGGCGGACACGAACCCGACACAAAGGTTTTCCCTGACTTCAGGGACAAGATGACGGGAACGCCATTGAAGAACTGGCTGAAGGCCGCAGGCATTACCAAGCATATCACATTCCACTGTGCGCGCCATACCTTCGGCTCCTTGCAGGTTGATGCCGGTACAGGAATCTACACCGTCCAGCACATGCTCGGGCACAAGAACGTGGAAACCACCCAGATTTATACGAACATGGCAGACGAGAGCAAGCGCGAGAGCGTCAACCGCATCACGCTGAAGCCAAGGATAACTCCGCAGCTGAAAGCATCGGACAGGACTAAGCATGTTTCTTGGTTCTGTTTCGTCCGGAAATGAAACCAAAGATGTTTTTGGGATCACATAAATGGGAAAATGAGGGCCAACAGGATTGGATCTCGTTTTTAGGGATACCTTTGCCAGGCAACCAAACAATGGCAAATTAGGAAGAAAAAGGTCGAGTGTGAAAATCACACCCAGCCCAAGTATGATTCATAAATAATCATAAATCACAGGCTTATAGGAGAGAAGCCCATACGGCATGTACAAAAATCTTCCTAACTTTGTAGCGCAATTTCAGTAACGACGAACAGTAATACACAAGACAATGAAAATAGATTCACCTTCTTCTATCACTCCACATGAGGCATCCGTCCGTCTCGAATGGATCTCCACAAGAATACTGCCGGGAGTTGCAGTGCTTCTTCTTTCAATTCCACTTTGCCAGTGGGCAGACTCAATCCTGCCTGATGATATTGTTCCCGTCTATGTCATCTACATGCTGTCCACAACTATCCTATGGTCAACATACATGGCTTTGTAGTATGCTTTCATTGGAATCATGCAGACGAGGAAAGGCAAGAACAAAGCTACTATAGATGATGACAATCCCAATGAAGAAGACAAGCAGGCACCTGTTCTTCTTTTGGAGGCAGAACAGTTTGCCAACGCATCAGAGAATATAAACCCTGTCGGTTGTGTTGAGGCATTTTCCGATAACATAACCGAAGCAGAGATAGCCGGGGATATAACAGTTGCAGAAACCAAGGTCATGGAAGAAGCCAATCCCGGCAAAGAGCCATCCGCTGTTTCGGCTGCTCCTGCCAGCTCGACCTATCAGCAAGGTATTGACTACTTTTATCAGAGTCAGGCAGAAAGCCAGAAGAAGAAACTGGACACCATCCATGAATACCTTCTATACACCATGTCTCCTTTTGTCCATGAAGAAGACATGGACGAGTTCTGCACAGACCTCTTGAGGTTCGCTGTGGACCACAACTACCGCCCTGAAGTTGAGTGGAAGAGATACAAGACAAAACTGCGCAGCTTCGATGTCCGCCATCTGGTCTGGAACATTGCCACAAGATTAGGACTCGGCAAAGGCAAGACTTACAGCAACGATGATTGCGCCTGTTATATCGAACGCCGTTTTGCTTCATTGTGCGTAACAGCCAGTAAAGAGCCGTTATCACACAATACGCTCAGGAACCTGACTGTCACATCCAACTGTGACCAGATACACTGCGATTACTCAGGAAAAGACGGACTGCTGTTTCATATTCCCTCGCAGCTCGGTTGCGTTTGCCCCTGAGAAAAGCAGAAGTTAGCCTAACCAACACGCATAAAGGCCCTATGATGCTCAGGGATTTATTGTAGCATGACTACGCCTAATGCTTCTTCCAGTGGCGCAAGCACGTCTTGCCGTTTATTACGGATGGCGCTCATATCAAGGACATTGATGAGTTCCTTTGCCTCATATCCCTTCTTGTAGGTTCTACGGGCTTTCTTGTATAAGTCCTGCATCTTCTGGTAGCCATCCATTCCCTTTAACGACGAAGGAACCTGTCTCAAACGAAGAAAGCCGCATATACCCTGCAAATCATCAAGAATCCAATCTTCAATGGAACTTTTGACACCAACGCGGATAAAATCACCAATCCCCATACGCTTAACACTTTTGCAGATGTTATCCCACTTGACTATTTGCGGTTGCCTGACCTCGAAAACATCTGTGTCGTATGAGCAGCAGACGGTCTTAATCTTGTAGCCGTCATTCAAGGCTGTAGGCAAGTATTCGTTCTTCAACTTCGCCAGCAACTTGCTGGAATATCTTGTCACACCTTTCAGGTTACATACATCATACGGCAACAGTTTACCGCTACTGACAGATGCGTAATAATCAATGAGGGCTTTGAAGAACACCTCATCGGTATCTCCTTCTACGAATATCAATACATGCGGAGGATTAGTCAGTTTCTTTCTCGCCATCGCCTTGTCTTATTTGAAGAAAGATGTTAGCTTCTCGCTGTCGTTCTCCATGTCAAGCATGAAGTCAAACATAAACTCGCCAAAGGTCAGTTCCATGTCACCGGCATATTTGTACAGATATTTCAGTTTAGATGGATTGACCTTCGCAAAATGAGCCAGTCCGTCATGCTTTGGAAGTCCGAAATACATTTGCTCCGGCTGCATATACCGCATCAGATAGGGCGAGTGGCTTGTCATCAGAATCTTGGTGTTTGACGCGTATGCCTGTAAGGTAAGAAGAAGGTTCTCCATCAGCTTTGGATGGACGGAGTTCTCAGGTTCCTCGACCATAATCATTGGTATGTTCTGCTTCTGGGCAGCCATACACAATGTGAATAAGAAAATTATACGCTTACTGCCGCTTGACAATAGCCGAATACTGGTGGGCAGCGCATTAAATTCCTCCTGCACTCTTATATCATAGACTTTGCTGCGTCCGTCGCTCAATGTGATTTCATCAGGCTCGAATGACACCACTCCTGAAATCAACTGCTTGATTCCATCCGAAAGAATGCTGAAACCGTCAGTGTCTGTCTCCTTCATTCGATAGATGTACTCGCTTAGGGTCATGCCGCCAAGCATGGCGATTCCGTTGTCTCCGTCTATGGAGGAGTATGATTCGGGGTTGTCCAAGGTCTGCAAGTTCGGGATGCTTATGCTACATATCTCCTTGGCTAAGTCTGACAGGAACAATCCACCGCTGGCTATCAGGGGCAGGGATAGTTGTTGTGGGGTGGCGGCAAAAGGTTTGTTGCAGCGCCCCATAGCCGACGGAACAATCATAGAGTAGTAGCCGTCCTGTCTGTTTATCATTTGCCGATAGCGTTGCTCACCCTCCGTCTTAATCTTTAACCACTCCGAAAGCACATGGCCAGGAATCGCCCCCTCTGCCCATTGGCATTCATAGCCATACTGCACAAGTTCTGTACGTCCATCACGCCGTAATCTGCCAAGAATCTCAAAGTGGAACTTCTTTCCCTTGATTGAGACATTAATGGGGAGAAAGCGGCTTCGAAGCATCTGGCCTTTTGTTTCTTCATTAGCATTCAGATACATCAAACTAAAACTGATGGCACTGAGAACGTTACTCTTTCTATAACCGTTAGGGGCGATGAGGGCGTTTATCTCTCCAATGTCCAAACGTGTATGCTCAATGTTGGAAAATCCCTCGATGATAAGACTGTCTATAATCATAACTCGTGCAAATATTTTTGCATGAGTTGGGTCAGTTTTTAATTATTTTTCACCGCTTTATGCCCTAAAAAGAACAATACAGCATTTTTTCAGACTCATCATAAACGTCCGAACGCCTTTAGAGCCACTGATTATAGTCTATTAGTGCAAAAAAATAGTCTAATCCCAATTGTTGTGTATTGGTTCTACATATCATTTGTCCTTACGAATCGTTGGAACAATCTTATTTTAACCATAAAAAACAGCCAAGAACAAGGCTCAACTGTGTGATTGTTTCGTGATGCGCCAGTTACGCAAAAGTGGCTTGGCCTCCGGTCCGTAACGGGGTTCCTTTGCAGCACGATTCCACTCAAGGGTCGTGCATGTAGATGAAAAATGAACAACTCGCGTTCAATGACCTTCCGCGGGTCGTTGCCGAACTTCGGGATGAGGTATCGGGCATGAAGGCGTTACTGCTGAACCTTCAGAACAGACCAACTCAGCAGAGAGAGAACAGACACCGCCCTGTCACGCCAGAGCAGGTAGCCGACTACACTAACATCCCCCTTGCGACCATCTATCAGAAACTCGCAAGCGGGGAAATCCCTGGCGCCAAGCCCAGCAAGCGATGGGTCATCTATCTTGACGAGATAGACAAATGGCTGGAGGCGAACCGCAAGAATCCCATTCCTCTGCCGGATGAGGAGCAGAACGCTGCCATCCTTGCATCGCACAAACGCAAGCCGAACAAGTCCAGTTGGCAACTAACCCTATTGTTGAACCATCAAAAAGTGACAATCATGAAAGCATTTGAAAGAATCCCGTTTTTAGCGAACGTGCTCATCGCAGCATGTTCACGTCCGAATGCCGAAGTCGGCAGACTGGTGAAAGCCGCAGTCACCTATGTTACCGAGGGTATAAGAACTGACCTTGATGACCTTCGCTTGCAGGTCTACTATGATTTGCTTATACAGGACATTGACTCTTTGCGAACGGCAGCGGAAGCGAAAAGCAAGAAATGTAGTGAGAGTACAAAGTGCAGGGCTGCAAGGAATGCAAGTTCCCCAATTATTCCTGCAAAGAAAGCGAACGCATTGAATACAGCAAACGCTACTCTGCCAAGGCCAAAAGCGATTGCAAGTCCAGCCACAGCATCGTCAAATACTGATAGTGTTAATGCCGTTGACGTTCCTGATGGATTGAAGCAATCTAACGATGGCATCCATTTATTGGAATCCGACGATGCAGAATGTACAGACGGTTTCAATGCCAGCGATGTGACCTCTTCTTTTGACAGAATGAAGGTCATCTACAAGAAAGTTGGTGACAACGAATCACAAGCCTTTGGCGTATGGCAGCGCCTCAGCGACGACGAGCGAACGGCAGCATTCGCACATGTCCAGCGATTGCAAGGTGACCTAAGTTCACGTTCCTATCTCTACGTCTATCTGCGGGACAAGGAATGGACGAAGGCAACGACACCTGTCAACCAACAATGTGTCGCACCATGACATCCTTTCAGTCTGAGTGAACCTGAGTGGAGGCATTCGCCGAGAGAGGGATTCCTGAAATAATCCCATAACATAATATGGACTTTTAGACTCGCTGCGCTCCCTTAAAAAGTCCCATTATGCTCTCCGAGGGTGGAGCCGCTTCGACAAAGTTAGCCTTTATACATGGCAAAAGAACAGAAGCTAAGTGCTTCTGCGAGGGAGTGACTCTCTCCCTCAACCCTCCACTCAGGTGTCACCCGAGACCCCGAATTATATCAAGTCATAACATCAAAAGAAATACATTATGTCTGAACCAACAAACAATATACCCCGTGCCGCCATCCATGTCGGCGCACCTGCAAAGTCCTTTTCTGCTGCGGAAGGCTACGAGCCAGAACGTCGCGGGTGGAACGAAAAGACGTATCGCCTGAAGAACCAGGACACAAACAACCACTACGACTTCACACGCAAGCATCTCAACTTTGAGATTAACGGCAAAGGTGAAATCGTTCCACTTGGTTCCAATCCCGTGCCACTTCATGAGCGTTTGCAGCAACGTCTGGACGAACTCGGCTTCAAGCCCTACAAGGACAAGAACAATCCCCTGGGCAATTCCGGCAACAGTCCGAACTGCACCGTTGGCATCATCATCAGCGGTAACCATGATGTGCTGACCCGACTTGCCTTCGGTGACCAGGACGTGGACCTCACCCTGCAAAAGAGCAATGCCCATGTCATACTGAAACAAGGTATCAGAGACAGGGCAATGGACACCTACCATTGGGCATGTGACCGTTGGGGAGCAGAGAACATCATCGGCTTTGACGTACACCTTGACGAAACGACACAGCACATTCAGATTCAGACCATCCCCGTTGCCAAGACAAAAAACAGAGATCGTGCGTCTGCCAAGTATGTGCATAAGGATGACAAGTCAAAGGTACTTTCCCAGAAGGAGTGGAAGAAACTGCCTGAAGAAATCCGTGGCGACTTCGTAAGAACAGAAGTCGAACGGAGGGAAAAGGAATGTGTATCGTATGCCCGTGTTTGGGGCGAGGACAAATATGCCGTAGGACGCACTTACTACCAGATGCATACCGACTATCACGACGAGGTTGGACGCAAGTATGGCCTGGAGCGTGGTGACGACATCGTCATGCTGCCCGGTGAGGAACGGCGTGCGCATATCCATAAGAGCAAGGCTGTGTTGGAGGCAGAACGTCAGGCTAAGGATGCCATCATCAATGCAAAAGCAGAGAAACGGCGGTTGGAGCAACAGAAAGACAAGCTTGAAGGTGAGACACAAAGTATAAAAAGCCAAAAGGCAAGAATGGAAGATAAGGTCTCGCAACTGGAAGAGTATGCCGAGGCATTGGATATCAAGGAAGAAGGCCTGATTGTACCAACCTTGAATACGAATCCTCTTGTAAAGAAGGCTTGGGATGATATAAAAGTCGAACTTGAAAAGCCAATCCCTGCTTTCGGGCAGAAGGAATGGCGCGAGGAACGGCGGCAGGCGATAATGGTGATTCTTACAGAATTGCAGACCGCTCTCATGGAAGCCAAGGAAGCCCAGAAGAAGGAAATCCTGACGTTGGGAAAGTCTCTATACAACAAGGCGATGAAGGATGCAAGGGCGATTATCGGGCAGAACAAGCAACTGCAAAAAGAGAATCATATTCTCTCTGCTGAAAACGCTGGCCTCAGAAAGCGTATATCCTCAATGGATGAGAATGCCATCAATAACCTGCGCGAACAGAAGGATGCGGAAATAGAGAGGATTCAAAAAGAATGTGACAGAGCAAATAACCATGCTGTCCGTTCAGGTAATCTGGCATCCAAGGAGCATCAACGTGCCAATGAAGCCGAAGGCCAAATCCGAGAAATGCTGGGCATTCCCGAAATCAAGGAACTTTGGAATAGCATACAGCAGAACAAGAAAGCATTCTGGCAGCACGTTGACCAGTGGATTGCCGATGCAAAGCAAGCCATATACAAGTTCGCGACAGACTACCAGAATGCTGTGTTTACCAGTGATTATGCCAATCCTATCGGTCAGGGAATCCTGGCAGAAGCCTTGAAAGACGGTCTTGACGCATCTGACAAGGAACAACGCAAGCAGGCAACCCGAAATTTACTAAGTCAGGTTAGTTGGGAAGGAACAACCAAATTCATGAGTGACCTTTCAGAAACACGTACCATGCAGCTCTGCGAGGAAATGACCGTCACAAGGAGCCTGATGGAAAGCCTTCTTTTAGCGGCAGGTGGACGAGGATATACGGGTGCAGGCGGCGGTGGGTCAGACAATGCTCTCACCAACTGGGACGGAACGAAGAAAAGGAACGGCTGGGGCGTCAGTTGACAGACTAAACAAAAGAACAGGTATGATGACATCAATAAAGATAAAGTTCAGACCTTCATCCGTCGAAGGCAAGGAAGGATGCATATATATCCAGATTATCCATAATCGTGTGGTCCGCCAGTTGAATACGGATTACCGAATCTTTACGTCCGAATGGGACGAAGGGACGGAAACGGTTATTGCCAATGGCGGGCGCACAAACATCGTCAATGCGACCAAGGAACGGCTGGCATGGGATGTTGCCAGGTTGGACAAGGTCGTAGCACAACTGGACGCAGAACGGCGCAAGTACTCGGCTGATGATGTGATAGCAGCCTATCATAGATTGACAAAGGAAGTCTCCCTTTTCTCGTTTTGGCATAATGTCATAGCGCAGTTGAAGCAATTTGGCAAGGTCCGGACTTCCGAGACTTACGCTGCCACGCTCAAAAGCTTTATGGCATTTAGAGCGTGAGTTCTTGGCTTGCCTCTTCGACAGACCGATTCCACCTTCATACAACAAAGGCAGGAAACTGTCTTGAGTTATCTGCAATTTACATTACATTTTCTTTAACATTATGCGACTTCGTCGCTACCTATGCAAAGTTAAAGTGAGTTCGACGAATTATAATTATCTTTAAATTTGGTGATTAGCGAAAATTGTTGTAACTTTATAGTGCTCAATTACAAAGTATTACAAACAATAATCGCTATGCTCACCGAGGACAAAGTTACGGAATTATTTTGTATTGCAGATGACTTTTGCAAGTTTTTTGATGCCATGATGGAAAAATATACGCTGAGGTCGGACAAGAAACGGCATTATCACCGCGATTCAACCATGTCAAAGACAGAAATCATGCTAATCATGATACTGTTTCATGATTCTGGCTATCGCTGTCTGAAGCATTTCTATCTGGAGAAGGTCTGCAAGCACCTTCGCCATCTCTTCCCGAGGGTTGTCTCGTACAGCCGTTTCGTGGAACTTGAGAAAGAGATGGCTCTCCCTTTGACGCTGTTCATCAAAAAGGCGTTGCTTGGAAAATGCATAGGCATCAGTTTCGTGGACAGCACTCCCCTGAGAGTATGCAGGAACCTGAGGATTCACATTCATAAGACCTTCAAGGGCATAGCCCAAAGAGGCAAGTGTTCCATGGGATGGTTCTTCGGCTTCAAGTTGCACCTGATTTGCAATGAGAAGGGCGAGTTGTTGAACTTCATGATAACTCCCGGTGATATTGATGACCGCAAGCCATTGGAATACAAGGATTTTGTGGATTTCATATACGGGAAACTCGTCGGGGACAAGGGATACATCAGCAAGCATCTTTTCCAAAGGCTGTTCGTGGACGGGATACAGCTTGTAACAAAACTCAGAAGCAACATGAAAGGCGCAGTCATGAAAGTCGCGGACAGGATTCTGCTGAGAAAGAGGGCTGTCATAGAAACCATAAACGATGAACTCAAGAACATTGCCCAGGTGGAACATTCAAGGCACAGGTCTTTCGACAACTTCATCGTAAACACGCTGGGGGCATTAGCCGCATATTGCTGCTTTCCAAAGAAACCGTCTATTGCTGGCGAAAGAACTTGGGATAAACAATTGGCACTATTCTGAATTCATCGAACTCGCGTTATTTAACACACAATAGTGTAAATATCGTTCCTGCTAAGACAAAATACACTTTTGTGTCACATGGAATAAATTCGATATATATAATTTTGCAAAAAAAACATGAAAAAGAAACAAAATAAACACATCAAAGCCTTAGTTGCTGGCGGTGCAGGATTTGTAGGCAGCCATTTATGTAGAGAGCTTTTAGACATTGGATATAAGCAAGTTATCTGCATCGATGATTTATCAACTGGTAGTTTGGATAATATCAAAGATTTGCATGAGATGAATAGGTTTCGTTTTATCAAACGTGATATTACGGAGCTTGTAGATTTCAATGAGGCAGTAGATGAGATATACAATTTGGCTTGCCCTGCTTCACCTATCCAGTACCAAAAGAATCCCATACAAACATTCAAAACCTCCATTTATGGTTGTATCAACTTACTGGAACTTGCTCGACAAAACGATGCAAGAATTCTTCTCGCTTCCACAAGTGAGGTATATGGGAATCCTGATGTGTCACCTCAAAGCGAGAATTACTGGGGATGTGTTAATTCCTATGGCATACGTAGTTGCTATGATGAAGGCAAACGAGGTGCAGAGACATTATTCCATGATTATCATGAGGTTTTCAATGTGAACACTCGGATAATAAGAATTTTTAACACGTATGGTCCTTCTATGAGCATAGAGGATGGAAGAGTTATTTCCAATTTTGTCGTACAAGCTCTTAAAGGTGATAAGTTAACCATAAATGGAGATGGGAAGCAAACGCGTTCATTTCAATATATTGACGATTTAATTAAAGGGATTCTATGTGTTATGGAAGACGATGTTCAGCATGGCCCTATCAATTTGGGTAATCCTAATGAGATTTCAATAATGAAACTTTCCGAAATTGTTCTTAAACTAACTGGGTCATCATCTATAATCTCATACCAATGTCTCCCCAAAGACGATCCTGTTAGGCGCAGGCCTGACATTGCTTTAGCAAAAAAGATTCTGAAAGGATGGGAGCCTCGTGTCTCTTTAGAAGAAGGTATAGCAAAAACTATTGAGTATTTCCGTACAAAGTTATGAAACAATACGATTATATAATTGTTGGAGCGGGGTTATATGGAGCAACCTTTGCTTATATCGCTAAACAAAAAGGGAAAACGTGTTTAGTCATAGATAAACGCTCTCATATAGGAGGGAATGTTTACTGTGAGGACATCAATGGCATTACTGTACATCAATATGGTCCTCATATATTTCACACAAATAATACAGATGTATGGAAGTTTGTTAATAAATTTGTTTCGTTTAATCATTTCACTCTTAATACTTTAGCATATTATAAAGGTAAACTTTTTAATCTCCCCTTCAATATGAACACATTTTATCAAATGTGGGGGGCAACATCGCCTAATAAAGCTCAAGCAATCATCTCAAGGCAATCCGCCTATGAAACAAAAATAGATTCACCGCATAATTTAGAAGAACAGGCTATAAAACAGGTGGGGAAAGACATCTATGATATTCTTATTAAGGGATATACTGAAAAACAATGGGGACGCCCTTGCCAAGAACTGCCTGCATCTATTATCAATCGTTTACCTGTTCGCTTTACTTTCGACAATCGGTATTTTAGCGACAAATACCAAGGTGTTCCAGAAAAAGGTTATAACCATTTATTAAATGGTCTTTTAGAGGGGATAGAATGCAGACTGAATTGTAATTATTTTAAACAAAAAAATTACTTTGATTCTATTGCAAAAAAAATCGTATATACAGGCCCCATTGATCAGTTTTTTCAATACAAATTTGGTCGTCTGGAATATAGAAGCCTACGTTTTGAACAAGAAATAGTGCCTACAAAAAATTATCAAGGATGTGCTATAATGAACTATACAGATACAGATATTCCATACACTCGGATTGTTGAACACAAATTTTTTGATATAAACAATCAGGCCTCATTAGACTTGCCCTATTCCGTCATAACATACGAATATCCAATGCCTTTCTCCATGTATGGAAAGCAAGAACCATTTTATCCAATTAATAATAAATACAACAATGACAGATATCAAAAATATAGAAATTTGGCAAAACAGGAAAAAAATCTTATTTTAGGTGGTCGGCTTGCAGAATATAAGTATTATAATATGGATGAGGTTATTTTACAAGCTCTAAAACAAACTTCATTTATAGGATGAAACTTATGCTGCCATAACTTTACACATAAATAATATACCC
>CAMWJL010000082.1 GCA_947174565.1 uncultured Prevotellaceae bacterium | reverse complement strand
ATAATATATTGATGTTATTATGTGCCCAAGAATATCCTGAGTTTATGTTGGAACAAACGGCAGACAAGATAGAATGTTTGTCTCCTAATATAGCGAAAGCTTTTGAGGATTGGGCGGACAAGGATGTAATACCAACAATGGAAATCTGTGGGTATTCATACGACAAGTTGATAAAAGAATTTAATATGCGTCCTATTGCCGCTTTTCTTGCACTCGATTGGTTGACAAGAGAACCCGAGAAAGCGTCGGAAGCATTGAAACGTGGAATTAGAAAAATAAAAGCATAAGATTTTATGGCAAAATTTATATTGACGGCAAAACAAAACATCTGTTTGGGGAGTTCTACAGCTTTCATAAAACAAGGTAGCCAAGAAATAATCAATATTTCTGTAAATAATGTTACTGCAAGTACTTTGTTTACTACAAAAGCGAATTGTGCTCTTCTTGCTAAGACGCTAAATAGAGAATTTGGAACAGATTTTTTTAATGAAAAGAATGTTTTGGGATATACTTCATTTAGTGTAAAGCCACTATTGGATGGATAGTATTTACAAATGATGGAAAAATATATTAGACGAACAACGATAGTAAGAGAATACTTATTGTTTAGTTCAACCACGAGTTTAATAAAGCTATAATCACCTTACTTGATATTAACGTGAATTCGTCGAATTCACGTTATTTTATTCAAATTTAAACAATATGGCAACAGAGAAAGAAGTTCTAAAAGCTCTTACCGATAAACTGGTAAAGGTGGCGAAATGGCCGAATCAGAGGAGTAAGTTTGTCGTGGCTTGGCATGGGGAGCATGGGGGGATTTTTTATTTCTATAAAAATGCCCCTAAGATGTCAAACGTGGAATATACCACACTGATATATTATTATATATTGAAATTAAGGGGAATGAAGAAGGATGAAAAAGTGCAGGACATTATAGATAAATGTGAAAAACTGCTTGAGCAAATCGGTGACAAGTGTAATTTTTATGAGGCTGCGACTTTTGTCTATGCGGAAATGTATCGTTATTATAGTCGGATTGGTGATGAAGAGCGAGCATACGAATGCCATAAAAAATGGCAGTTTGGTTTGACGCAAATGCCTGGAGGTGCGGATGAAGGCCTCTTGAACGAGTTTTTGAGCCTCCTTGAGCAGAGGGGGGACAAACAGCAGGTTGTAGATGTTGTCAACGACTGCAATCGGTATATTGAAGAGCAGAAACGGAAATTGGGGAACGATGAGAGTTATGAGGGGTGGGAGGGGTATGTCCATTCTGTATATGAATATGTGTCCTCAAAAAATGGGCTATTAGATGAGGAACACCGATTCATCCTAATTGCCATTTTGCAGATAAACGGCATCATTAAATTGCCCAAACGAGAAAAGAGCAAGAAGGGGAGCTTCGACTATAATTATGCCAAAGCGGAAAAGGGGGATAAGGAGTATCAGCTTTTGGTGGCAAAGGCATACAGAGAAGGCGATGGTGTACCCAAGAATATTCGGCTGGCAAACTTGTGGGAAGGGTTTGCGAACAATAAAATTGTGGAATAAGATGTTTGATTATCTAACACTTATATTTTAGAATGGAGAAATCGTAGGATGCGGATTAAGCGATAAAGAACACGGGTGTTTATAAGATTTTGTACAGAAAAGGAAGTTTTTCTTCTTTTTCTGTGCAATTTTTTATAACTTTGTATGGAAATGAGAATGTGATTTGTCACTCGATTTGGTTGACTTTGGTGATTCCGTATTTCTTGAGTTCGCTCTTGCTTGTGGGAATGTATAGTAGAAATTCGTCAAAGCCTAAATACACTTTTCCGTTCATTTTCAGTGTTCCTACATTGTCACCTAATTGTATTTTCTCAAAGCCCTCGTAAGCATCTTTGGGGATTTTGTAATACTCATGCTCCTGTTCTGTTGGGATATACAGGGCATCCAGTGTGACGGCATACAAGTTTGAGTAAAATTCGTATTCGCAGTCGGCAAAGCGTTTGACAATCCTGCATTTGTCCATCCATTGCCCATACAGTTCTGAAACTGCGTTGTCTGTCACTTTTGTGAGATAGATGCTTGGTGGCCACACTGATGACTTGATATTTCTAAGTAAGGGGAGATAATTGGGCGCATCAGATTCAGGTTTTGGTATTTTATACCATGCGTGGCTCTTGTCTGTGTATTTCTGCCCCTTCATGTGGTCTTTCTGCGCTTCGGGATGAACAATATAAAAGATAATGTCTCCGTCTTCATCTTCAGATGTGAACAACGTATATCTTATGCCTGTCAGTGTATTGTCTGCTTCTTTTCGCCAATGAGTGGCAAAGGATGCGCCAATGTTGCTGGCTTGCTCAATTTGCCAAAATTCCGTGTAGTCAGCAGTACCTCCGCATTCATTCCATAAACCTTCTAAATCGAGAGATACCAGTTTCTGTTTCATTGTGGAGGATGTGTCATGGATCCCCTCTGGTGTCATGTATGCGTTATGTGTTTCTAATATACAATCAACATGATGTAGGAGCATTAGTCTTGTTTTAAGGCTTTCGCCACGGGATTTTGTAATTAAAGGCAGCACATCGTATATCGTACTTCCTTTTGTGTATTCCTCTAAAAACTGCATGGCTTGCTCATACTGATATGCCATATTGACCACATCCCCATCCTTAGAGTCATATCCAGGTATAATCTTCAGCAACATTAGTACCAAGAATGTAACGCTGATGTTCTTCTCTTCCACTTGCTCAAAAATGAGGCGTTTCTTTTTCCAAAGTCCTTCTTTCTGATATGGGTAATAGCAATACCTTAACAGTTCCAATGCCATTTCGTGCGGATTGCTTCGTCGTGAAAGGTTTGCTTTGTAGAACTCCCATGCCTCTTTATACTGGGTCAGCACCAAATCAAGAGCCAAGCTATTGTCTGTCATCAAAGCCACTTCTACTTTCAGGTCACGGAATGCACTGCGCATTTTCTGTGCAGAGGAGAAACTGCGCTTGATGCCATTGCTGTGGATGGAATGGTTATCCATTGCGGCTTCAAATTCTTCCATCGTGTTATACAGCAGACGGGTGTTCACGATGGTGGTCAGCCACTCTTCGTATTTGGGTTCTTCTTTTAACATGGTGCAAAGGTAATATGTGTTGAGATAAAAGACGAAGACTTTTTCAAAATCATTGTGCTTTTGCTCGCAAAAATGTGTGGTTTATTGTATTATCGTACAGGTTAGATGCAATAATCAAGCAGGAAGTAAAGGAGAGAGTTTGGCTGGTTGTTGAAACAGATGCCATATCTTTCAGGCGTTTAAGTTCGTCGAACTCATGCTAATTACGGTGTAGTGTGTGGCATGATTACGATATACGGCGTATCGTAATTACGGTGTAGGGTGCATCGCAATGACGTTTGTGTAGGTGTCGCTCACATGGTAAACGGTGGTGCGCCGCGCACCATTAGGGGATTCCGCATGGCTGCGCTACAGTGCTACATCGCTACAGTTCCAAAACAGGTGTGTGAAAAGTAAATTTTATATATATTTATATATATAAATATATATAAGAGTATTTTTTTTGTGTGGATAGCTTCTTGGAGAACTGTAGCACTGTAGCGGTGTAGCGATGATGTGCTCTTTTCGGCTTCGTTGGCATTTTTCGGGAACAGTGTTGTTAAACAAATTTAATTTATCTGATAAATGTGTAATGGTTATCAGATGAATAGATTCTTTATTGTATCTTTGTCCTCGGTGAGCATGGCGATGGTTCTGAGTAATGTGTTAAGTCTTAACGACTTCATGTTGCAGTCACTTTCGCTGGTCGCTCAATCTACATAACAATTCAAGGTTGTTGAACTCATGTTGTTTACTTATACACTTTTTACACAGATGAAGCGAAACAGGTTTCTTTTATGGACGGGCTTGGTTGCCTGTTGCTGGATGGTGATGCCACAAATGATGATGGGACAGAAACAGCAGTTTGCCGTGCGGCTGAAGGCGGCTGTCGATTCGTTGCAGACGATGGCGAACAAAGACCCTGATACCTTCGGGAGCGGCATGGCGAAGATGGAATCGGAGTGGGGCGGACGGAAGGACGCTGTGGAGCAGAGCGTGGTGCATGCCGTGTTAGGTTCGGCTTATGGCGAGATGCGATGGTCGTCCATCAGCGACGGGGATGAGGAGACGCGCGGTGACTATGCGAGGCGGATGGATGAGCATTATGCGCATGTGCTTGACAAGATGGATGAGTTGGCTGATGCTAATAGTGCCAACTATGCTCCGTTGTTGTCGAAGGGCAAAGACAGCGACCTCTATGGGGACGATATGCTGTCGGTGATGTTAGCTTTCCTGATGCAGAACGGCAATATGGAGGAGTGGGAAGCTGCTGCGGCTTATCAGCGTGCTTGCGATGTTTATCAGCGGCGTGGCAATCTGAATGCGTGGGGAAAGATGAAGTTGGAGTGGTTGGACAGAATGCGCAGAGTTCCGCGCAAGTATGGCTACATGACCGCACAACAATATAAGGATAGCCTCTATCAGCTTCTGATGGAGGTGAAGGACGTGGAAATCGGTGCAGATGTGGCACTGGCTTATCTGTATGTCATGGATGGTTCCGATGAGCGCATCCAGTTCTTGCGTTGGGCTTTGGAGCATGTGGGCACTTCGAGGCGCAAGGCTGAATTGCAGAGTGAATTGAATGTGCTGTTGAGGCCTGCTGTCAACATGGACGAGACGGAGAAGATGCTGGCAGGACGTGCAAGTATGGTTAAACTGCACTTTTGGAACTGCGAACGTGCAGTGATGACGGTGCGCAAGTATGCTGGCAGGGAGAAGGCGAAAAATGGAAGGTTGGGTGCTCTGTTGCGGACGGGCGAGGTGGTTGACCGCAAGGAGGTGGTGTTGGCTATCGACTCGGAGAACGCTGCCCGTAAAGAGAAGAACCTGCCTGTGGATGGGTGGGCGACCACGAGTCTTAAATTGCCGGCTGGACACTATGTGCTGGTGGGTGAAGGCTTGGGTAACAGCAGTGCGCAGGAGTTCCGCATCAGTACGATGCACCTGATGATGGCGAGTTTGAGCGACGGGAAGTGTCGTTGCTATGTGGTTGATAATGAAACTGGTCGTCCTTTGGCTGGCGTGAAGGTACAATGCAGGGAGCAGATGCCTGGAAGTCAAGGAAAGACGGAGGGATGGGAGAACCGAAACCTGAAATATGAATACACCACGGGTGCTGATGGCATGGTGGATGTGGATGCACGCCTGTGGATTCGTGCTGTACGAAGCAGGGACGACTGCACTGACTACACCCGAGTGTATGCTGGTTTGTCGGAGCGTCAAGAGAAAGATGAACGTGTGAATCTCAAGCTGATGACCGACCGCGGCATCTACCGTTCGGGACAGAAGGTGATGGGTTCTGTGTTGGTTTATCGGCAACATGGCGACGAGGTGGAGGTGGTGGCGAACGACTCTGTGACCGTGAAGGTGACGGATTCGCAGTGGAAGGATGTCATGCGGTTGCGGCTGCTGACCAATGAGTTTGGAACGGCTGACTTTGAGTTCTCATTGCCCGACGATGCTGCCGTAGGTGCTTGGCACTTGCAGGGGGAGAGCGTGGCTGGTGGCAATGCTTACGAAACATTGCGTGTGGAAGAGTATAAGCGTCCCACATTCGATGTCGTGTTTGAACCTCGCAAAGGAGGCAAGTTTGGCGAGACCGTTGAGGTGATTGGCACAGCCACAATGCTGGCAGGAGTGCCTGTACAAGCGGCACAGGTGCATTACGCCGTGCAATGCCAACCCAACCGACTCCGTTGGTGGTATGGACAAAATCGCCCATGGAAAGACCTTGGTGAGGGCGATGCCATGACTGACGATGAGGGCAAGTTCCGCATACCTGTTTATCTGACCGAGGAGTATTGGTCAGAAGACTTTCCGTTGGTTCGTTTCCGTGTGACCGCACAAGTGACTGACCAAAATGGGGAGAGCCATGAGGCAGAGTGGAGTGTGAACGTGAGCGACTTCGGTCTTTCGCTTGATGTGGAGGTAACGGAGATGTTGGATTTGTCGAAGAGACCCACATTTGTGGTGAACGTGTTCGATGCCGACCATGAGAAGGTGGCGATGGAGGGTACATACAAGATTCTGTATGGCACTGAGGCGGTGGCACAAGGAGTCTTTGCCTCGGGCGACACGTTGCTACTGCCCACGGCGTTGGTGCCAGGCGTGAAGTATGGTATAGAAGCTACGGTTGTCAATCCTCATAATGGCAAGGACGTGAAGGGCTTGGCGTATGTGACACCTTACGATTCAGCCCTTCCTGTCACCGACCTTGCAGCGTTAGGGACAGGTGAGAAGCGTCGTCCTGACGGGCAGCCAGTGGAGCAGGACATCTTCTATACGGACAACTCTGAGTATGAGGTCGGTGGACATGTGAATCTCTACCTCTCCACGTCTGAGACAGATGCTTACATCATGTATAATGTGTATGGAAAGGATGGCATCTTAGAAAGTCAGCGTGCTGTGACCGACGGAACGATGAAGCATTTGCGGTTGTCTTACAAGAAAGAGTGGGGCGAGGGCATCAATGTGACAGTGATGTATGTACGCAATGGGCATAGCTATATCAGACAACAGGCGTTCCGCTTGGCACAACCCGAAAAGAAGTTGAAATTGGAATGGGCTACATTCCGCGACAAGTTGCAGCCGGGACAGCAGGAGCGGTGGACACTGATTGTGACGGACAAGGACGGGCACAGGGTGAAAGGAGCGGAAATGATGGCTGTGCTTTATGATGCGGCACTCGACCGCATCTATCCTCACGCTTGGGATTTCAGCCTCACTTTCAGCAGGTTCACGCCTCGTATGATGACCTCTCAGTTCTCGCTGTCGTCGTTGCCATCGTTCCATCTGAATGGGAACATTCCTTCCTATAAGGGTTATTCGCGTACCTTCGACCGCTTGAATGGCTTTGAGCACGACCGCTACATACGGAATGGAAATGCTCGTATGATGTTGAAGAGTCGTGCTGCGGGGATAGCGACATTTGCGACTGCTGAGGTGGCGGTTGCGGAAGATTTTGCAGAAATGGATGCTGCTCCCCTCATGCTCACCAATGCTGTGACGGAAGGGATGGAAGAGGAAAATTTCGACAATGCCACCATCCGTGAGAACTTTGCTGAGACGGCTTTCTTCTTGCCGCATCTTGTGTCGGACATGCAGGGAAACGTAGATATTCAGTTTACATTGCCTGAGTCGCTGACGGAGTGGAAGTTCATGGGCTTTGCTCACACGAAAGATGTTGATTATGGGCTTATTAAGGCGATAGCGGTGGCGCGCAAAGCGTTCATGCTGCGTCCCAATATGCCACGCTTCCTGCGTTGGGGCGACAAGGCGGTGATTGCGTCGTCGGTCGTCAATCAGAGCGAAGAGACGTTGAAAGGCGGAGTGCGCATGCGGCTCATCAATCCTGCTACGGACGAAGTGGTGTTGGCGATGGAGAAACCTTTCGTAGTGGAGGCTGGCAAGACGACCAGTGTTGATTTCGGCTTTGATGTGAAGGAAGAATGGAGCGACCTCGATTGTGAGTTTATCGCCATGTCGGGCAATGTGAGTGACGGCGAGAAGAACCCTCTTCCCATCCTTACGACGAAGAAGGAGATGGTGGAGTCAGTGCCTTACTACATCGTGGGCAATGTTGACGGCACAGAGGTGACGAAGGACATCGACCTGAGCCGATTGTTCAATGGAAACTCCAAGACTGCCACGAACCGTGCGCTGAAGGTGGAATACACCGACAATCCTGCATGGATGTGCATTGAAGCTTTGCGCAGCGTGAAGAACCCTGCCGAGGATAATGCCATCGACTATGCGGCTTCGCTCTATGCCAATACTCGTCTGATGGACTTGATGAAGACTTTCCCCTTGTTGGAGAAGCATGAGAATCAGAACGATTTGCAGCAACGGGTGTCGGTGGCAGAGCGAAAACTCTCCGAGTTGCAGCAGGGCGATGGTGGCTGGTGTTGGTTCAAGGGCATGAAGAGCAACTACTACACCACCATGGCGGTGTGTGAGCAGCTGGTGAAGATGCCCAAGGGCAATGCCGCTGTCAGGGAAATGTTGGAAAAGGGCATGAAGTACCTCGACCGTCAGGAGTTGGAGGCGTACAATGTCCTCAAAGCGAAGAAACGTGCCGTGTGGTCGTCCAACTCCGTGCTTCGTTATCTCTACCTCTCTGCCCAAATGCCTGACAGAGCCGTGAGCAAGGAGGTTCGGCAGATGCGTGAAGCCTATGTGACGAAGGTGGAACAGACCCCGAAAGATTTGACCATCTATGGTGTAGCCAATGCGGCTTATGCGCTGAGGGCGTTCGGGCATGCTAAGTCGGCGGATAGGTTGGTGGATTTCTTGAAGGACTACACCGTGGAGAAGCCTGGGCAAGGTCGCTTCTTTGCTACCGATGCTGCCTATTACTCTTGGATGGATTATCGTATCCCGACACAGGTGGCGGCAATGAAGGCTATCCGTCAGCGCGACAAGAAGGATGCCATGCTGAACGATATGCAGTTGTGGCTCATCTCGCAAAAGCAAGTGCAGAAATGGGATAATCCGATGAACACGATTGAGGTGGCAGACTTCCTCTTGCAGGTGTCGCCGATGGAAACTTTCCACGAGGTGAAGAAGCCTGTGCTGAAAGTGGATGGGCGTGAATTGCTGAATTTGGATGCTGGCACCATCAATATGGAGCGTGACCAGTTAGAGGGGCGAGAAGGCAACCTCTCCTTGCAAGGCAATGTGTTGGCAGAAGTGCCAGCCGCCGCAGTGAAGGGTGGGGTGAAGCAACTGGAAGTGAAGAAATGTACCCCAAGCATCTCGTGGGGAGCGGCTTATGCCACGTTCTTGGAGGATGTCGGTCAGGCGAAAGGCTATGCCACTGACGAACTGAAGATTCGTCGGAAGCTCTATGTGCAGCGTGCTGGCAGCACCGAATGGATTGACTACAAGAAAGGGCTGACCCTGCATGTGGGTGATAAGTTGAGAATCCGCCACGTCATCACAGCCGACCGCGATATGGACTTCGTGCGTGTGACGGCACAGCATCCTGCCTGTCTCGAGCCTCTGCGCCAACTCTCTGGCTATCAGTGGCTGGGTGGACGAGGTGGTTATCTGTCCATTCATGATACAAGTTTCGACCTCTACTTTGATTGGTTCACACGAGGCACTTCAACTGTCGATATGGAGTATTCGGTCGTTCGTGCTGGCACTTACGAGGTGGGTGTCTCCTCGGTCGAATGTGCTTATGCCAAGCAGTTCGGCGGACACACAGAGGGAATGAAGGTGATTGCTTCTCACCCCTAAAAAGCCCTCCAAAATCGATGTCCCCGACATCGACCAATCGGAGTCCCCGACATCGGTCAACCGATGTCGGGGACTCCGATTTAGAGGCTGTGAAACAGCACTACTCACGATTGCCTCGGCATCATCATTTCTTCTTCGGGTTCTTGTTCCAATGATACACCACATGTGCTATGACGTAGTGCGGCAGGGAGCGGTACCACGTCTCGGTACGACCTTGGGCATTGACCTCGTATTGTGTGTTTGACAACTGATGCAGCAGGTCGAATACCTCGATGCGAGCAATGAGTTTTCCCTTGATGAATGGCTGGCTGAGGGAGGCGTTCAGTACGAAGTCGTCGGTGTTAAGACTGCTGCTTCCGTAGCCGCGGCGCGAGTACATGTTTCCGTCTGCGGACATGGTCATCTTGATGCGTGGCAGCGTGTATCGGGCGGAGAGACCGTAACGGAAGTCGGTGGCGTTGAGGGTCTCGAAATCATACATCTTGCCCTCGCTGTGCCGCCAGCGGATGTCGCCCGTGGCCCGGACGTTCAGCTGATTGCGGTTGTATTGTATGTATGCGTCATCGTGTAAGGTTAAGGTATTCACTGCGTTCACATGGCTTTCTGTCTCTCCTGCAAGCATGGCATGGTCAATGGCGTGGTTGTAGTTTGCATCCGCATTCATCTGCCATGTCCAATAGCGTTGCCTGTCTATGTGGGACGATATGTCGAACTTGGTCGTGAGAGAATAGGCTCCGCTAACGTTCATAGGTTTGTAGGCATACACGCCCGTAAGCGGATTGTAGGTCACGGATTGCGCCACGTCGCGGTGGTGGTAATTGAATGCCGTGCCTATATGCCACTGGCTTGCCTGTACACCGTATTTCTTGGTATAGTTGGCGTTGACGCTTGTCATGGATGTCCCCTTCAATGCAGGATTCCCTTCCTTGACCACAAGCGGCTGGCTGTCATCGCGATAGGCTATCTGATTTATCATATCTACAGGGCTACGTTTTGTGCTCACTCCGATGTCAAAACGATGCTTGTCGTCGGGCGACTGGTAGCGATAGGCAGCATGGGGCGTGAAATATACCCATGTGTGGTGCATCTGTGTGTCGATAGCCCCTCGCTGATAATCGAGCGAATGGTGGAGAATGGGCACATCAAGCCCTATCTCCCAACGAACGTATGTGGCATATTTGCCATCTTTGGGCTGCTGTAATTGAAGTCCCACTGTATTTTCCAATTTACGTTGCTTGCTGTCGTATGAATTTGACGGGTCGGTAATGGCGTTCAGCAGGTCGAGTTGCGAGGCAAGCAACAGCGTGTCAGGATGATACAGGTAGTCATGAGTGCGACCATCGAAGTAGTGTACTCCATCGCTAACGACAAACTCTATTCTATGGGGCAATCCGCTAAACCTCCATAGGTTGCTCAAAGACAGGTCCGTCGATTTATTAGATACATCAGCGGCATTATGGCGGACATCATCGGTCTGCGTGGCAGCTTGCCACGTATTGTAACGGCTTGAAAGCCACGACTGCCCATCGTTGTGCGTGAAAAAGAACATAACGTTCGTGTACCATTGTTTTTTGCTGAAAGCTCCTATCGCTTGCTGATAGAAATTCCAACTCCGTCCTTCGCTCAATGCGTCGGTTCGCATGGAGGCGGTAAGCCCGTCGTCCCACTGCCCGAATTGCGACAGGCTTGAGGCATCACGTTTTTCATAATTGAAGTTGGTAACAATGTCGATATAGGATGGTCGCAAGAGCTGCACTTTATTGGACAAATTCAAGTTCCAGCTGTCTGATTTACTATAATTCTCCGTATGTGATGTAGGTCTGCTGCTTTCAAGAAACTGCTCATGGCGTTGCCGCATATTGGATTCGGTGCTGAACGACTTGAACTCGGCATAGAAATCATCTGTCAGTTTTGTCTTTTTCGCCTGGTAGTTCAGGTTAGTCGCCACGCTGCGTGTGGTGAGAAGCGACTTTGGCATGGTGGTGGGAGTCCAATGATTGTCCCCACTGATGTGGCGAGTTTCGTTCACATTATTTATATTACCCAGCAGTGAATACCGCCAACTGCCACTAAACCCAAGCAGGAAGCCACGTCCCAACCAGCGGTTCTCCGTGCCGACTGCCGCCTCCACGTTCGCTATGTATCCTGTCTGATATTCAGGCTTCAAGTTTACGTCCATCACATAGCGGCGTGCATCCACGTCGCGACCCAATGCCTCGCTCATATCTGACTGCTTTTCATAGACCTTGATGTCCTTCACCGTGTAGTAAGGCAGGTTTTTCAGCAGCACCTGCTTGTTGCCTCGCATGAAAGAGCGAGAACCCAGCAACAGCTCTTCCACTTTCCTGCCGTTGACGAATATCTCGCCCGCATCGTTCATCGTTACGCCCGGCATCTGCTGGATGAGGTCATCAAGCATCGAGCCGTCGGGCAGTTTGAAGGCAGAAGCGTCATAGACGAGTGTATCACCTTTCCAGTACATCTTCACCTTTGTTGCCTTTACCACAAACTCGTCCAAGTTTATCTGCCGTATCTTTCGCAATTCAATCGGGTCGTCAAGCATCCATCCCCCTCCCTTATTTCCGTCTATTTCCAAGGGCTGATACCCATCCTCATAGCCGTCAAGCGTTGCCCTAATCAGATACTTGCATGTCTTCTTCTCGGGTTCAAACACGAACTCAGCATTGTCCCTTCTAACGGAAATGGAATCTATGACGACCGTGCTGTCCGCGGCAAGCAGCAGTGAGACCTTCGCCTCCGGCAGCGGAATCTTCAGGAAAGCGTCCTGCACTTGACCAAAGATGACATTTTGTGAAAACACGTTCAACGTGCAGACAAACGCGATAAGTGAAATGATTGTTCTTCGATTTTTCTTCATGTTTGAATAGTTTTTTTAAGACAGACCCGTTTTTTTGCAAGTCAATCTGTGATTACTGCAATTTCCATGTCAAGGGCTATCGCGCTTGAAGGATTTCGGTTGCAAAGGTGAAAAATCCTTCACGTTTGACCAAGGATTTGAGTTTGCATTTTTTGCAAAGGAATTTGCATGGATTTGCAAAGAAGTTTGCAAGCAGCGGTAACTTATTTATAATGAGGAAATAACAATCTTCATTGGCCTGCCGTGACATACCCTACGGTATTGAGGCTGATGTATCAAAATCAAAAGAATTTGTATCACATCAGGAGTGTTTCACCATTTCTCTATCCGATGACGATGATGAGAAGTGTGTTGGCAAGCACCATTTTGGATCGCAGTTGGTGGACGAAATACAGCTTATTGTTATATATAATGTATAAGTCAGGCTTGTGTTATACAGAGGCATGAAATGGGTCGATAGAGGTCGCTGAACAACTCCCCCCAAAAGAACTCATCGTCCATCCACTGCTTCTTGTTTCCCCCCCCTAAATACCCCTTCAATATCGAAGCATCCTTGGGGTAATGCCATACCATCCAATGGTGCTGGAATGAGGGCCTCTTGGGGACAATGTTTGAATTAGAGGAAAAAT
>CAMWJL010000081.1 GCA_947174565.1 uncultured Prevotellaceae bacterium | reverse complement strand
GAGATTCCTGCGTCCGTGACAAGTTTGGGAGATGTATGTTTTGGGGGCTGTGAGTCACTCACGTCAATAGAGATTCCCACATCTGTGACGAGTTTGGGAAAAGGTTGCTTCTATGACTGCTACTCACTCACCTCTGTTGTTTCAAAAATTGAAGAACCTTTTGAGATTACGGAAAGTTTGAGTCCATTCGATGACATATTCAAAGACATATATGTGGGATGCACGTTGACCGTTCCCTACGGAACAAAAGATGCTTATAAAGCTGCTGGATGGAACATCTTTTTTAACAACATTGTAGAGGAAGGCGTTGTGGAACTGGACGAATACTCGTGGAAGGCTCCGATAGCCAAGGAGAACGTAATGGTGCGCATGAAGCGCAGCATCAAGGCCGACGAATGGAGCACGATAGTGCTTCCTTTCAACATGACGGAGGAGCAGGTGAAGGAAGTCTTCGGCGATGACGCGCAGTTGGCTGACTTCGCTGGCTACGAGGTCATGGGGGATGCTGGCGATGTGACCTGCATCCAAGTGAACTTCAATGCTACCACTTCGATAAAGGCTAATACTCCCTGCCTCATCAAGGTGGGCATGGACATCAGCGAGTTCACCGTGGAGGGCGTGGATGTCGTCCCTGAGGAGAAGCCTCTTGTAGAAGCCGTTCCAAGCACGGAGAGTCAATGGAGCAAAATGGTGGGTAGCTATGTAGCTGGCACTCAGGTCGAAAAGAATTGTCTGTTCCTCAGCGGCAACAAGTTCTAGTACTCCACAGGAGAAACATGGATGGAGGGCTACAGAGCCTACTTCGATTTCAGCGATGTATTGAGCAGCGTGGAGAACGCCAATGCGAGAGTGCGCCTTGCGATTAACGGGGACGGGACGACCACAAGCGTGGAGTCGATGGAGTTCGGCGCACGCAAGGAGGACGGCAACTGGTACAGCCTCGACGGTCGCCGCCTCACGGGAAAGCCCACCGAGAAGGGCATCTACATTGTGGACGGCAAGAAAGTTGCGATAAATTAAAAAGATTTGACAAACCAACAAAAAAAGAAACAAGATATGAAAAAGACGTATATGGCTCCCAAAATGGAGCAGATGACTATAGACAGCGAACTACCCTTGTGCGCCAGCAGTGGTATCGTGGGTAGCGGTAACGACATTGACATAGATATTGATTTTGGCGGTGTAGATTTGGGAGGAATGCTCACTCCATCTGCCAAACAGAGATTCGACTTTGATAATTGGTAAACCTTTTGAATATCGGTATGTTACGCCGTTATGGCTCACAATCCAATAAACGGCATATTACAACAAAAATGGGCGTATGTCACCGCAGTGACATGCGCCCACTTGTATGTTTGAAAGCACCACAAAAAAGCCCTCCACACGCCCCCAAAGGCTGTCACGAGAACAGAAATAATCCTTTTGCCTTGGACAGTTGCACGTTTTGTATTACCTTTGCATAAAATAGTATTTCAAAATACGGTATTTTCAAATACCATAATCATGCACGCACATGAAATTCTATGACAGAACAAAGGAAATCAGCGCATTGAACGACCTCACGCAACAAAGCCGAACGGAAGGACGCATGAGCGTGATAATGGGTCGTCGGCGCATAGGAAAGACCGAATTGGCAAGAAGATGCGGCGATGAAAAAGCATTATACTTTTTTGTAGCACGCAAAACCGAAACACTGCTATGTCAAGACTTTGCGCAGGAGGTGGAAGAAAAACTGGGACTTCCTATTGGTATGCCATCCAGCTTCATCGAATTGTTCCGTTTCCTGTTGCGGTATGCCCAAGAGCACCCTATCACGGTCATCATCGATGAGTTTCAAGATTTCCAAAAGGTCAATCCCTCCATCTTCAGTGAGATACAGCGTGAATGGGACCTGCACAAAAGTAACAGCAAGATACACTTAATCGTCAGCGGCTCCATCTTCTCTTTGATGAAGAAGATTTTTGAAGATGCTAACGAGCCGCTCTTCGGGCGTGCTAACATGAAGATGGCACTTCAACCATTCTCCACCGAGGTGCTGAAAGAGATTCTTGCCGACAACAACCCACACTACACACCAGAAGATTTGCTTGCGCTGTTTTCCGTGACAGGTGGTGTGGCATGGTATGTATCCTTGCTGATGGACAATCACTGCACCACACAAGAGCAGATGTTGGCATATCTGACCGATACCAATTCACCTTTCATCAACGAAGGGAAGAATATTCTCATTGAAGAATTTGGCACAGATTATGCGGTTCACTTTTCCATACTCACCAGCATTGCCAATGGTGCTTGTACACGAGGCGAGATTGAAGCACAGCTCAAAACAGACAATCTCGGCAGCTATCTGATAAGGCTGGAAAAGTACTATGGTCTCATAGAGAAACGTCAACCCATTTTCGCAAAAGAGAACTCCAAGAAGACACGCTACATCCTCAGCGACGTGTTCCTAACCCTCTGGTTTCGTTTCTTCTATAAGTATCAGGCATACGTGGAAAATGGCGCACTCAATCAGTTGGCACGCATCATCAATCGCGACTACAATGCCTATTCGGGGTTCATCCTCGAACGCTATTTTGAGCGTAAAATACGTGAAACAGGCTATTACACACGCATCGGAAAATTTTGGGACAGAAAAGGGGAGAACGAGATTGACCTCATTGCAATCAACGAGATTGATAACGTCGCAAACATCTACGAAATCAAAAAGAACAAAGACCGATACAGCGAGGCGATACTACAAAGGAAGGTCGAGAATCTCTTGCAACTATGCCCCGAAATGCGCAAACTGGACATTCACCTGTCCGCCCTCTCCATGGAGGACATGTAGCCTATCCCCAAGCGAGCTTGCAAGATGGACACGAGAGAAAACAACACTGGATGACATCCCCAATACACATAATATATATAGACCAAGAAACAGAAGGGAAAAGCACACGATTCTGAACCTTTTCCATCAATAATGAGCACATAATATCTATATTGTATGCTTTTTTTCAAAAAAAGTTGTATCTTTGCAACTTCAACAACACGACAACAACTCTTATTATACTATTTTACATGAAACCTAAACACCTATTGACTGCTGCCATAGCACTCTGCCTAAGCGGCAGCGCAATGGCACAAAGCGAGATTTATCCGCAGCATTTCGACCTCAACGAGGTGACGTTGCTGGATGGGCCAATGAAGACAATGATGGAGACGAACGATGAGCTTCTGTTGCAGTATGACGCTGACCGACTGATGACACCGTTCATCCGTCAGGCAGGACTCAGCAAGGATACCTCATCAAAGTATTATAACTGGGGAAAAAAGCACCCTTCGTTCGGCAACTGGGGACAGCCCGACTGGAGCCTCGAAGGACACATTGGCGGTCATTATGTGTCGGCACTGGCATTGGCGTATGCAGCTTCGCACGACAAATCGATGCAGACGCGCTTGAAAGAGCGCATGGATTACTGCCTCAACATCATGAAAGACTGCCAAGATGCCTACAAGAATGACACGAAGGGCATGAAGGGATTCATCGGCGGACAGCCCATCAACCAAATATGGACAGGTCTCTATGCCAAAGACTTGACGGAGTTCCGCAAGTATGGCGGCTGGGTGCCTTTCTATTGCCAGCACAAAGTGCTTGCTGGTGTGCGCGACGCTTATCTCTACACGGGCAGCAAATTGGCAAAGGAACTCTTCAAGGGGCTTTCTGACTGGAGCGTGAACGTGGTGAGCAACCTCTCGGACGACGAGATGCAGCAGGTGCTCGGATGGGAGCATGGCGGCATGAACGAGACGCTGGTGGATGCCTACAAGATTTTCGGCGACAAGAAGTATTTGGATGGTGCAAAGAAGTACAGCCACCGCCAAATGATTGACGGCATGAAGACCTTCAACCCCACCTTCCTCAACGGCAAGCACGCCAACACGCAAGTGCCGAAGTACATCGGCTTTGAACGTGTATGGCAGGAAGACAAGGCCATGACGGATTATCGCAAGTCGGTACTGAACTTTTGGAAGGACGTGGCAGAGAACCGCACCGTCTGCATCGGCGGCAACTCCATCAGCGAGCACTTCCAAAACCACCAGAATGGCAACCTGTACATCAACAACATGGAAGGTCCGGAGTCGTGCAACTCGAACAATATGCTGAAACTGACCGAAGACCTTTTCGACGACACGCACGATGCCAAGTACGCAGACTTCTACGAGGCTACGATGTGGAATCACATCATGTCCACCCAAGACCCCAAAACTGGCGGCTATGTGTATTTCACGTCGCTGCGCCCCCTCTCCTACCGCATCTATTCGCAGGTGAATCAGGGCATGTGGTGCTGTGTGGGCACAGGCATGGAGAACCACTCGAAATACGGACACTTCATTTACACGCATAGTGCCACCAACGACACGCTCTATGTGAACCTCTTTACAGCCAGCGAACTGAACAGCAAGAAGTTCGGCATTCGTCAGGAGACGAATTTCCCCTATGAACCTTCCGCAAAGTTCACCATCACCAAAGGCGGCAAATATACCATTGCTGTACGCAAACCTGCGTGGTGTAGCGAAGACGGAAAAGCAAGCTATGAATGTCAAACTAAGACATGGAAGGCAGGCGACACTTTCAGCGTGAACCTTGACATGAAACTCCGCTATGAGGAATGCCCCGACTACGGCAGCTACATCGCCTTCAAGTACGGTCCTATCCTCTTGGCAGCCCGCACCGAGACAGAAGCAGAACTGCCCAACGAATATGGCGGCGAAGGTCGCATGGACCACTCTCCAGGCGCACGTGCCAACGCCAAGCCACTCTCGTCAGCACCACTCCTCATCGGCAACCGTGCAGAAGTGCTTGAGAACATCGAAGTGATAGACCCAACCAAACTTCAGTTCACTCTCAAGACCGACAAGGGTACGCTGCCATTGGAACCATTCTACAGCATCCAGCACTCACGCTACTCCTGCTACTTCTTCCAAGGTACACCAGAGGATTACGCAAACTCCGACATGGGCAAGAAGGATGCCGAAGAGCAAGCCTTACAGGCACGCACCCTTGACTATGTGGCCACGGGCGAACAGCAGAGCGAGGCAGGACATGAGGCAAAATACTCCACTGGTTCAACCAAAGGCAGTTACCGCGGCGAAACCTACCGCGATGCCAAAGCGAACGAGTATATTCAATATGTAGTAGAGAACACAGAAGGCATCACGACCAACGTATCCTTGATGCTCCGCTTCATCACTTCCGATCGCGGACGTACAGCCACCATCTACATCGACAACAAGAAAATTGGTGACATCACCGTCCAACAGCGCATGAAAGATGCTGACGAACAGGGATTCTTCAACGTGGAATACCGCATCCCCGACGAACTCCTTGTGGACAACAAAGGCAACGTGAAGAAGAAACTCACCTTCAAAATTGTTGCATCGCCCAACACCATGTGTCCAGGACTCTACTACCTGCGGCTGTTGAAAGACTACAATGACCACGCCTACCACTGGAACGCCACCGATTGGAAAACGGGTGACACTGGGCGTGTGACACAGGACCGCTTCACTTACAATGACGATAACACAATTACAATAAACTCAGGCACAGGTACAAACAACCTGTGCCTGAGTTTTAACTACGAAGAAGTAGAGGACGACCAACTCAAAGCCGCTCAGAAACACCTCGTGGTCAAGGCAACCAACGTGAGAACGACCTCAGGCTCTGCCTATCTGTGGTGGCTCAACGGCATCAATCGCGGCAGCAGCGTTGCACCTACAAAGATTCAACGCCTGTCGGACGGAACAGCTTTCGTATGGGACATGACCCGAACAAACCTAAACGACAACAACACGGGTAATCCTTTCTCCATCTGCCAAGGCAACACCATCTTTGGTCTCACTTCCACTACAGGAACATCCACCATTCAGTATATCGGCTTTGTTGATGACATCAGCAATTTGGAGGGCACAGTAAACATCCAATCCACCCCATCCGTACAAAGCACCACCACCCCAAATGCACAATCCACAAACATCCGATATTACGACCTTTCAGGCCGTATAGTCACTACTCCACAACCCAACCACATCTATATTGTGAATGGCAAACAAGTGCTGAAGAAATAAGAAACGACCTCACCCATTTTTCCCAAAACACCCCCGTTCAGGATAAACCCCGAACGGGGGTGTTTTGTTACTGCTCGAACGTCAGTTCTTCGCCCTGTACCTTGACGGTAACAGGCTTCTCGCGGTCAATCTCGCTACTGATGATGCGCTTGCTGAGCTGGTTGAGGAGTTTGTCCTGAATAGCCCGTTTGACAGGACGCGCACCAAACTGTGGGTCGTAGCCAGCCTCGGCAATGATGTTAATGGCTTCGTCAGTCACATTGAGCGTGATGCCGTTCTGTGCCACCATCTTGACCACCTTATCGACTTGCAAACGGACAATCTGCAGAATCTCAGCCTCCGTAAGCTGTGAGAAAGTAATGATGTCATCGATGCGGTTGAGGAACTCGGGACGGAAGATGCTACGCAGTTGCTCGCGCTGGGCATTGCTGGTCATGATGATGATGGTGTTCTTAAAGTTCACCACACGCCCCTTGTTGTCGGTCAACCGTCCATCATCAAGCACCTGCAAGAGGGTGTTGAAGACATCGGGATGCGCCTTCTCTATCTCGTCGAAGAGCACGACGGAGTAAGGTTTGCGACGCACGGCTTCGGTAAGCTGACCGCCCTCTTCATAACCGATGTAGCCCGGAGGCGCACCGATGAGTCGGGTGACGCTGAACTTCTCCTGATACTCGCTCATGTCGATACGAGTCATCATGGTTTCATCATCAAAGAGGTAGTCGGCTAATGCTTTCGCCAACTCCGTCTTGCCCACACCTGTGGTGCCGAGGAAGATGAAGGAGCCGATGGGACGTTTCGGGTCTTGAAGCCCTGCACGGCTGCGGCGCACGGCATCACTGACGGCACGAATGGCTTCGTCTTGCCCGATGACACGCTTGTGCAGTTCCTTTTCCAAATGGATGAGTTTGGTGCGCTCGGAGGTCTGCATCTTGCTCACGGGAATAGCTGTCCAGCGGCTCACCACATCGGCAATGTCGTCACTCTCAACCTCTTCCTTCACGAGAGCCGCACCACCCTGCGCTTCCGCCAGTCGCGACTGCACCATCTTGATGTCCTCTTCCAAACTTTGTAGCTTACCATAGCGAATCTCAGCCACACGCTCATAATTGCCTTCACGCTCGGCTTTGTCAGCCTCGAACTTCAGTTGCTCCATCTGCTGCTTATCGCTCTGGATTTGGTTGAGGAGTGCCTTCTCGCCTTCCCACTTCGCCTTCTGTTTCTGCTCGTCGGCTTTGAGGGTGTCGATAATCTTGTTCAGTTCAGCCAGCTTCTCCGTATCGCCCTCGCGCTTGATGGCCTCACGCTCTATCTCCATCTGTTTCAGATGACGGCTCAACTCGTCAATCTCCTCAGGCACAGAGTCACGCTCCATGCGGAGTTTGGCAGCAGCCTCATCCATCAAGTCGATGGCCTTGTCGGGCAGGAAACGGTCGGTAATGTAGCGGTTACTGAGTTCGACTGCGGCAATGATGGCCTCGTCCTTGATGCGCACCTTGTGGTGATTCTCGTAACGTTCCTTCAAGCCTCGGAGGATGGAGATGGACGATGGCACGTCTGGCTCATCCACCATTACGGTTTGGAAACGTCGCTCCAACGCCTTGTCCTTCTCAAAGTACTTTTGGTATTCATCAAGGGTGGTGGCACCAATGGAACGAAGTTCGCCACGCGCCAAAGCTGGCTTCAGGATGTTGGCGGCATCCATCGCACCGCTCGTCTGCCCCGCACCTACAAGAGTGTGAATCTCGTCGATGAAGAGGATGATTTGCCCCTCGCTCTCCACCACCGCCTTGACGACAGCCTTGAGCCTTTCCTCAAACTCGCCTTGGTACTTGGCACCTGCAATGAGCGCACCCATGTCGAGCGAGTAGAGTTGCTTATCTTTCAGGTTCTCTGGCACATCGCCACGCACGATACGCCCTGCAAGACCCTCTACAATGGCGGTCTTACCCGTACCTGGCTCACCGATAAGGATAGGGTTGTTCTTGGTACGGCGGCTAAGGATTTGCAAGATTCGACGAATTTCCTCGTCACGACCGATGACAGGGTCGAGCTTGCCGTTCTTAGCCCGTTCCACGAGGTTCGTTGCATATTTTTCAAGAACCTCCTTGGCAGACGGTTGCTGCCCATTCTGATTCTGATAGTTGTTGTTCATAACTGTACTTGGTTTTTAGTAATACATTCCGACCAAGCACTTCTGCAACTATCGTTCCAACGGGTATTATTCTGTCGTTTTGTCCGAGTTTTCTTCGGATTCGCTGTCATTCTGACCGATTCCGAGCATATTTGCTACGGCTGTATATAGCATAATGTCATCAAGCGTGCCGTACTCGCCCAAATAGAGATAATTCTGCTCGTCCATCTCTATGGTTGGCGCAATGCTGCCCCAACCACAGTTGCCACCACCATCAGCAACATAGGCAACCACAGGGAAGAGACGTACATGGAACTTATCGCCAACCTCTTGAATCATCACGTCTTGACCAGCCGTCCGCCTGCCTATCACCACCACGTTGTCGATACCCATAGCGTGCTGCAAAGAGCGGATGACCCACTCGGCAGCTCCTTGCGTATAAGTCCCCGTGAGGATATAGACACGGTTCAGGTTAAGATTCTCGACAGAGGTATCGTAGGAAAGAGTCTGATTGTTCGCCTGATAGCGTTTGTTCCACAGGGTTTGCGCAAATGGGGTGCTGAGAGCGGAAGGAGCGACAACATAGCTGGCAAGGCGGCGTGCCATGTCGAGCGTACCATCGTTGCACAAGCGAAAGTCGAGCACCATTTCGGTGACATTGGCTCGTTTCATCAGCGTCATGTAATCGTCCAGCTGTTCCTGACCAGAAAAGGTATTGGAGCGTATAATGGGGCGTTCCAAGAGCACATCGAGTAGCCGTGTACACATAAGATAGCCCACTTTCAAACCATTAGCCTCAACAATACGAGCAACAGGGAAAGGCTCGTCTTCCACATATCGGGATGCGCCCAAAAAGACGGTGACGGTGTCTTCCCAATAAAAGCGTCCTTCCGCCTCATCCTGTGCCAGATGGCGCACCTCAATGGAGCGTTCAATGCCCTTCTGAAAGCGTGAGACGTTCTTGCTGGAAATCTTGTAAGCGGACGAGTTACCATCCTCGTAAGAACCGTAGGCACAGATGAAGTCGTTGCGCACCAAACCAGCCTGTTCGGCAGGGCTGTTGGGATAGACGGTAAGCACACGAAGGACGGAACGGGTCGTTTGTCCTGTGGGGTCTGTCATCAGCACAAAGTCGAGTCCATAGGAATCGAAATGGTTGAAGTAGCCTCGCTGATGGGGGTCTTCCTCCAAGGTGTCAACGAGGACATACGACCACTTGTCGGAGTGTTGGCTCTTGGCTGTCAGCGTCGAAAGAAAAGATGAGGGCGTGGAAAAGAAGGACTTCCAAGTGGGGATGAAATCATTCAGCGAGTCGGCCCACAAATAGGTGTCGAGAATCACGTCATAAGCCCAATGGTTGTGCTGTGTCTTTTCCTCATACTCGTAGGTGCGGTCTTCGCCACACGATACGCCCATCAAGATGCCAACAATGGTGAGAATGCAGGTTAAAAGTCTCTTCATCTGGTGAAATATGCAGATTTGAGTTGCAAAGTTATGAAAAACTCGCTATCCTCGCAATGGTTTAGCAAACATTATCACTTTTCATGAACGTAAGTTCTTCATCGGACACACGTTAATTCAATATTCCATAAGGCATTTCTGCCGTATCGGCATAAAAGATATAAGCATCATTCGTGTCAAGGTCAACAGCAGTCATGCTCGTTACGGAGAGTTCCGAGCGAGAACAACCTACCAAGTCCCCATTCCCCCACGAACAATCCAAATAAGAAGGAATGATTCCAAAAAGCAAACCATGCGAACTCTTGGATATATCATACACAAAAACGTCTTTTTCTGAAAAAGACAACGACAGGCGGCATTGAGCGTTTTCCCTGAACAGACGATAACTTCCCGTGTTTTTCAAACTCCAAGCGTCATCATACAGATAGAAAGTTCCGTTCTTATCATTCACTAAGAACAAACGGTCTCCTTTCCTATAATAACGTGAACCATTAGGAACTGGAGCGGCTAAACGCAAACACAAATACTTGTCTATGACCTTAATCTTGATAGCAACGCTTGTGTCATCGGCATCATCTCTCACCACAACGTCAACGATACCTTTCTTTTTCGGTGCTATGTATATTTTCCCATTACCCATAGCAGCATCCAATATCTCAGCATCCGACACTTCGATTGAGAGGTCATCACTCCCACCACTAAATGCAATGGACTGAAAGCGTTCCAAGAAAGGCTTCTCGTAATACTCCTTGTCGAAACATAGTGGAACAAAAGCATCGTCTGCCCCATCATCGCTGACAGACTCATCTTGACAAGAAAATAACACTCCTGCCAACAGCATCAAAGCTAAAAACTTTCTCATAGAATTTCGTATATTGACGGCAAAGTTAATGAGATTTTTCCTTGCCTCCAACGAATCCTACAAAAATGTGAGTCATGACCAAAATACCACCCAAAATCGATGTCCCCGACATCGACGAATCGGAGTCCCCGACATCGACTGACCGATGTCGGGGACTCCGATTTAGAGGCTGTGAAACCGCTCCACACGCAGAAGTGTTTTAAGGCTCACGCCCAACCTTGCTATTTGAGAATAAAAGAGACGTTCTTGGGACGAACAGGGGCTACTTTCCTTCAATCTTCACAAAAGCAGTAACCGTGAAAGTGACGAGACAGAATGCCATGATAAGCCAAAAGAAATTTTGGTAACCAATGCTCTCGGAAATAAGACCTGACACCATGCCCGGCAGCATGACACCACCGAGATATTGTCCTGCCGTGCAGATAGAGAACACCGCCGTGGAACGTTCGCCACGGGAGAAGTGAACCAAAAAGAGCGTGTATGCCGCAAAGCCCAATCCATAGCCGATTTGCTCGATGCACACACACAAACCAACCAGCCATAATTCAGCGGAAGGGAAATAGCTGAGATAGACATACACCATGTCAGGCAGCGTGATACAGAGCACAAGCGGCCAAAGGCATTTCTTCAAGCCCCATCGGGACACCGCCCATCCACCCAAGACACCACCCAACAGGAGACCGATAACGCCCAAAGTGCCGTAGATAAGCCCGAAATCCACATCACTCATCGCCAATCCTCCTTCAGCAGCGGAGCGAGTAAGGAAGAGCGGCACAATCTTGGTCAGCAGTCCTTCGGGCAGACGGAACAGGAGGATGAAACAGAGCGCAGAAACAAGATGAGGCTTGGTGACGAACACTTGCAAAGTGCGTCCGAACTCACGCAGTTGTTCCTTGAAGTCGAATCGGTCATGCACCACCGTCTCCACCTTGGGAAGGATGAAAGCATGGTAAAGTCCTAACAGAAACATGAGCACCCCGAGAATGAGGAAGACCGCCATCCACGAGGCTGACAGCGACTGCACCGACTCGCCAAAGACTCCTTGCTGCATATAGCCAGCCAAAAGCACCAACCCACCCTGCCCTATCACCATCCCGATGCGATAGAACGTGTTGCGCACACCTACATAGAGTTCCTGCTCCTTGTCAGGAAGCCCTATGATATAGAAGCCATCGGCGGAAATGTCGTGGGTAGCACTGGCAAAGGCGATGAGCATGAAGACGGCTAATGAACCCTGCAACCAGAAGTCGGTGGGCAAGGTGAATGCCACGAGTGCCAAGGCAATGCCCATAAGGAACTGCATGGAGACAATCCACCAGCGTTTGGTCTTGAGGTTATCCACAATAGGACTCCAAATGGGCTTGATGACCCACGGAAGACCGAGCCAACCTGTATAGACAGTGATTTGCCCATCGGTGAGACCGAGTTCCTTAAACATAATGACGGAAATGAGCATCACCGCCGAGTAGGGCAACGCTTCGCCCAAATAAAGGCTGGGCACCCATGTATAAGCTTTAGTGTGGGAAGGATTCATAGGGAATGATTGTTAGTTTTGAGGATGTGAAAAATGAGAAGAAATCCTGCATAGTCTCAGCACAAGCCATGCTACGGGAGCCATTGAGGTGCAGAGGATGAAGTAACAGGAATAGCCCAACTGATGACAGAGCCAACCCGACAAAGCCATCGGGACAAGCATCAGCGTAATGACTAAGGGGACATAAAAGAAATTGGTCGTGTTTCGGTAACGCTGTTCGGAAATGTAAGGTACATACAGACGGCACACATTGAGTCCAAAGCCGAAACAGAACTGCGCGAAGAACGTGACACAGCACAACAGCCACAGATTATTTACCTGCGGAGCGGAAGCCATCAGCATGTACGAGAGGGGGGAAAGCGTCAACACGACAGCGGTCGTACCAAACAAACGGGATATGCCATACCGCTTCATCAATGCACGCCCCCAAGCCAAACCAAACGAAAACGCCAGCACGCCAATGGTGCCTTGGGCAAAGCCGACATCCTGCACCGAACAGCCTAATCCGCCCTGCTCCACCGAAGTTAACAGGAAGAACACACGAGTGTTGAACAGCAATGCTTGAGGCAGCAACAGGAAAAAAAGACTCATCACAACAGGAAGTACATGCGGCTTCTGCCGAATGCGCGCCACCACCTGCAACTCATTCTTCACGGTGTCAGCCAATGTCTCATACCGCGAACGGTTTCTGCCTTTCGGATTCGCCAGCGTCATCATGTTCAGCACAAGAAATACCAAGAAACCGCCTGCCACCAGCGAGCTTTCCATCGCCCACGCTTTCTGATAACTACGGAAAAACACCTCGAAGAAGCCTGCCACGATGATGAG
>CAMWJL010000080.1 GCA_947174565.1 uncultured Prevotellaceae bacterium | reverse complement strand
GCCGCATCTACGGGTACTGCTATCGCCAGTTTAAGTGGTGCGGCTGCTACAAATGCTACATTAGCTTTTTTTGGCGGAGGTTCTTTGGCTACCGGAGGATTAGGAATGGCTGGGGGCACTATGGTTCTTGGGGGATTAGTTGCTGGTCCCGCATTAGCTATTATGGGGCTTATTGTAGGAGCTAAAGCAAGTAAAGCTAAAGATGAAGCATATTCCAACTTGGCTCAGGCCAGGAAATACTCAGAGGATATGGATGCCGCAATTGATCTTTGTCGGGCAATAGCAAAACGAGCAGACATGTTTCGTGAACTACTTTCTAAGTTGGAAAGATACTTTGATATGGCTATCAAACAAATGCAGAAGGTCATAGACGAACATGGGAATGATTTTAGTTCTTTTAGTCAGCAACAGAAAGAATGCGTAGCGGCTAGTGCAAGTTTGGCTAAGGCGATAAAATCAGTTTTAGACACCCCTATTCTTTCAGAAAAAGGAAACTTGACATCACAATCACAGAAATTGTTAAAAGAAATGGGGTCTGTATCTATTTCGGAGAAAGGTATAACTTCAAAAAACGCTTCAAATGCCAATAAGACTTCTCAATGTATTGACAATAGTACTATTCTATATATAACAAATGTTGTAAGAAAATGCTGTTATCAATTCTATAAAAACAGTTGGGGTAATTCGGACAATCCGTATTATGTAGATATGTGTAAAGTTCGATGGTCAGAATTGGTTAATAGCCTAAACTCGAACTACCATTTAGATTTAACCAAAGAAGAGTATTCCACTATAATTTACAGATTCGGCGATTCAGAAACAGAATACGAATGGTTGATTCATAATTGCAGAAAGGCTATTTGCCTTGCTCAAGCTAGTGACATTGTTGAATCTTGCCTCACAAGGGAGGGGGGCGATCCGATGTATATCACGGAGTACGATATAGATGTCGATATTCTAATCTACAAATTGTATAAAGCTTATGGAGTGTCTGTGGAAGATTGGCAATTGCTTGATAAGGGAGTTACGACAACACTCTCTTTGAAAAAGATTGTAGATGTAGCAATAGCAAAAGTTCCAGAAAATCGTATGATTCTGAGTCAAGATATGCTGAGATTGATCGTTAGTGAGTAATGTTATATATTCGACATTTAGATTCGAAGAATTATAAATTGGATTACAATAAGACTCAACGCCAGTGTGTTTTTTAATTCCGCTGGCGTTGAGTAGTAATTAGTGTGAGTTCGATGAACTCACACTAATTTTGAGGCACAGACAGCACCCCTCATGGCACACCTGCACCACGGCACAAAAGAAAGCCTCGGTGTCCCTGTTGGGATACCGAGGCTTGATAAGACGCTTGTCCGAAAGGATTACTTACGGAGACCGAGCTTCTTGATGATGGCACGATAACGCTCAATGTCCTTACGCTTCAGGTAGGCAAGGAAACGACGACGCTGACCTACGAGCTGCACAAGGGCACGGTTCGTCACATAGTCCTTGTGATTGGCCTTCACATGCTGTGTGAGGTGCTGGATACGATAGGTGAGGAGCGCAATCTGGCTCTCGCAAGAGCCTGTGTCAGTGGCAGAAGCACCGTACTCGGCAAAGATTTCTGCCTTTTTTGCTGAATCTAAATACATAGTGTTTTTGTGTATATAATTATAAATAATGTGTTGTCCAACGCGCCAGTATTCTTTCAGCCGAATGACTAACTCGCTGGAAATCGGGGGCAAAGGTAGCAAATAATTGAGAAATGAAGCGTGAGAATGGCGAATTATTTACTGCAAAACGTGGTTTTTCACGTCTGGCAATGCGCTTTTTTCACTCCTCGCCCTCTCTTTCGGCACGCTGAATGGAGTAATTCTCGGTCGCCACTCTTCGATTCTCAATTATTTTCCGTACCTTTGCGCCCGATTTTGAATCATCAGGTAGGTTATGCAGGACATCAGGAACATTGCGATTATTGCGCACGTTGACCACGGGAAAACGACGCTGGTTGACAAGATGCTGCTGGCAGGAAACCTTTTCCGCGAGAACCAGCAGACGGGCGATTTGATTTTGGACAACAACGAACTGGAGCGTGAACGAGGGATAACCATTCTCTCAAAGAACGTCTCCATCAATTATAAGGGCACGAAGATTAACGTCATCGACACACCGGGACACTCGGACTTTGGCGGCGAGGTGGAGCGTGTGCTGAACATGGCAGACGGCTGCATCCTGTTGGTGGATGCGTTTGAAGGTCCGATGCCGCAGACACGTTTCGTGTTGCAGAAGGCACTGGAGATTGGGCTGAAGCCCGTGGTGGTGGTGAACAAGGTCGATAAGCCGAACTGCCGTCCCGAGGAGGTGTATGAGATGGTGTTCGACCTGATGTTCTCGCTCAATGCCACCGAGGAGCAACTGGACTTCCCCGTGGTGTATGGTTCGGCAAAGCAGGGATGGATGGGGCCTGACTATAAGACACCTACAGACGACATCACCTACTTGCTCGACGTGATTCTCGACACCATCCCTGCCCCTGAACGGCTGGAGGGAACGGCACAGATGCTCATCACGTCTCTGGATTACTCCACCTACACGGGGCGCATCGCGGTGGGCCGTGTACATCGCGGCACACTGAAAGCGGGTCAGAACATCACCATCGTGCATCGCAATGGCAGCAGCGAGAAAACCAAGATTAAGGAACTGCACACGTTTGAGGGCATGGGACACCGTGCCACAGAGGCTGTCAGCTCTGGCGACATCTGCGCTGTGATTGGCTTGTCGAACTTTGAGATTGGCGACACCATCTGCGACTTCGAGCAGCCTGAGGCACTGCCTACCATCTCGATTGACGAGCCTACGATGTCGATGCTCTTCACCATCAACAACTCACCTTTCTTCGGCAAGGAGGGCAAGTTCTGCACAAGCCGCCACATCGGCGACCGCCTCTATAAGGAGCTGGAGAGGAATCTGGCCCTGAGGGTGGAAATGAAGGAAGGTACGACAGACCAGTGGATTGTGAGCGGACGCGGTGTGCTGCATATCTCGGTGCTCATTGAGACGATGCGCCGCGAGGGCTACGAATTGCAGGTGGGTCAGCCACAGGTCATCTTCAAGGAAATCAACGGCGAGAAGTGTGAGCCGATTGAGGAACTGACCATCAATGTGCCCGAGGAGTTTGCCAGCAAGATGATTGACATGGTGACACGCCGCAAGGGCGAAATGGTGAGCATGGAAGTCCAAGGCGAACGCGCGAACATCGAGTTTGAAATTCCTTCACGCGGCATCATCGGTCTGCGCACCAATGTGCTCACTGCCAGCCAAGGCGAGGCAATTATGGCACACCGATTCAAGAGCTACCAGCCTTTCAAGGGCGAACTGACACGTCGCACAAACGGCTCGCTCATCGCCATGGAGTCGGGCACTGCCTACGCTTACGCCATCGACCACCTGCAAGACCGTGGCAAGTTCTTCATCTTCCCACAAGACACGGTGTATGCCGGACAAGTGGTGGGCGAGCACGTACACGAGATTGATTTGGTCATCAACGTAACGAAAGCCAAACAATTAACAAATGTGCGCGCAAGCGGAACTGACGAAAAGGCGCACATCATTCCGCCCGTTCAGCTCTCGCTGGAGGAGGCACTCGAATACATCAAGGCCGACGAGTATGTGGAGGTGACGCCCAAGAGCATGCGCATCCGTAAAATCATCCTTGACCACCTTGAGCGCAAGCGTGCCAACCGCGAAGATTGATTTTGCAAAGTAGAAATACTAAAACGCTACAAATACCAGCGGTTTTGCACACAATCCATTCATATTGTGCAATAAAAGTGCTTTTTATGAGAATATTCTTGGAGAAGTCAAAGAATTATTCCTACCTTTGTAGCGCAAATCGGTGAATAACCAACAATAAAAGAAAGTAATCATTAACACTTAAAAACATTAAGATTATGTCTGAAATTGAATCAAGAGTAAAATCAATCATCGTTGAGAAGCTCAACGTTGATGAAGCAGAAGTAAAGCCAGAAGCAAGTTTCACTAACGACCTCGGTGCTGACTCTCTCGACACTGTAGAGCTTATCATGGAGTTCGAGAAGGCTTTCGGTATCAATATTCCTGACGACCAGGCTGAAAAGATTGGTACTGTTGGTGACGCCATCGCTTACATCGAAGCTAACGCAAAATAAATTAAACAGTTGAGAGATTGAAGCAGCCATGCACGCATGGTTGCTTCAATCTTTCAATTCTTTGTACTATTATTATTATTATGGAATTGAAAAGAGTCGTAGTAACAGGTATCGGCGCGCTCACGCCACTTGGCAACACTGCCGAGGAGTCTTGGGAGAACATCAAGGCTGGCAAGAGCGGTGCAGGTCCTATTACTCATTTCGACGCTTCACAGTTCAAGACTCAGTTCGCATGCGAGGTGAAAGGTTTCAACTCGGCTGACTACATTGACCGTAAGGAAAGCCGCAAGATGGACCTCTACACGCAGTATGCTGTTGCAGCAGCCAAGATGGCCATTGAAGATTCAGGCATGGACCTCGAGACTGTTGACAAGAACGAAATCGGAGTTGTGTTGGGTGTTGGTATCGGAGGTATCAAGACTTTCGAGGAAGAAGCTGGCGACTACGCTATCAATGGTCCTAAACTTGGTCCCAAGTTCAATCCGTTCTTCATCCCGAAGATGATTGCAGATATTGCCTCTGGTCATATCTCCATTCAGTATGGATTCCGTGGCCCCAACTACACTACAACTTCGGCATGCGCCTCTTCTTCAAGCGCACTGGCAGATGCGTTCAACCTGATTCGTTTGGGTAAGGCGAACGCTATCGTGACTGGTGGTGCTGAAGCAGCCATTTCAGCTATGGGCGTGGGTGGTTTCAATGCCATGAAGGCACTTTCCACCCGCAACGACGAGCCTGAAAAGGCAAGCCGTCCTTTCAGCGCAAGCCGTGATGGCTTCGTGATGGGCGAAGGTGCAGGCATCCTGATTCTTGAAGAACTTGAGCACGCTAAAGCACGTGGTGCCAAGATTTACGCCGAGATGGTGGGTGCTGGCATGTCTGCCGACGCATACCATATCACGGCCACTCACCCTGAGGGTCTCGGTGCAAAGCTCGTGATGGAGCGCGCACTCGCAGATGCTGGCTTGAAGCCCGAAGACGTTGACTACATCAACGTACACGGCACTTCCACTCATGTGGGCGACATCTCTGAGGCAAAAGCCATCAAGGAAGTGTTTGGCGACGCTGTTTACAAGCTCAACATCAGCTCCACAAAGTCTATGACAGGACACCTCCTCGGTGCCGCAGGAGCTGTTGAAGCGATGCTTTGTGTCCTAGCTGTGAAGAACGATATTGTGCCACCAACCATCAACCACACAGAAGGTGACGAAGACCCTGAGATTGACTACACGCTCAATTTCACCTTCAACAAGGCTCAGCAGCGCACTGTACGCGCCGCACTTAGCAACACCTTCGGTTTCGGCGGTCACAACGCAAGTGTTATCTTTAAGAAATACCAGTAATCTCGTGGGATTCATCCCTCGGGAACTTGATTAAACTACATGGTGATTTCAGATTCATTCGATACAATTAGGCTTCTTTTCGTCACTGAAAAGAAGCCTTTTTTACGCCTCAAATCCATTCTCGGTTTCTATCCGCACCACATAGAGTTTTACCGCTTGGCACTCATGCACAAGTCGGTGGCATACCATGAGCATGACAAGACCCAAAGCGCGTCGCGAACGAAATACAAGATGCGCAAGGAACTACAAGAACTGGAAATTCAGGCGCAGAAAGAGAAGTGCCGTTCTCTCACTTACATCAACAATGAGCGTCTGGAGTTCTTGGGCGATGCCATGCTGGGAGCTATTGTTGCCGACATTCTCTACAAGCATTACGGATGCAAGCAGGAAGGATTCCTCACCAATCTGAGGAGCAAAATCGTTTGTCGCAAATCGCTCAACAAACTCGCTGTGGAGTTAGGTCTCGACAAGCTCGTCAAGCACACAGGAGCCGTCACAACAGGACACAACAGCTTCATGAACGGCAATGCGTTTGAAGCTTTCTTTGGTGCCATTTATCTTGACCGCGGATTCAGCTACTGCTACCGTTTTCTGGAGGATGTGGTATTCAAACACTACATCAACATTGAGGAGCTGGCAAAGAAGGAAGAGAACTTCAAGAGTGCCCTCCTTGAATGGTGTCAAAAATTCCGATACAAGGCAATCTTCGACCAACAGGAGTTGCGTGCTGGCAAGGGGCACAATGTACCTATGTTCCACTCCACAGTCCTCATCGAAAGCATTCCTTGTGGAACTGGCAACGGATACAGCAAGAAGGAAAGCGACCAAAACGCAGCTAAGCAAGCGTTCCAACGCATCAAACGAGACAAAGATTTACTGAACAGCATCAAGAACGCCCGAAAGAAACCGACTCCAGCCCCTGAGGACGAGAAACAATAAGACAAAGGTGGAAAAAGGCGTTTTCCTTTTGTATTGTACGCACTTATCCGTACCTTTGTACGACTAAAATTCATTGTAATGAACACGACAGGCTTCCTCAATAAGATATATTTTTCCCGAAGACAGAAGCAGCTGGAGAAATACGCTACGAAACCGAAAGAAATCCAGCAAAAGATTTTCCGTCACCTCATCCGTCAAGGCAGAAAGACGCTATGGGGCAAAGAACACAACTATGACCAAATTGACTCTTATGAGCAATTCCGCAATCAGGTACATGTAAACACCTATGAGGAATTGAAGAGTTATATCCACGAAATGCGCAAAGGCAAAGAGAATATCCTTTGGCCAGGCGTGGTTCACTGGTACGCCAAGTCGTCGGGCACAACGAATGACAAGAGCAAGTTCATTCCTGTCAGTGGCGAGGGACTCAAGAACATCCATTACCGAGGTGGAACAGATTGCATCGTAAGCTATCTGCACATCAATCCCAACAGCAAATTTTTCTCGGGCAAGAGCCTCATTTTGGGAGGAAGCCACTCGCCCAATCTCAATACGCCGAACAGCTTGGTGGGCGACCTGAGTGCCATTCTCATTGAAAACATTCCTACGGCTGCCAAGGTTATCCGTGTGCCCAAGAAGCAAATTGCCCTACTGAGTGATTTTGAAGAGAAGCGCGACAAGATTGCACATGCTGCCATGGACATGAATATCACCAACATCAGTGGTGTACCCTCATGGATGCTCAGTGTGCTAAAACGTGTGATGGAACTGAAGGGCGTTGACCGTTTGGATGAGGTGTGGCCCGATTTGGAGGTCTTTTTCCACGGAGGTGTGGCTTTCACGCCCTACAGAGAGCAGTACAAGAGCATCATAGGTCTGTCCAACATGCACTATATGGAGACCTACAATGCGAGTGAAGGTTTCTTCGGCTTGCAGAACGACCTCTCCGACCCCAACATGCTCTTAATGATTGACTACGGCATCTTCTACGAGTTCTGTCCTATGGACAACCTTAACGACAACGGATACCCCATCGACGAGCAAAAGATTGTACCATTGTGGGAGGTGCAGCCAGACGTAAACTACGCCATGATTATCAGCACCAACTGCGGTTTGTGGCGATACTTGATTGGCGACACCATAAAGTTCTCACAGGCAAATCCTTACAAGTTCCGTATCACTGGGCGTACCAAGCATTACATCAATGCGTTTGGCGAAGAACTGATCGTTGACAATGCGGAAAAAGGGCTTTTGCAAGCCTGTGTCGCTACTGGCGCACAGGTAAAAGACTACACAGCCGCTCCTATCTTCATGGACAGCAACGCAAAATGCCGTCACCAATGGGTCATTGAGTTTGCCAAAGCCCCCAGTTCCATTGAGGAGTTCGCCACCATCTTAGACCGTTCGTTACAAGCCATCAACTCCGACTACGAAGCTAAACGTCACAAAGACATCACCCTCCAAAGGCTGGAAATTATCGAAGCGAAAACAGGGCTGTTCGACGAGTGGCTCAAAAGCAAAGGCAAGTTGGGCGGACAACACAAGATTCCACGCCTCAGCAATTCACGCCAATATATCGAAGAGCTGATTTCCATGAACAATGAATAATTAACAACGAATAAAGAAACAACAATGAAGCGTTCCACACATATTGCTCACAAGACGACCAAGCTGCATAGCTTCATTGTTTATTGTTCATTGTTCATTGCCCATTGTTTTCTACTTGTCTCCTGTGCCCGTATCGGCACACCCGATGGAGGTCCTTACGACGAGACTCCACCCAAGGTGGTGCGCACCTCGCCCAAGTATGGCGCAACCAATGTCAAGGACGTGAAGAAGGTGACTATCGAGTTCGACGAGATTATCAAGATTGACGATGCGATGGAGAAGGTCGTTATCTCGCCCCCACAAATCGAACAGCCAGAAATTGAAGCCATTGGCAAGAAAGTGACTGTTACATTGTTGGACTCCCTCAAGTCCAACATGACCTACACGATTGCCTTTGCAGATGCCATTGTCGATAACAACGAGGGGAATCCATACGGCGACTATACTTTCACGTTCTCTACAGGCGAGCAAGTCGATACGTTCCAAGTGTCAGGGCATGTGCTCGAAGCCAGCAACCTCGAACCCATCAAGGGCATATTAGTGGGATTGTACAAATTGGACACAGACACAGCAGATGCCCCGATAAAGGATGTCCCCGACTCCATTTTCCACACCAAGCCATTTGAGCGCATCTCGCGCACTGACAGCCGTGGACACTTCACCGTCAAAGGTCTGTCGCAGGGCGATTATCGTGTGTTCGCCCTTAACGACCAAAACCAGAACTACCTCTACGACCAACGGGCAGAGAAGGTGGCTTTCTCCAAACACATCCTGACCACCTCCAGCAAGCCCGACATACGACCAGACACCATTTGGCATGACAGCATCCACTACGACTCCATCGTCATGGTACCCTACACACACTATTACCCCGATGACATCGTGCTCATGGCTTTCGAGCCAAACAACCAAAATCGCTATCTGCTGAAAAACGAACGCCCCACCCTGCAACAGTTCACCCTCTATTTTACAGCTCCGTCCGACACGTTGCCCAAGCTGACTGGCTTGAACTTCAACGCCACAGATGCGTTTGTCATTGATGCCAGCCAGCACAACGACACCATCGACTACTGGATACGTGACTCCCTCATCTATAACCTTGACACGCTGGAGGTGCAACTTGACTACTTCGCCACAGACACCACGGGCAATCTCGCCATACGGACAGACACGCTCATGATGGTGTCTAAACTCACCAAAGCCAAATTGGCGAAGCAACAGAAAGAGAAGTTCGAGGAGTGGGCAGAGGAATATCGCGAGAAGGTCAAGGAAGAACGCCGTGCCGCTCGCAAAGTCGCCAAAGAAGACAATGAGGTGGTAGAAAAAAAGAGCAAGAAGAAAAAGAAGGAAGAAGAGGACGACCTTGAAATTCCGCCTATGCCAGAGGAGTTCATGGACTTCAAGACCAGCAATACGCAGGGAATGGATCCAGACAAGAACATCGACTTCTACTTCAACGAGCCTATCAGCTCCTTCGACCCCTCCAAGGTGCATTTCTCCATCCAGGTCGATACCCTCTATGTACCCACCAAGTGCCTGATACGACAAGTGCCCAACAAACCTCGCCACTACCGTCTCTACGCTGAATGGGAAGCCGATTCGACCTATCAGCTGCAACTCGACACTGCCGCTTTTGTCAACATTTACGGCAAACGTACAGAAGCACAGACGAAAACCATTCGCATGAAGGCACTCGACAGCTACTCCACCCTCTTTGTCACCCTCCAAGGCTCTCATCCATCCGCCGTTATTCAACTGATGGACGGCAGCGACAAGGTGGTAAAGACTTTGAAAGCCCAAGACGGTCGAGCCGATTTCTACTTCATCACACCAGGCACCTACTACCTGCGCATGTTTGAAGACGAGAACGGCAATGGCGTGTGGGACACAGGTGACTATGACCTGCAACTGCAACCCGAGCAGGTATATTACTATCCAGAATCACTGACTTTAAAAGCGCAGTGGGAAATCTCGCAGACATGGAACCCGACCGCTACACCACTGCCCCAACAGAAACCCAGCAAAATAACCAAACAAAAGCCAGACAAAGTAAAGAGCGTTCGCAACCGCAACGCCACACGCAAAAGCAAGCAATAACAAAAACATACATCCACAAAAAGAAATAGGTACGAAAGAACTTCGTGCCTATTTTTGTTTCCGCATGTTGCGCGGATGATGCAGCAATATCTCCTCACGCAGCCGTGAAGTATCAATATGAGTGTATATTTGAGTAGTGGCTATTGACTCGTGACCGAGCATCGCTTGAATGGCACGCAGATTCGCCCCACCCTCCAGCAACGAGGTGGCAAATGAGTGACGGAACGTGTGGGGAGACACCGCCTTCTTAACGCCCGCCTTCGCCACCAAGTCCTTAATCATCAGAAACACCATCACGCGTGTCAATGGCTTCTTGCGACGGAAACTCACAAACACATAGTCCTGATGCTCAGGCGGAATCGCCAACAAGTTCCTGTCTTGGAAGTAGAGTTGCAGTTCGTGGACAGCCTTCTCCGAGATAGGCACCAAACGCTGTTTAGAGCCTTTTCCCTCCACCTTGATAAACATTTCGTCAAGAAATAAATCGCTGATTTTCAATCCAATCAACTCGCTTACACGCAAGCCGCAACTGAACAGCGTCTCAATGATGGCTTTGTTCCGTTGCCCTTCCAACAGGCTCAGGTCTATCGCCTCTTCGATAGCATCAATCTCCTCCACCGACAGCACATCTGGCAAGTGCAGAGGTTTCTTCGGAAACTCCAGCAGTTCTGTCGGATTCGTCTCCAACACATCGCCAAGCACCAAGAAATGATAGAAGCTACGCACTCCCGACAGAATGCGCGAGAGCGATGTAGATGAGATGCCTACATCCACCATCAGGGCGGCAAAATGGTGCAAGTCCTCCAACTCCACCTGCGTGAAGTCCTTCCCCTCGTCGGCAACAAAGCGGAGGAATTTGTCCAAGTCACGCATGTACGCATCAATCGTGTTGGTCGAACTCGCCTTCTCCAACTTCAGATACTGATAGTAGCGTCGCACCAAACGCTGTTGCTCCTTTTCATTCATCGGATACAAAGGTACACTTTTTCAACTCATAATTAACTAAAACACTGAGAGAAGTTGCCATTCGGGACACCTTTTTCGTCCAAATAACGAGCAGGACCGTAATTCTGATTTGTGAATTATGAATTTATGAATTAAGTTGTGTACCTTTGCAAGCAAATCAACGACTTACAAATGAAAAAGACCTTATTCACATGGTTGGCCACTTTGGCCTTTCTGTCCCTGAACGCACAGACAGAGCACAACTTTGCTGTAGCCAAGAACTTAGACATATTCAACAGCCTCTATCGCCAGCTCGACATCTTCTATGTCGATTCCCTGAAACCCGAGCAACTCATCCGTGTGGGCATCGACGCCATGTCGCGCTCGCTCGACGAATACACCCAGTTCTATCCCGAAGAGGATATGGGCGACCTGAAGATGATGACCACAGGCAAGTATGGCGGCATCGGCTCCATCATCCGCATGCGCAACGACTCCACGGTCATCATCCAAGAGCCTTACCCCGACATGCCAGCCGCCGAAGTGGGGCTGCAAGTGGGCGACGTGCTGTTGCAAATAGACGACAAAGACCTCAAAGGTATGAACTCCACCGAGGTCAGCGAGCTGTTGCGCGGCGAACCAGGCACCACCTTCGTGATACGTGCGCTGCGACCAGGCGAGAAGAAGGCACGCCAATTCAAAATCACGCGCCGCAGCATCAAGAACCCCGCCCTGCCCTACTACGGAATGCGCGGCGATGTGGGCTACATCTTCCTTGCCGAGTTCACCGAGGGCTGTGCCAAGGAACTGCGCAAGGCGGTCATCTCCATGAAAGAGCAGGGAGCCAAGGCACTCATCATCGACCTGCGCAACAACCGTGGCGGACTGCTGAACGAGGCTGTGGACATCGTGAACCTGTTCGTGCCGCAGAACACCACCGTGGTGGAAACGAAGGGCAAGATGATTGCCGCCAACTACACCTACACCACGTCAAGCCAACCGCTCGACCTCGACATTCCCCTGGCGGTGCTGGTCAACGAAGAGACCGCCAGCGCAGCCGAAATCGTGTCGGGAGCATTGCAGGACCTCGACCGCGCCGTGGTCGTGGGTTGCGACACCTACGGCAAAGGACTGGTGCAGAGTTCGCGCGAACTGCCCTACAACGGCAGCATCAAGCTGACCACAGCCAAATACTATTTGCCGTCGGGACGCTGCATCCAAAAGGTCGATTACAAGAAACTGCGCGAAGCAGCAGAAATCTACCGCACCACGGGCAAGCGCATCGACACCAAGGCAGACAGCTCCAAGCGTGTGTTCTACACCGCTGGCGGGCGCAAAGTGAGCGAGGGGAACGGCATCAAGCCCGATGTGGAGGTGAAGCACGACACGTTGGCAAACATCGTCTTCTACCTCTCCAACGACGACGTGCTAATTGACTGGGGCACACGCTACTTCCAAAGCCATCCCACCATTCCACCTGTCAAGGACTTTGCCATCACCGATGCCGACTACGACACATTCAAGCAGATGGTCAAGGACAGCGGATTCACCTACGACCGCCTCAGCGAGAAGCGACTGAAAGACCTGAAAGAGACCGCGCGGTTTGAGGGCTACTACGACGAAGCCAAAGACGAGTTCGACGCATTGGAGCAGAAACTCGTCCACAACATAGAGCGAGAGATGGACCGCAAGGAGAAAGACATCCGCAAACTCTTGGCAAACGAGATTGTGCGACGCTACTACTATCAGGCAGGCACCGTCGAGGAAATGCTCAAAGACGACGAAGACCTGCAACGCGCCCTCGACGTGCTCAACAACGAAAGTGAATACAACAAAATCATCGGAAAATGAGCCTACGCAACAACCGCGCCACCAAGCTGAACCGCTACATGATGTTCGGCATGCTCTTCCTCGGC
>CAMWJL010000079.1 GCA_947174565.1 uncultured Prevotellaceae bacterium | reverse complement strand
GGGAAAATACAAGGGCGTTCGGCACATTCTCTGCCGTAATAAAGTCGTGTACTGCCTGTGCCGTCCCATCCGTTGAGCCATCGTCAATCAGTATGAGTTCATGTCCGTCGTGCAGCAGGGGCAGTATCGACTTCAAGCAACAGCACACAACGGGTTGTACGTTATATGCAGGAATGATGAAAGAGACCTTCATTTGTGTTGAATCATTGTATTCAAGCCACACGAAACGTGGCTTGAAACTTTCGCTATTTATTATTTCAAGACCCGCGCCAAAGCCTGTAGGAATCCATGACCATACTTGAGGTCTGGTTCTACATAGTTGCCTTCTGCCCATTCGTTCCAGGCACGAAGGAAAAGGATGCGGTGCTCGTTGTCTTTCTTCTCAATGATTTTGAGGGCGTGGCGGATATGTTGCTCGAAGTTTTCAGGAGTGGCATTGACGTACACGCCTTCTTCTGTGCCCACTCGTGGGCTTCTGTCCCATTGTGGCATGATGGACGGGAAGATATTGTCCCATGCGTCTTCTGGGGCGAACATGTGTTTGACGACTTTGGGATAGTCGTATTTCATGGCAGGAAGGAAAGGTAGATGCAGGTGCAGCCACTTGCGTGCCAGATTGATGTAATGCCCCTCACTTATCATCTCAGCACGTGGTTTGCCAAAGGAGTTAATGCCGTCAAAGCCCAGCGAAAGAATGTCGTTATATACTTGTGCGCTACTTTTGAGGTCAGGCATGTGTCGCTCGAAAGTGCCGTCTTCGCGTCGTGTAGCAGTGGTGGTGGATTTTGTGATAGCCACGAAGTAAATGCCTGGTAATCCATTCTTCTGTGCCAGTTCGCGCCAAACCTCGATAAAGCGTTTCACGTCTGTGAAGAAGTAGGCATCAAACAGCACGAACAAAGGTTTCCCTTCCACGGTGATGTAGCGTTTGTCGCGGAAAGCGGGCAAGCAATAGTTGAAGTGGGCGATGTAGTCTTCATCGCCAGGATAAAGTTGCTCGGCAATCATGCGTTTGGCGGTTTTCCCGTGATCATTGTTCCATGTGTCCATGGTCCAACTATGGTTTGCCCATGCCAGGCAAAACGGGAAATCGGGCTTGCCCGATTGGAGTACCTCTTCAAATGGGCGTTGCAACAGCATTTTACCGTTGCCGAACCAATAGTGCCAATAGCAAAAGCCTTCGATGCCCGCTTCCCGTGCCAGTTGAGCCTGTTGCTCGCGCACTTCTGGTAGGCGCAGGTCATAAAATCCCAAGTCGGCAGGCACATGGGGTTGATAGTGTCCGCGGAACAATGGTTTGGCTTTGGCCACGTTTGTCCATTCCGTGAAACCGGCTCCCCAGTGTTCGTCGTTCTCTGGGATAGGGTGGAATTGTGGCAGGTAATATGCGATGACTCTTGCGTTCATGAATATGCTTGGGGGTTATTGCTTTGCTATTTTTTTCACGCTGTACATAAAAGCCGTGTAGAGGAGAATGTCCACGATGACGACTCCTGTTGTGTTCAGTCCTCCTACGTATAGCCCATAATTGATGAGGCAGAATGCGAGGAAGAGGAGAATGATGGTTGCCAATGTTTGGTGTTGGTCCATGCCCACCTGCATGATACAATGGTGGATATGTGTCTGGTCAGGTTTGAACATGGGTTTGCCGCTCAATAGGCGAGAGATTGCTACGCGGATGACATCGGCACAGGGAATGAACACCAGCGAGAAGGAGATGAGCAGGGATTCTTCGCGATAGGGGAATCCACCTGGCTCATGGGTCATTTGGTATTTGATTGCCATGTAGGCGATGATGTAGCCAAGGAACAGGCTTCCGGAGTCGCCCATGAAAGTCTTGAGTCGTCCCACCTTGCCATAGACATTGAAGAAGAAAAAGGCGAGTGTGGCTCCTGCCAAGCTGACGCAGATGAGGCAGAAAAGGTAGGCTCCCAGCTGAAAGTAGAGATAGGCAAAGGCACTGAGAATGAGGAATGCGAGGCTGGCTGCCAAGCCGTCGATGCCGTCGATGAGGTTCATGGCATTGACGATGAGAAGGATGACAAAGACGGTGAGAGGATAGCTGAACCAAAGGGGCATCTCGTGAATGCCGAAAAGTCCATGCAGGTTGCTAATCATTAAATTGCAGAGGGGGAAGAGCAGGGCTGCCATTGTTTGTATGACGAACTTGTGGCTGGCTTTCATCCCTTTGAGGTCGTCGAGAATGCCGATGGAATAGATGAGTAGTGCTCCTATCACCATCATGATGGTGGAGATGCCAATGTGGAAGTTGCCTTTCATGCCTTGGTGCATGAGAAAGATGGCGACCGCCACGCCTACGCTCAAGGAGGGCATGAATAGAGAACCGCCCAGCCGTGGGATTGCCTGTTTGTGTACTTTGCGCGCACTGGGCAGGTCGTAGATGCCATTCATGTTGCACATCTTCACAATCAGTGGCGTGCCTATTAGGGAGAAAAGCAGGCTCACCACGAAGGCGATGAGGATATAGGCGTAATTTAGCGTCATTGCGGTAGGGGTCTTTATACTTAAAACGTGAAAAAGTGTAGATTATTGTGAACGGTGATGATTATTTTCTACTTGCAGGTTATGGTAGTAGAAAAGGCTTCCGCTCGGTGCGTTTCTGTCGGTGTGTGCAATGGCATACATTTAGCACCTCAAAATCGGAGTCGGGGACATCGGTCGGTCGATGTCCCCGATGTCGGTTCGCCGATGTCCCCGACTCCGATTTTGAGGTGCTGACGTTGGTGATGAGTAGCAACGAGGCTTGCGCATGGAAAGGCTATTAGTATTTCCTGAAGCGAAGCCGAACGGTTTCGCTTTTGAGCACCAGTGTGTTGTTGGTGTGGGTCTCTACGAGGAAGTCTTCTGCTGTGTTGGCGATGCCCATTGGGGTGAGCAGGGTGGCATCTTCAAGGGGTTCAAGTTTGTCCTTGGTGATGGATTTGTAAGGTTCGCGGAGTTGCAGATGGTTGTTTTTGTGAGTGAGGCGGAAGAAGATGACCAGTCCGATGTCGTCGTGGTAGTCTTCGTGGTCAATGTCTCTCACTTGGAGCAGGGTGTTTTCGATGCCCCAGTAGATGTAGCTCCGTGACATGTCTGTTTGTTCGCCTGTTGCCAATGTCTCGATGCTGCGCAGTTGCCAGTTGCCATCAAAAGTGCCGTCGCCAGCTGTCTCGATGTCGCAGCCGAAGAGGAGCATGCAGGTGCTGAACAGGGCTGTGTATAGGATGATTTTCATGTGATAATGCGGTGAGATGGTTGAGAGATAATGAAAAAGTTATCGTTCAAAACGGAGGGTGAGCCTGCCTCCAGTGTTGTCGCCGTAGAGTGCTCCGTGGTCGAACCCGAAAGCAGCTCCGATGCTCAATCCTCGGCAGAGGGCACTGAGACGATAGTTGGCTTCGATGCCCATGCTGAAAGTGCGCTGTGGCTCGCAGTAGGGGCGGTCGTAAGTGCCCAAACCTTCTTGCCATGTGGCACGGAGACGATAGTGGAGGTCGGGGGTGGGTTGTCCAGCAATGCCGACGTGCCATGCGGTGAATCGGTTGCATTGGAACAAGAGGTTTCCGTCGGTGTTGTAGATGGGTGAGCGGTAGAGCGGATTGCCTATCGCTTGCCCCCAGTGTTGCCAGCCAGGTTCAATGTGGTTGTTGTAGTAATCGTCTTTTCCGCCAATGTGGTCGGGGAGTTGGGATGTACGGTCGGCATAGACAGGACCGCTTTGGTAACGCGTATAGATATATTCTAATGTGGCGTCGCTGAGCCACTTGCAGTGTTTCAGATGCACATCGGCACCAAGCATGATGTCTTTGAGGGGATAAAGCAGATAACGCTTGTCTTTCCGCACGATTGTCCCATTCTCAGAGGCATAGCCGTTGTAGTCGAGGTGGAACATGGCGGAATGGTCCTCAAAGAAGTGGTCGGCATACAAACCGAAGGTGGCATCCTTGGTATCGTAGTTGAGTCGCAACACCCAGCTGCCCAGCATGTTGCCTTCGTTGTTGTGGATGGCACCATCGTTTTGGTCGCTTCCTCCACCGACGATGGCATTGGCAAAGGCTTTGAGGTCATGTGAACAGGTGAAGGTTCTGTAGCCATTGACGGTGTATTCGTAATGCTTGTTGCCGAACTGCGTTGCCATCTCCAAGCCAGCTTCTACACTGAAGGGTTTTCCCTGCTTCCCGAATTTCAGGTAGCCAGCCTTGGTGTGCATCAGCACATGCTCGTCGTAGTCGCCAGTTCCTGCGGCAAAGTCCTTCTGAAAGCGGTTGTCGGTGTATATGCCAAAAGCGATATGACCTTTGAACGACAGGAAGCCTTTTGTGCCAGGGATTGCCCAGTAGTCGGGTAGGGCGAGGCGCGCTTCGGGGTAGGGGCGTGCGTTGATGCCCAATGTTTGCGAACCACTGCTCAACTCGTTGTTTTTGAGTTGCATGGGCTGTTGCTTCTGACCGATGGTGAGTGTGCCCTTGAACCAACGCACATCAGCATAGAGTTGTTGCACGAAGAAGTGGCTGGTGTGGTGGACGGGCACAACGAAGTCGGCTCCATAGCCGATGTCCCAATGGCGCAATGTGTCTTTCATGGCACTGCGGAAAAGACCTGCACGCAAGTGCCCAGCATTCCGTTCCACAGAAGGCACGCCATATTGGTTGGCAGTGAGCCAAAAGGGTGCATGGTCGCCATCTGATAGGGTGGCGGACAATTCGGTGGAAACAGAAACACCTTTGCTCAAGTCGGGCGACTGAGCAAAGGTGTTAGCTGTTAGGACTGAAAGAATTGCAAATAGAACTCTTTTCATGTCTGTATGGTTTGGGAGTGATGTTACTTAGCGAAAGCCACAGCGCGTGTTTCGCGAATGACTGTAATCTTGACCTGACCAGGGTAGGTCATCTCGTCTTGAATCTTCTTGGCGATGTCAGCACTGAGCGCATCAATCTCTTTGTCAGAGATTTTGTCAGCACCAACGATGACACGAAGCTCACGACCTGCTTGAATGGCATAGGTTTTGGTAACGCCTGGGTAACTGGCAGCCAAGTTCTCGAGGTCGTTGAGACGCTTGAGGTAGGCTTCCACAATCTCACGGCGTGCGCCAGGACGAGCACCGCTGATGGCATCGCACACCTGCACAATCGGAGCAAGGAGTGTTGTCATCTCCATTTCGTCGTGGTGAGCACCAATGGCGTTGCAGATGTCTGGCTTTTCCTTGTATTTCTCTGCAATTTGTGCGCCATATAAAGCGTGTGGAATCTCCAACTGCTCATCTGGCACCTTGCCGATGTCGTGCAAGAGGCCTGCACGGCGAGCTTTCTTCGGGTTGAGACCCAGCTCTGCTGCCATGACGGCGCAGAGGTTGGCAGTTTCGCGTGCGTGTTGCAAGAGGTTCTGTCCGTAGGATGAACGGTACTTCATCTTACCTACAATACGTATCAGCTCAGGGTGCAGACCATGAATGCCGAGGTCGATGGTGGTGCGCTTACCCGTTTCGATGATTTCTTCTTCAATCTGCTTCTTCACCTTGGCTACGACTTCCTCGATGCGTGCAGGGTGGATACGTCCGTCAGCCACCAGTTGGTGGAGGGCGAGACGGCAAATCTCACGGCGAACGGGGTCGAAGGCACTGATGACGATGGCCTCAGGCGTGTCATCGACCACAATCTCGGTGCCTGTGGCGGCTTCGAGGGCACGGATATTGCGTCCCTCACGACCAATCACACGGCCCTTCACTTCGTCGGAGTCGATGTGGAACACGCTGACGGAGTTCTCCACAGCCGTTTCGCTGGCAACACGCTGGATGGATTGGATGACAATCTTCTTGGCTTCCTTATTGGCAGTCATCTTTGCCTCGTCCATGATCTCGTTGATGTACTGCTGTGCCTGCGACTTTGCCTCGTCTTTGAGCGACTCGATGAGCGATTCGCGTGCCTCTTCGGTGGTAAGCCCAGAGATGGTCTCTAACTTGGAACGCTGGTCAACAATCAGGGCATCCAGCTTCTCTTGCTGCTTAGACAGGTTGTTGCGTTGAGACTCGATGTCGTGCATCTTTTTCTGCATCTCGTCATGCTGCTGGTTGAGCGTCAGTTCGCGCTGCTTGAGCTTGTTCTCGAACGACTGCATCTTCTGATTGCGCTGGTTGGCTTCCTTGTCGAGTTCCGCCTTACGGTTCAGGAACTTCTCCTTCAGTTCCAACTGCTTCTTCTCTTTGAGGGCTTCTGCCTCAATCTTGGCTTCCTTGATGATTTGGTTGTACTTCTGCTTAATAACGTAGCGGAAAAGGACGAATCCTAATGCACCACCGATAACCAGGCAGCCAATTGCAATGCTTATTGCTGATAATATATCCATTTGTTTTTTAGTTTGTTTGGGTTATACAAAAGGCACAATTCAAGTCGTCCACATGGTGTGTGATGTGAATACCTGAAATTGCGCCGAAAGTTCTTGCTGGGGCAACGGTTCTGCTGACACTATGCGTAGTGTGTAGTGTACAGAACTGCTGCGGGGTTACTTGATTCCAAGTGTGTCAAGCTCTTGCTCAAGGTCATGCATCATCTCAACGTAAGGCTGCGTGTCGAATCTTTCTGTCGCTTTCGTAGCCTCGACGGTGGTGTTCAGCATTGCCATTGTATAATAGTACTTTTCATTTGGCAAGTTCGGATACCTGTCGCGCAAACGCTGAATGCGTTGCTGGATGGCAGATGCTGCGTCACGATAGACCTTCTCCTCGTTGGTTGATGAAACCTGAAGAGGAAGTCGGATGCCATCGATAGTGACGTTGATGCTCAGTTTGTTTGCCATGTTCAATGTACTATTGTATGGGCGAGCGTGCCTTCATCGGGTGGGGCGGCGGCTCAACCTACGATATCGCTACCTTCGTCCTCTGCGGGACTGGTGGATAAGATATTGATACACTTGTTAATCTCGCGAACCAAACGGCTGATTTTCATCTTTGACTCCTTGATGTCGGCGTCGCTGATTTCAATCATTTTGGCCAATTTCAGATTGTTGTAGTCATTTTGGCTTTGAGCCAAGTTGGCTTTGAGCCTCCGAATCTCTTCGTCCCTGTTCTCCAACTCTGCATAGAGGTCAGCGTTTTCCTTCTGCAACACACGAAGTTGGGCAATGGCTTGACGCACTTTCGCTTCAAACTTCTTCATTGACTGTCTTTCTTCTGCTGTCATGTGGTGTGTGCTTTGGGACTTAGAAACACGGATGATACAACAATTTTATGCAAATGTAAGCATTTGGTTGGATTGTACCAACCTTTCCTTCTTTTTTTTCTTCTTATGTGCAGAAAAAGGCGAAAAGAGGAGATGCTTTTTGCCGATTGTCGGCATTCTGTCTTGGGTCGTCTTATTTTTTCATCTTGGCCTCAGCTTTCGCCACTTCCTCGCTGGATGGGGTAGGCTCTTTCTTTGCCAAGGTGATGAGATTATAGACGTATTCTTGTATCCAAGCCTCGCTGAAACCGAGCATCTGCTGGTATTTGCGCACGGAGAAGACGGCTTTCGTGATGCCACCGTCGCTCCAAGTGTTCTTGGTGAGGATGTCGTGAACCGTGTTGTCTGTCACTTTCTTGAAGAGTTTCTTCATGAAGCCAGGAATGCGGAACTTCCATTTCAGCAGGTTGCCAATCAGCATCATCAAGTCCTGTGTGAACCCTTGGAAAAGGTAGAGGTAGCGGCTTACGTCGTTCTGTGTGCGACAGCCCTTTTTGATGCTGAGGTCAATCTCTTTGAAGAAATTGTCGCTGATGCCATAGAGGTCTTGGAGCATTTTGGCGCACGCTTTTTTCTCTCCTAAACCGAGGCGGTTGTTGACGGTCGCCACATGGAGGGTGCGCTTGAACGTGAGGAGGTCTGGCAGGGCGGCTAAGTTTGAAATGCCCAGATTGGCTGCCAAGACACTTTGGAAATAAACGCGAATCAATGTCATGAAGTCTTCCATGCCGCCCACGTTCTCCTTCTGTTTCTTCCTAAAAATATCTGATAAAGCCATGTTATTGTAGTTGTATGATGTTTTGTTCTCTGTTTCACCCCTGTTTTAGTAGGCGTTTCCCTTTTCCTTGCCCATCATGTTTGTGATGGTTTTCAGGATAATCTTGATGTCGAGGATGAGTGACCAGTTTTCGATATACTCGATGTCCTTCTCCACACGTCCTTCCATTTGGTCGATGGTGTGCGTCTCCCCTCGGAATCCGCTCACCTGCGCCAGCCCTGTGATGCCCGGCTTGGCAAAATGGCGCACCATGAAGTTGCTGATGAGTCGGGAGTATTCCTCAGTGTGTTTCAGCATGTGCGGGCGCGGACCGACCACCGACATGTCGCCCTTGAACACGTTGATGAACTGCGGCAGCTCATCGATGTTCGTGCGGCGCATGAAATCTCCGAATGGGAACTTGCGTGGGTCGTCCTTGGTCGCCTGCTTCTTGTCTGCCTCGTCGTTCACCTTCATGGAACGGAATTTGATACACTTGAACACCTTGCCATCCATGCCTGTGCGGTCTTGTTTGAAGAAGATAGGACCGGGCGATTGTCTCCGAATTATGATTGCTACCCACAGCCATACCCATGGGAACACGAATATCAACACCAGCAGTGAGAAAATCACGTCGAACGCCCGTTTGAGCAGTTTGTTGGTTGTCTTTCTCAATGGCTCTTGGCGACGTGCTATGATGGGAATCCCTTCCATGAATGTGAGGGAGATGTTTCCCTGAAACACGTCGATGGCAGGGAGGTAATAGAAACGAATCAGATGCTGGTCGCACAGCTGGCTGAGTTTATCAATCGTCTCGTACTGCTCCTTGGGGAGGTATCCGTATATCTCATGAATGCCCGATTGGTTAGCCAGCCAGTCAGGGATGTCGCTGATTCCCCCGATGCGGTTTTTCGCCATCTGCGTGTGGGGGCATTCTCCGTCGTAGAAGACTCCCTTGATGTCATAGCCATAGATGGGGGTGCTTAGTGTCTCATACAAATTTTGCACCACCGCTCCGTTGCCAATCAGCACCACATGCCTTTGGTTGCGCTGGTTGGCGCGGATGTGCATGAGGTATGCTCTGGTAGAGAATCGCTCCAGCAACAGCAACACCGTGTAAAGCAAGATGGACAGGATAAAGAACTGGTATGGGACGTGTATGTCGGGGTTAGACAGACGCGCGACGAAGGGAATGAAGAGCAACGTCATGCAGGATGTCGTGAACACGCGTTTGATGACACGTCTGCGCTTCATCATGCGCCGCTGGACAAGTGACGGAAACAGCAGATATGCCAAACCGAAGCTAATGATGTAGGTGAACAACAGCCAAGGCAGGTTGTTGATGCCACGCAGCAGGTCGGGCCACACGGCAAGCGTCCATGCGTGAAAACCGATGATGAAACCAGCCAGCAATATTGTGTCGGCAATAAAAATCCCGATTTGTAGGTTCTTTTCTGTACCCATTGATGTCATTTTTATAACACAAGCAAAATTACCCCCCCCATTGCTTTTGCGTCGATAATAAAAGTTCTGGTTTGCAAACTCTTTTTTGACTCATTGATTTCTCTATGATTTAAGTAGGGTCTTCCCCAATGTTATGCAAAGTTACTAAAACATTTTGTATTACCAATGATTTCTGTAGTTTTTTTTGATACATAGGTGGTAAAATAGGTGAGGGAAGGCTGTTTGGGGCACTAATGTCACCGTTGTTCCATTGCACCAGTATCCCCATAGGTGTTACCCTCCCCAAAAGGTCGCCAAAATCGGAGTCCCCGACTCCGACTTACCGATGTCCCCGACTCCGATTGGTCGGAGTCGGGGACATCGATTTAGAGGCTGTGAAAGCGCGCTTTGGTCCGACGTGATTTGTGGGTCTTCTTTGTACTTTGTCGTCTGCTGCTTTCCTTTTTTCACAGTCTCCCGTCATTTTGTTCCTGTCTGCCCCTCAATCCTCACAATTTTCCGTAAATAGTTTTACAAGTGAAAAAATATCTCTATCTTTGCATCAAATTACAAATCATGTCACAGCCGATAGAAGAAAATAAACATTCGGAAGAACCCGACTCCAGCGATGGTTCCCGATGGTGTATGACATGTACCATAAGGCCACGCAGAAGCAGACTATTTGCTTCTGTGTGGCTTTGCTTATATATTATTGTTTATTTATGGATTCGCAAATAACCCTACTCATCACCTACATGCTCCTGTCGCTCGTCATCTCGGCACTCTGCTCTGTGCTCGAAGCGACAATCCTATCTACCCCCATGTCTTATGTCACCACGCTCGAAGCGCAAGGCATCAAAGGGTGGCAACGCCTCAAGCAGTATAAAACCAATATCGACAGACCTATCTCTGCCATTCTGATAGTGAATACCATCGCCAACACGGTGGGAGCATCGCTGGTCGGTTCGCAAGCCGCTGGCTATGCCACGGCGCACTGTGAGGTATCCAGCGATACCAACCTTTTTGTTGGCATCGTCTCGGGTATCTTCACCTTCCTAATCTTGGTGTTCTCCGAAATCGTGCCCAAAACTATCGGCTCCACCTATTGGCGCAAGCTCGCTCTGCCAGCCAGCAAACTCATCCATGTTTTGGTCGTTCTCACCTATCTCATTGTCATTCTGCTTGAGAAACTCACCCACATCATCGGCTCAGCCTCGTCCCAAGAGTCTGTCACACGCGACGAAGTGGCAGCCATGGTCACTGTGGGCACCGAAGAGGGCGTGTTGGAGAAGAAGGAAAACCGCATGATTCAGAACCTGTTGAGACTGGATAGCGTGGCGGCGCATGAGATTATGACTCCGAGTGTGGTGGTGAGCATGGCGGAGGAAGGAATGACGCTCCGCGAGTTCTATCAGGACGAGGAGTTCAAGAATTTCTCCCGCATTCCTGTCTATAAGGGAGAGGAGAGTGATTACATCACTGGCTATGTGCTCCGTCAGGAAATCTTGGAGCGGCTGGCAGAAGATAAGTTTGACACGCAGTTGGGCGAGTTGGCGCGTCCCATTCTGTCTTTCTCCGAAGAGGAGGATGTCTCCACCATTTGGGAGAAGCTCCTTGAGAAGAAAGAGCATATCTCCATCATCATCGACGAGTATGGCACGCTCCGTGGCATCGTCACCCTTGAGGATGTCATCGAGACGATGCTTGGTTTTGAGATTGTGGATGAGAAAGACGAGGTGGTGGATATGCAGGAACTTGCCAAGGCGCAATGGCAACAGATGCAGAAAGAACAGCATAAATAAACAAAGTGAACCCCGAAAGTTGGATGAGCAACTTTCGGGGTTCACTTTTATGGGAGAGCGGCTTTCTGTTGGCGGAATGACTAATAGACGTGGATGTCTTCAATCACCTGGGCATTGACATGGCGATTGAGACGCTGGGCGATGGCTCTGTGTTCCATTAAGAGGTTTTGCTTGATGGCAGGGGACGTGATTTGGACGTGAAGGGTCTGGTTCTTGATGAAGATGTTAGCCGTATGACGGGCAATGTGTTCTCCCATCACTTCAGACCATGCTTGGATAAGCTTGTGCTGATTGTAAGGAGTCTCAATGCCGTTGAGGCGCATGAACTGCTGAATAACTGAGTCAATCCGCTCAATGTTGCTTTTTCTCATATATATAATAATGTGTAAGGATGGGGCTTAATCGTTGATGTTGCCGCCTTCAACATGGAAGATTCTGTAGTCGCCTTGCGAACGAGCCAAAATCTTGTCGAGGTGTTCGCGGTTGGTGTCGGTGATGAAGATTTGTCCGAAAGCGTCGCTGGAGACAATGTTGACGATTTGCTCAACGCGCTGGCTGTCTAACTTGTCGAATATGTCGTCGAGCAACAACAGGGGCGTGGTCTTGCTGCCCGTGCGTTTGAGAAAGTCGAACTGAGCGAGTTTCAGGGCCAGCATATACGTTTTGTTCTGTCCTTGTGAGCCTTCGCGCTTGATGGGATAGCCGTCGAGTGTCATTTCCAGCTCGTCTTTGTGGATTCCGTGGAGGGAATAGCCCATGATCCGGTCTTTGGCACGGTCGCGTTGGATGATGTCGAGCAAAGGTCCGCGTTGGCAGTGGCTTGTGTAATGCAGTGCCACCGTCTCGTTGTCTTCGGATATGAGGCGGTAGAAGTGCTGGAAGACGGGGATGAACTCCTCGATGAAGGCATTCCGCTTTTGGTAGATGCGCTCACCATTCTCAGCCATCATCTCTTCAAAAAGGGAGAGAATGTCGGGTTGAGGCTCTTCTTCAGCTTTGAGCAGGGCATTGCGCTGTTGCAACGCCTTATTGTAGGTGCTCAGTGCGGTCAAATATTCAGGGTCGTACTGCGAGATAACAATGTCCATCAACCTGCGACGCTCGTCGCTGCCTCCATTGATGATGATAGCGTCGTTGGGGGAAGCGATGATGAGAGGAAGTAACCCAATGTGCTCCGCTATCCGCTTGTATTCCTTCTTGTTGCGCTTGACGTGCTTCTTCTGGTGCAGCTTCACCCCAATGGAAATTTCTTCTTCTGTGCCGTTCAGGTCGTAGATGCCTTGCACCATCATCAGTTCTTCTCCATGGCGCACGTTCATGGAGTCGATGGAACTGGCGGCACTTTTGGTGAGGGAGAGAAAGTGAATGGCATCGAGCACATTCGTCTTCCCCTCTCCGTTGTGTCCTACGAAACAATTTATCTTGGGCGAGAACGCTAATTCGGCTGCGGCAATGTTTCTGTAGTTGAGTAGGGTCAATTTTTTCAAAATCATGCGACAAAGTTAGGAAAAATAATCAGGGAGCACAAATATTTCCCTGTTCATGATGTGTAAATCTCAATAATTTTCTATCTTTGCACACGAAACGCAAGAGAGGTGCGGATGCGGCAGTGGCGCAGTTGGTAGAGCATTGGCTTCCCAAGCCGAGGGGCGCGGGTTCGAGTCCCGTCTACCGCTCCACGAGAAATTTATTTTACCAGACTTGCCTGTGAAGGTGGGTCTGTTTTCTTTTAGCAGCTACAATTAGTGAAGCTTGAGGCGGAGGCGGCTGGATGCCTGGCGCACTTTGTTGAGGAGCAGGGGATTCATATTTTGGTTTTCTTCCATGAAGCGTGCCACTTGTGTGGCTGCTTTTTTCGAGCGGTAGCTGCCGAGGAGTGAGGCGGACCAGTTTGCAGGGAAGAAAATGTCGCCGGTTGCCTGAATCTGCGGTAACATTTCAAGTGCCGGGATTATGT
>CAMWJL010000078.1 GCA_947174565.1 uncultured Prevotellaceae bacterium | reverse complement strand
GGCATGAAGATGGGCATTGTGGTGGCGGAATGGAACGAGAACATCACAGCATCGCTGCTGGAAGGCGCGAAGCAGACACTGATGAAAAGTGGTGTGTTCCCCGAGGACATCACGGTGCTGACCGTTCCAGGTTCGTTTGAGTTGGTGTATGGTGCAGCACAAATGGTGAAAACAGGGGTTGACGCCGTGATAGCCATCGGGTGTGTTATCCGTGGCGACACGCCCCACGACCGCTACATTTGCCAAGGTGTCACTTACGGGCTGGCTCGTCTGAATACAATACAAGATGTGCCTGTCATCTACGGACTCATCACCACGCTCGACATGCAGCAAGCCGAAGACCGTGCAGGCGGCAAGATGGGCAACAAGGGCGACGAGTGTGCAGTGACGGCTATCAAGATGGTAGATTTTAAGAACAAGTTGAAAGGTTGAAGCAACTTGAGAAGATATTAGTCAATATAGTAGGTGCGATGGTTGCAGGATATGCAGCCATCGTTCTGCTTTTCAGCCTACCCTTCATGCAGACCGCATTGGCAGGTTGGACGGCGCGCCTGCTCACCACACAGCTGAAATCGAAAGTCGAAATCGGCAGTGTGAACCTCGGCTTTCTCAACCACGTCATTGTGAATGACATGACGGTGTATGAACCCAACGGGGAGCCCTTGGGCACAGTCGCTCGCGTGTCCGCCAGCATTGACCTGTTGTCGCTGTTATCAGGTCAAATCAATATAGGAACAGCACAACTCTTTGGTGTCAACGCCACACTCTATCGGAAGACACCCCAAAGCACCCCCAACTATCAGTTCATCATTGACGCTTTCACACAGGAAAAGACGGAAGGACCCACACAACTGAACCTTCACATCGGTTCGTTCATCATGCGATATGCCAATGTAACTTACGATGTTAGGTCAGAAGCCACCCGTTCGGGCATCCTTGACATAAACCATCTGAACCTGCACGATTGTGGCATGAATGTGGTAATACGCTGCTTGACGAACGACTCCATCAACATGACCATCAAACGCCTGAAAGCCAAGGAACTCAATTCAGGTCTCACCCTGAATGATATGCAATTCAAGCTGATGGCAAACTCGCAGGTTGGCACCCTGTCACAATTCAGCCTCTCCCTGCCCCACTCTCACATCGAGATGGATTCGCTGCATGTCGAATACGGAGCATTGAAGACAGACAGCATCCTCCGTTTAGCACCCACCGCTATCAGAGGAAACGTCACACCCAGCGACCTGCAATCCATCTGTCCCAAACTGGACTCATGGAATCAGCCCGTCCAATTCAGCATCCGTGCCGAAGGAGACGACAAGTGCATAGCTGTGAAGGAATGCCACATCGAAAGTGCCGACCTTCGTTTGCAAGCCACAGCCAATATCCAATATCCGCTTCACAAACAGAAACGAGCCATTCAAGGCATCATCAGCTCCCTGCATGGTACAAACGATGCCATTCTTCATCTTGCCAATGCACTAATCCCTCAACATGGACAGAACGAACTTATCAGCCAGCTGAAAGAAGTAAGTTATAGTGGCATCATCAACCATGCCGCCAATGGAACGATGACATCGACGGGACAGCTGACCACGGGCATGGGCATGGCAAAATACGACATGGAGCTGGATACGAAACAGTTCCTCACAGCCACTCTCAACGCTGACAGCCTCTGTATGGACAAACTGTTACAAGACCCACAATGGGGCAAGGCATCGTTCGGTATCGAGGTAGCTGTGAATCTGACAGATACCAAGCCATTCCCAGTCGGAAGCCTACAAGGCAATATCCATCATCTTCAGTACAAAGGCTACAACTATCACGACATAAGCCTCACCGCCCACAGCACAGCAAACAGAGCGGAAGGTACGCTCTCCATTGACGACGAGAACATGAAAGCCAACGCTGACTTTGCCTACACCGATACCCCCTCCAAAGACATACTATTAACATTGCTGATAGAGCAGTTCCGTCCGCACAATTTGCATCTCACCAACGCTTATCAAGACGAGGACTTGTCCATGAACGTGGCGGTGCAACTGCATGGAACAGACTTCAAACACCTCTATGGCAACATCGAGGCAAAGGACATCCGACTCTCTACCCCCGATGAGAGCTTCCACCTGAACAGTTTGCAGATTCATGCCGAGCCATTGCAGGGAGCAGGAAGCCTATACACCGTGACCAGCGACATCGTGTCGGGATACATCCAAGGCGAAACGACCTTGACCGACATGGCAAGCAACTGCACGAACCAGCTGGCTCACCATCTACCCCTGCTCTTCAAACAGAAAAAGACGGAGAAGAGCAACTTTACCTACGACCTAACCCTGACAGATGCACCGCTTCTGCACCACTTCACAGACATCGACTTCGGCATCAATACGCCCATACACCTCTTCGGCGACATGAACTCCGACCCCCACGAGATGCTGGTGCAAATCGATGCCCCCAACATCACCTACAACCAACAAAAGTACGACGATGTAGCAATGGTGTTGCGCTCCACTGCCGACAACATGAACATACATGCCATCGCCTCTTACTTCCAAGAAGGGGACGACGAAAGAAAGCCCACTTCGACCACGATTGATGTGACAGCCGACGTTCACAATAACCGCATCGCAAGCGACCTCTACTTCAACTCTGTGGGGCAGAACAACATTTCCCTGCAACTCCTACCCATTGTGCAGCTCAGCGATTCGCTCGGCAACATGAAAACCAACATCCAGCTGCGCCAATCGTATGCCACCATCAACGACACCACATGGACAATGTCGCCAGCCCAATTAGCTTTCTACAAGAAAGATATCGAATGCCACAACTTGCGATTCGCCAACAACAGCGACAGTTTCCTCGCCATCGACGGCAAAGCATCGGCATCACCCACCGACTCGTTAGTAGCTACACTCAACAATTTGGAGATTCAATACTTGCTCTCTATCATCAACTGGGATGTGGTGCGCTTTGCAGGAAAGGCATCGGGGCGAGCCGTGATAAACAACGTGATGGCAGGCGGCATGCCCAACATACGAGCAGACCTTTCCGTGGCCGACCTCTCCATCCAAGAAGGAGCATTGGGCGATGCCAACATTTCCGCTCGCTGGGACAAAGAGGTGGATGGCATCACCATGACCGGGCGAATCATCGACCTTTACCAAGTGCCTGATGGACTGACGGACAGAGAGCGGAACATAACGGGCATTACCACGCTGGACGGATGGGTTTCACCGTCCAAGAATGACATCTGCCTGAATGTCAACACCCACAACACCAATGCAGCCTTCCTGCACGGCTTCCTCCGAGGCGTGTTCAAAGAAATTACGGGGTACGTTACAGGTCCTATCAGCATCATCGGTCCACTCAACAACGTGAACATTGTGGGCGACGCAGTGCCCAACATCAACCTCCGCCTCCGCGCCACTAATGTCCCTTACCACATCGAGGGAGACACACTGCACTTCCGTCCCTATCTGTTCGACTTCCAAGATATTAGCATCTACGACCGCTTTGGACACCGCTCCACCATCAACGGTCAGTTGACCCATCGCAACATGAAGAACTTCGCCTACCACTTCAAGGCCGACCTCCATGAACTCCTTGCTTACGACGAAAAAGAGTTCAACAGCGACAAGTTCATGGCTACCGTCTTCACAGATGGCGAACTGAGCATCGACGGAAGCGATGGGCATCCCCTCTATGTGAACGCCCGCATCACTCCCACACGCGGCTCGGTCTTTGCCTATGATGCAGCCACACCCGATGCCATCACGGGCAACTCCTTCATCGAGTTCCGCGACCGCGACTCGCTGCTGGCTCTCAACCCCGACATCTACAACATGCAGCCAGACGAAAGCAACGAGCCGCCCGTGGAGAAAGACTCGCTCACCATCCTGAAAGAAGCCAAGAAAAACTACGACAGCGACATCTTCCTCAATTTCGACATCAACCTCACGCCCGACTGCGAGGTGAAGCTCCGCATGGACAACATCGAAGACGGGGGCTACATGAGCACATTCGGCCACGCCGCCCTGACAGCCAAGTGGTACAACAAAGGCTCTTTCCAACTGTTCGGCAACTACAACATCCAGTCGGGGTCTTATCGGCTCTATCTGCAAGACATCATCTTCCGAGACCTTGCCCTGCAACCCAATTCAAAGGTAGAATTTAACGGCAATCCCTTCGATGCCAACATCCACCTCATCTGCCACCACACCATCAACTCCGTGCCACTCAGCGACTTGACCGCCACAACAGCTTTCTCGCAAAACAACAAGGTGAAAGTGATTTGCCTGCTCGACATCACGGGAAAACTGGGCAACATGGACTTTAAGTTCGACATCGACCTCCCCAACGTGAACGACGAGATACGCCAGTTGGTACGCTCCATGATTAACTCCGAGGAAGAAATGAACACGCAAGCCATCTATCTGCTGGGCTTGGGACGCTTCTACCCCAACGAGTTTGCACGGGCGAATGGCGGAGGCAATTCAAGCCAAGCAGCCAACTCGCTCCTTTCCTCCACCCTGAGCGGACAAATCAACCAGATGCTCAGCAACATGATTGGGCACAACAGCAACTGGAACTTCGGCTCATCCCTCACCACAGGCGAGAAAGGCTGGAACGACCTCGACGTGGAAGGACTGCTCGAAGGCCGCCTCTTCGACGAGCGTCTGCTCATCAACGGTGCCATCGGCTATCGCGACAACGCCCTGACCAACAACACCAGCTTCATTGGCGACTTTGAAGTGAAATGGCGCATGGACAAGAAAGGCAACCTCTACTTGAAGGCCTACAATCAAACGAACGACCGCTACTTCACCAAAGCCACCCTCAACACCCAAGGCATCGGTCTCTCATGGCGTCACAACTTCGAGAATCTCAAAAGGAAGTGGAAACAACGTCCAAGGAACAAGAAAAACGTAACAGAAACCACCACCGACACGCTGACAGCACCTCGTCAAGACGAATAATCCCCCCAATAAAAGTGGGCGTATATCCGAATGGTGATATACGCCCACTTTTATTGTATAATCTGAACTTTTAATGCTCTCTGATTGAGTGAATCAAATAAATCGAATGCACTGCGCTTCATTCAGAAACAGGGCGGACGGCTCGCCCGTAGTCGCGAGAGTACCAGTACACGCTGTAGTAGCCACGAAAGAAGTAGAGACCGTACGCACTCTGCGTACCACTCTCGTAAGGCGTAGAACTCCAATAGAAGCCGCGGCCTCCTGCGGTGTTGAGCGACGACCCGTTGCGATAACCAGCAGCGGGAAGAAAGATGGAATTGCCATTAGGACCAATAATCTTGTAGCCATTACTTCCATTCATCCAAGTCCAAGTGCATTGAAGCTTCAATTCCTCAAATTCCGCTTCTGATGGCAAACGCCAACTACCGCCCCAGTTAGCACGGGCTGCGTCATATTTGGAATTGCCCGAAATCTCACCAAGTCCTTTCTCCCATGTTTTGCTATTTTCCATTGTATATGTACCCTTCGGTCTTGTCTCTCCCCAGGCAAAATAGTAGCCATAGTCGGAAGGAGAGGAGGCACCGATGTTGCAGGCAGCCCACTTGATACCACTCGGCAAACCCAAATCCACATAAGCGTGACCACCATAGCCTTGATTGCCGTTGTCGTCGCCATCGTCACTGCTACATGAGAAAAATCCCCAATTTGCAATCGCGACCAATGTAATGGACACCAATCGCATAATTCTTTTTGTTTTCATTGTTGAATCTTTTATAATAAAATCATCCTGATACTATTCTTGAGTACTGATTGGAAACTTTGTGAAAATCCCAAACAACCAAGAATAAGTGCGGATAAACGCTTTTTAATGTATGTTCACCGCATCCCTCCTCACCTGCCCCTCACTTGGAGCTTTTCTGCGAATCGGTCAGCGGTTGCAAAAGTACGACTTATTTCTGATATGTACAATAGGAATGATAAAAAACAGGAGCACAAAGACACTCCCACGTGAGGTGCGCTTCCACAGCCCCAAAATCGATGTCCCCGACATCGGTTCATCGGAGTCCCCGACATCGACCGACCGATGTCGGGGACTCCGATTTAGAGGCTGTGAAACCGCTTCAAACAGGGAAGTGTCCTAAGACTGATTTCTGACCTTCTTGTCTGAGGACTAAAGAGACGTGTTTAACCCGAATGAGGACAACCTTTATTATGATAAGGATAAAAGGCATGATGATTTCCGTTAGAAATGCGTTTCACAACATATTTTGCTATCTGAGCATCAAAAAACAGGCAGAAACCATGCACAACACGGATAAATGCTGTAACTTTGCCATCGGTAAGCATCGTGTCTGTTGTCTGCAATAGGTGAAGCCTTCACACCTTAAAATTGCAACAAAATTCGCTAATTACCAAATTGTCAATTTATCGCACTAATTATTAACTAACATTTTACAACTAACACACTACCCTATGAAACAAATCCTATTTCTGCTCACGGTTTTAGGGAGCAGCATCCTGCCTATCCATGCACAACAGCATCGCCCACGATTCCATTTCGACACGACCCATCCCGATGTACACGACCCTGTTATGGCTCGTGGAGAGGATGGACGCTACTACATTTTTTCTACGGGCATGGGCATCAGCTGCATCTCTTCTGCCGACATGAAGACTTGGCAGCCTGAAAAGTCTGTTCTCAGCCCTATTCCACAGTGGGCGATTGACTCTATCCGAGGCTATCGTGGGCACACTTGGGCACCCGACATCAGCCGACATAATGGTCAGTGGCTCATGTACTACTCTTGCTCCACATTTGGCAAAAACGGCTCTGCCATCGGACTTGCTACCAACAAGACGCTTGACCCTGCGTCGCCCCTCTACAAGTGGGAAGACCAAGGGGCAGTCATCGTTTCCCACCAGCATGTGGATGCCTACAACTGCATCGACCCCAATCTTATTGTAGATGAGAAAGGTACGCCTTGGCTCACCTTCGGTTCTTTCTGGGACGGCATCCAAATTGTGCGGTTGAAGAAGGATTTCAAGACGCTGGCAGGCAAGCCTACAACCATTTCACGGCGTGTTGGCAGAAAGGTGACATTGGCTGAGATTGACAACATTGCGCACTATACCATCGAGGGGAACGACACCATCGAGGCTGGCGACAATGCGGTCGAAGCTCCCTTCATCATCAAGCACGGGAAATACTACTACCTCTTCGTCAGCTTCGACTACTGCTGCCGAGGCGAACGCAGCACTTACCGCACCGTCGTGGGACGCAGCAAGAAAGTGACTGGTCCATACGTGGATAGCAAAGGTCAGCTGATGACCAAGGGGGGCGGCGATACCCTCATCGGTCCCAATGATGATTATTTCGGTGTGGGGCATTGCTCCGCCTATCAGTTTGACGGACAGTGGTACTTCCTCTCCCATGCTTACGAGAAGGCGCGCAATGGACAAGCCAAGATTTTCCTCCGCAAAATGAATTTCACTCCAGACGGATGGCCTGTGCTGGCAGATGGCGAATAATTTCCCGTCTTTCCCTTTGCCATTCATCAGAAAACCACTAACTTTGCAGCCGTTTTGCATGACCAAAGTGCTGAACGGAGGTTGAAAATGCAATTACACGCTCAAAACGAGAAGGAAATTAGATTTTATCAACATAATGTCTAACTTTATTAACTAAACAAACATTTTATTATTTATGGAAACAAAAGACATCAAACCGCTGGAAGGTTTCGACTGGGAGGCATTCGAGAACGACGGCGTGAGCGCAGCTGACAAGGCCACTCAACAGGCTGCCTACGAAGGCACTCTCAACAACGTGAACGACAACGAGGTTGTGGAAGGTATTGTTACCGCTATCAACGACCGCGAAGTGGTGGTGAACATCGGCTACAAGAGCGAGGGCATCATCGCCAAGAACGAGTTCCGTTACACTTCTGACCTCAAAGTGGGCGACACCGTTGAGGTTTACATTGAGAATCAGGAAGACAAGAAGGGTCAGCTCGTGCTCTCTCACAAGAAGGCACGTCAGGCACGCTCTTGGGACCGTGTGAACGCAGCACTTGCAAACGACGAAATCGTGAATGGTTTCGTGAAGTGCCGCACAAAGGGCGGTATGATTGTTGACGTGTTTGGCACGGAAGCATTCCTCCCAGGTTCTCAGATTGACGTGAAGCCTATCCGCGACTATGATACATTCGTTGGCAAGACAATGGAGTTCAAGATTGTGAAAATCAATCAGGAGTTCCGCAACGTGGTTGTTAGCCACAAGGCACTCATCGAGGCTGAGCTTGAGGCACAGAAGAAGGAGATTATCTCTAAGCTCGAAAAGGGTCAGATTCTTGAAGGTACAGTCAAGAACATCACCAACTATGGCGTATTCATCGACCTCGGTGGTGTTGACGGTCTCATCCACATCACTGACCTCTCTTGGGGCCGCGTAAGCGATCCTAAGGAAATCGTTCAGCTTGACCAGAAGCTCAATGTCGTTATCATCGACTTTGACGATGAGAAGAAGCGCATTGCCCTCGGTCTGAAGCAGCTCACTCCACACCCATGGGATGCTCTTGACGCAAACCTCAAGGTTGGCGACAAGGTACACGGCAAGGTTGTTGTGATGGCTGACTACGGTGCATTCATTGAGATTGTGCCTGGTGTAGAGGGTCTTATCCACGTTTCTGAAATGTCATGGAGCGCACACCTCCACTCTGCACAGGAGTTCATGAAGGTGGGCGACGAAGTTGATGCCATCATCCTCACCCTCGACCGCGAGGAGCGCAAGATGTCTCTCGGCGTGAAGCAGCTGAAGGCTGATCCATGGGAGAACATTGAGGAGAAGTATCCTGTAGGCAGCCAGCACACCGCTAAGGTTCGCAACTTCACCAACTTCGGTGTATTCGTCGAAGTGGAGGAAGGCGTTGATGGTCTCATCCACATCTCTGACCTCTCTTGGACAAAGAAGGTGAAGCACCCATCAGAGTTCACTAAGATTGGTGAGCCAATCGAAGTACAGGTGCTCGACATCGACAAGGAGAACCGTCGTCTCTCTCTCGGTCACAAGCAGTTGGAGGAGAATCCTTGGGACAAGTTCGAGGAAATCTTCACACAGGACTCTGTACATCAGGGTAAGATTACAGAAGTGCTCGACAAGGGCGCAGTTATCGCTCTCGAAGGCGGTGTAGAAGGCTTTGCAACTCCTAAGCACCTTGTGAAGGAAGACGGCAGCCAGGCACAGTTGGGTGAAACTCTTGACTTCAAGGTAATTGAGTTCAACAAAGATTCTAAGCGCATCATCCTCTCTCACTCTCGCATCTTTGAAGATGTAGCTCGTGCAGAGGCAAAGGCAGCCAAGAAAGCTGAAAGCGCAGCCAAGAAGGCAAGCCGCCCACAGAAGGAGCAGGCTCCTGTCATCAAGAATGTGGCAGCATCTACTTCTCTCGGCGACATCGACGCGCTCGCAGCCTTGAAGGCTCAGATGACCGACGAAGCAAAAGGTGAATAATCCTCACTGAATTATCATACCTAAGGGACATGTCCACAAGGATATGTCCCTTTTTATACACATTATTATATTATAACAATGGCTCACAAAAGCATCATCATCCCTATCCTGCTCTCTCTGCTGCTCACGCTCGTCGCTTGCGAATCGAAGAAAGAGAAGTTCCCCCAAGAGATAACGGACGAGGAATGGGAGAACCTTCCCACATGGGAGGACATCATCTGCGACAGCATTGCAAAGAAGGAGGACATCAGCATTGAGTGTGCTGCGCTTTGCAACGACCTCAACAACGACATGCGTTCCCTCTCAATGGTCAATTCGCCCACCGCACTCATTGATGCCAAGAAGGAACACAAATCCCTGATTGCCAAAGTAACACACAGTGCCAAGAACCTCAAACAGCATGAACGCACCATTCTCAATACATATAGCGAACAAGCCATCAGCACATACGATGATGTTTGCCGCCGCTACGAGATTCCAGCCAGCGGTGTCATCGCCAACCTCGAGCAACTCATCCACGACCTGAACCAAGTTCGTTCCCACAAAGATTTTGAAGACTATAACAATCACCACCATGGCATGATACAAAAGTTAGACGACATTCATTTGTGCATTGAACGCCGAAGTAACGACATTCCCAAAGCGAAGCGTCTCGCACAAACATTGAAGGAAAACTATCAAGCCAAACGAATGGCGTTCGAGACAGAATAGCACAAGAGAAGCACATTCGTGTACAATCTCGTCTAATGCCAATGACTAAAAGATTGAAAAAACAAGCGAAAACTTGTCTGTTCAACCTTTTTCCACTATCTTTGTACCACATTACTAACTATTAAGAATTAGCTATATGTTTGCAAAAGATATTTATGTTCAGCGTCGTGCTGAACTGAAGAAACAGGTCGGTGAAGGACTCATCCTCCTGTTTGGCAACAATGATGTGCCCAACAACTATCCGAACAACACATACCATTTCCGCCAAGACAGCAACTTCCTCTACTATTTCGGTCTGAAACGTGAGGGATTGGCTGCCATCATCGACGTAGATAACGACCAAGAGTATGTGTTCGGCAATGACATCGACATCAACACCATCATCTGGACAGGCTTTGTGCCGTCTGCAGCCGACCTTGCTGCCAGTTCGGGCATCAGCAACACGGCACCGATGGCACAGCTGAAAGTGATGGTAGATGCAGCCAAAACCAAAGGACAGACCATCCATTTCCTTCCGCAATATCGTCACGACCTGATGATTCAACTTGCTGACCTTGTGGGCATTCATCCTTTGCAGTCGAAAGAGAAAGCTTCTGTGAAGCTCATCAAGTCGATTGTGGCCATGCGCTCTATCAAGAAGCCCGAAGAAATCGTGGAACTGAAAAAGGCTTCGGAAATCGGCTATATGATGCACACCACTGCCATGAAGCTCTGTGCTCCTGGCGTGACAGAGAAGTATATTGCAGGTGTCATCGAAGGTATCGCCATGAGCTATGGCGATGGTGTATCTTTCCTTGCCATTCTCTCTACCCACGGTGAGATTCAGCATGGTTTTCCAAGTTTCAAGCCCATGGAAGCAGGGCGACTGATGCTCTGCGATGCAGGTGCTGAAACCAGCGAAAACTACTGCTCTGACCATACGCGTGTGACACCCGTCTCAGGCAAGTTCACGCAGCAGCAACGCGACCTTTATGCAGGTGTGGAAGCTGCTCACGACTGGGTGATTGCCAATGCGAAGCCCGGCGTGAAGTGGCTCGACATCCATCTTGGTTCTGCCCGTGTGATGGTTGACCATCTGAAGTCGCTTGGACTCATGAAGGGCGACACAGAAGAGGCTGTTCAAGCAGGTGCGCACGCCATGTTCTCTCCCTGCGGTCTTGGTCACATGATGGGTATGGATGTTCACGACATGGAAGGCTTGGGACAGAACTATCTCGGCTTCGACGACGAAGTACAGCCCTCTACTCAGTTCGGTCTCTGCAACTTACGTTGCGGACGACGCTTGCAGGAAGGTTTCGTCATGACCGACGAGCCAGGCATGTATTTCATTCCTCATCTCATCGACTTGTGGCGTGCAGAAAAGAAGCACATGGAGTTCATCAACTATGAGGCATTAGAACCTTGGCGCAACTTTGGCGGCATCCGTCTGGAGAACGACCTCCTCATTACGAAGGACGGTTGCGAAATGATTGGTGACAAGATTATTCCATACCACATCGATGACGTAGAAGAGTTCATCAACAACAAATAAGACAACCATTCATAACTAACAACTATATGAAAAAGACTTTATTATTGACCGCGCTCCTGACGCTCGGCACTACTCTCTTCGCACAAGAGAAGAACGACGGATTCCAGTTCACCGTGGTGAAAGAGAATCCCATCACATCCACAAAGAATCAGAACCGCTCCGGCACTTGCTGGGCATTCTCATCCCTCGGCTTCTTCGAGGCAGAACTGCTCCGCATGGGCAAAGGCGAATGGGACTTCTCTGAGATGTACCTCGTCCACAAGACTTATGAAGACCGCGCAAAAGCCATGGTTCGCCTGCATGGCGACATGGACTTCAGCCAAGGCGGTTCTTTCTACGACTGCGTATATTGCATGAAGCACTACGGCATGGTTCCTCAGTCAGCCATGCCCGAACCAGGCACACTCTATGGCGACTCACTGCCCAATTTCAATGAGTTCTTCAGCATCCTCGCCCCCATGGTGAAAGCCGTTGCCAAGGGCGAACAAAAGAAACTCTCTCCCATTTGGTTCAAGCCCATCAACGCAACACTCGATGCCTATCTTGGCGAATGCCCCACAGAATTTACTTACAAAGGCAAGAAATACACCCCACAGTCCTACATGGCATCTACAGGTCTTAACATGGACGACTACGTGAGCCTCACTTCCTTCACGCACCACCCTTTCTACGAGCAATTCATCATCGAAGTGCAGGACAACTGGCGTTGGGGACTCTCTTACAACCTTCCCCTCGACGAGTTCATGGAAGTGATGGAAACCGCCGTAAAGAACGGCTACACCTTTGCGTGGGGAGCCGATGTATCAGAGAACGGATTTTCACGCGAAGGCATTGCAGTGTGCCCTGACCTCCAAAAAGTGAAGGAAACCAGCGGCAGCGACTATGAGCACTGGTTTGGCAATTCAACCACCCCCAACCGTGCCGCTTACACCGCTCGTCCATTGCCCGAAATCACCGTCACTCAAGAAATGCGCCAAAAGGCCTACGACAACTGGGAAACCACCGACGACCACGGCATGGTAATCTACGGCATCGCCACCGACCAAAACGGCAAAGAATACTTCATGGTAAAGAACTCATGGGGCACTGACTACAAGTATAAAGGTGTATGGTACGCTTCCAAAACCTTTGTTGCCTACAAGACCATGAACATCCTCATTCACAAGGATGCCATTCCCAAGAACATCGCTAAGAAGTTAGGTATCAAGTAAAAGAACCACATCACCATAACAGAAAAGCGTCCCAAAGTCGAAATTGACTTTGGGACGCTTTCTTTATTATGCTATGCACCCACCAACGCTCGGTTGCTCAGACTCTTCGACGAGGGAAACTGAACGCATCCCCTCATCCTCCGCAGTGCTGTAATCTTTATTTGCATAATATCGGCGGTTTCATTGTGGGTTACGTCCCGCAACGCCAGCAAAATGTCTCCAAAACCGTCTTTTCCGCCGGACAGGCAGAAACGAACATTGTCATGGCTGATTTCCCCGATGAAATCGACC
>CAMWJL010000077.1 GCA_947174565.1 uncultured Prevotellaceae bacterium | reverse complement strand
TTTTCCGTCCATTGAGCATAAGCTGTGGACATTACAACGAAATACGCCAAAAGCATTACTAACTTTTTCATATACGAACTTTTAAATGTTAATATGATTAATAATAATTATCAGAATGTTGAAAACGAAACACTTTCGCCATAATAATACTTGCTGCCGACCTTTACGTATGCACGAACGTAATAAGTCTTCATATCAGCAAGATTATCTATGGTTGCAGAGAACTTCCCTGTTCCACTACCAGCCGATGTCACATTAGTTCCATTGCCGATAGTGGGATTCATAGTCGTACCATATACAAATCCTCGGCTGCTGTATGCTGGAGAGCCAACCGAAAGTACTGCTGCATTGAATGTCGCCCTCCACTGATAGAAATATCCTCCGCCAAGAGCATCTACCCTTGTAAGCGATGTAACGGAATTGGTGCGTACAGAAGGTTCTGACGGTGTGGTGAACGATATGACATTACCATACACATATTCGTTATCTTGCAGAGCAAAGGCGCGGACATAATAGGTAGTTCCAGCCGACAAGTTAGAAATCGTCTTGTTGAAGCCACCTGCAAACGAGCCATATTCGCTCACCTTGTCGTTGGCTATCGTAGGAGATGAGTTAGTACTGCTATAGCAAAAGCCCCGCTGAGTATATGCGGGCTGTCCCACATTGGTAATCATGCCATTCAACTTGGCAGAAGTTGTCTGAACCTCTGTTGCAGCAGATGTGCTTACGGACACTGTATTAAATTCCGTCAAAAACGAAACAGTATTGCCATAAACGGGATTCCCATCTTGAATGGCATACGCACGTACATAATACATAACTGGATAATCAAGATTTGCCACCGACAAAGAGAAACCACCCGTACCTGTACCATTCACAGGCCGACGGTTATCGGAGATTGTCGGGATATTGTCTTTCGAATAACAAAAACCTCTTTCCGTATAGGCCGGTAAACCTGCATCTGATATTGCCGCATTGAATGTTGCTGTTGACGAACTTATCTGCGTGACAGCAGAAGTAACAAGGGATGTTGCCATCTGATTTGTGGAGAATGAAACAACATTGCCATACACTGGTGTGCCAGCCTGAATGGCATACGCTCGTACATAATACGTGACAGGATAAGATAAGTTTTCCACAGACAATGAGAAATTACCTGCGCCAGTACCACTCACAGGTCGGCGATTATCTGCGATTGTCGGGACATCACTTTGAGAATAGCAAAAGCCCCTTTCCGTATAGATAGGAGCACCCACATTTTGGATTGAAGCATTGAATGTCGCCGTAGATGCGCCAATTTGAGAAACCGCAGATGTAGAAAGCGTTGTGACCTGTTGTGACGTAGTGAATGACACGATATTTCCATATACGACTGTCCCATTTTGTACAATATATGCACGCGCATAATATGTTTGCACAGGCGATAAGCCACTAATTTTACAAGTGAATTTCTTATCGGACGTAACAGGCGATGACAGCTTCTTAATGCAAGCTGACACCGTGGGATTGGATTGCGTGTCATATACAAATCCTCGTTCGGTATATGCAGGAGACCCCGCTTTCACAATTTCTCCATTTAGAGTAGCTGACACTTTTGCCACATCTGTAACATCAAGCGTGTTTACGGCAGCATTCGCATTGTTGATGGCCTCGACTTTCACTTCAACATTTCCATTTCCACTGGTTGAGCGCACAACGATATTAGCTTCGTTTTTGCCATTTGGAAGTTTTCCACGATCAAGATTCACCACAATGGTAGCGGTCTTGCCATAACCCAATATATCCGCTTCGGGGTCGGCAGAGAGCCATTCGCAACGTCCAGTTTCGATTTTATACGCCAAATCCGTGTATCCAGTATTTACGATTGTAAATGAGAGCGTGGTTAAATTCTCTCCGAAATCCAACAATTCACGGTCAGCTGTTATGACGGCAGGGATTCGCTCAATAAGCAGGTGCGCCGATGTTGGCTCACCGATATGAACCGACACGGTGTTGTTACTTTGTTTGTATCCCTCTTTGGATATGGTCAGCGTATAACTGCCCTCCGCAAGGTTGAGAAAAGAAAACGAGCCATCACTGCCTGTAACTGTCGAGTATCCACCAGGATTGATAGATACATTTACCGTTGCAACGGGTTCGCCTGTTGTTTTATCGGAAACGCTTCCAGCAATACTGCCAACAGTCAATTCCTCTGATATGTCTGAAGAACATGCACAAAACAGAACTGTTGCTATAAGCAGACAAAATGATTTTATTGCTTTCATAAGTTCTCAATATATTTATTATTGTGGAATAACTGTCAACTGGACATCAACCTTTTGAACCTTTCCGCTAATGGCAGTGATTGTCTTGCGATTGGGTTGATAGCCCGATTTCTGTACCGTAATGGTATATTGTTGCACATCCAGTTCATCAAACTCATATAATCCGTTTGTATCAGTTTGTTTAGAAAGCCCCGAAGGCAACAACGTCACAGAAGCATTCCTAAGCGGCATACCAGTCTGATAGTCCGTCACCACTCCTTGAATCTTCGCAAAGATTTCATAGTCTTCTGATTTGGAGCATCCTGTCAGACAACATATCAGCCCAATCGTCAATGCACATGTGAGCAATCTGCTCAATAAGGAAGACGAGTTCCTTGAATTTGAATGATAATTCATAGTTACTTTATATACTATACTTTAAGAGTTATATTCAGACTATCTCTTGGTAAGAGTTGGTCTGATAGGTATATCGCTCATGCACAGCGACTTTCATTCATCAAAAACCAAACAAAACGGAAAAAATGTTTTGCGACCTCGTTTTTTCTCGTTTTCAAGTTGCTGAATTAGAACTTTAATTTGTACCTTTGCAACGTCGATTTAACTCTTACCAAGAGATAGTCAAAATATTTCCAACAAAATCCTACAATTCTTTCAAGATGCTGTTGTTGGCTTTGTCTATCTGATTGGTCTGTATGGCAGCGAGGTAGATACGGGTGGTTTCCTCGTTGTCGTGACCCAATCCTTCGCTGATGACGCTCAGGGGGACATTCTTCGATTTGGCAATGCTTGCCCAACTATGGCGACTGACGTACATGCTTAATGGAATAGCAATCTTTGCCATCGCTGCAACCCGTTTCAACTTGCGGTTTACGAACAGTATTTTACTTAGATACTGCTGACGCTCTGTGCCGTCTTGGCGGATGATAATCGGCAACATATAGGGTGACGGATGCTTTGAATACTTATCCACAATCTCCTGCATCGAGTGCTCCCAACGGACACAAATCTGTTGACCCGTCTTCTTCCTGATGTAGGAGACATAGCCATTGGAAAGGTCTTTCTTCTTCAGATAGGCAATGTCGATGAATGACATTCCGCGCATGTAGAAAGAGAATAGGAACATGTCTCGTGCATATTCCAAGGCAGGGTGCGCCGTCAAATCCAAGTCTTTGATGCGCTTTATCTCTTTGAGTGTCAGGGCACGTTTGGGCGTTTTGTCCACGCCTGTATAGACGCGCTTGAATGGGTCTGTCTGTTTGGCAAGTCCTTCTTCAACCGCCCGATTGTAGATGCAGCGGAGAATCCTTATGTAAAACGAAGTCGTGTTGCGAGTCAGCCCTTTGGCTCGCAGGTAGCTTTCATATTGCCCCATAAGGTCGGCTGTGAGCATGTCAAAGTGCAAATCGACATTTTCCCGAAACCTCCGAAAGCTGTTCAATGCCTGCTGATAGGTTTCGCTCGTGCGCACACGCCCAAGTTCTTGCTGGCGTTCCGATTGCCGTTTCGCGTATTCAAAGACAGAATTGTGGTCCGACAACTGCTTTTTATATAAATTGATGACATCCTTAGCCGTATATGCCATGCCTGTGCTTTCCAACACATCGAGAACACGCTCCAATTTCCGCTGTTCCCAAGCCAGCCGTTCCCGAACCATCATGAGTTCGTCTGCACGCCTGTCAGAGACAGGAGACATTTTGACGACACAGCTGTCCCGTTCGTCCCATTCGCCTGCATAAATCCGACAGCACGTCTTGACCTGTCGGACCTCGCGCCTGTGTATAATCTGGAAATACAGCGTACCTTTCTTACCATTATCCACATGCGCCTTGAATCTTAACTTGATTGATGCCATAAGAAAAATATCTATTGGTTGATAAATGTTTTTCACCAAGGGCAGGAGGGAATGACAAGACGATGAACGGAAAACGATGTGCCGACCGAGGATATTGCCCGTATGGGTGAAAATCAGAAAACGCTATGAAAGCACCCCAAAATCGATGTCCCCGACTCCGATGCGTCGGAGTCCCCGACGTCGGTCTGCCGATGTCGGGGACATCGATTTTGAGGTGCTTGGTGGCTGTTTTTTGAGCCACCGACATCTATTGCAATCCGGTCACAGGCACGCACAGGTTCAAAGCCATTCGGAGAGAAGTGTATCAGGGAAGGGGGACGCAGACAAATCATAAAACAAAAAAAGGAATCACGTCTTTCTTCGACGTGATTCCTTCTTATTTGCTAAGAGGTGCGTACCCGATTCGAACGGGTGTACACGGTTTTGCAGACCGTTGACTAAGCCACTCATCCAACGCACCATCGTGGATTTCTCCGTTTGCGGATGCAAAGGTAGCACAAATATCGGATAGCACAAAATTAAAGAGGAGTTTTTTGCGAGAAAAGTGGTTTTTTCTTACTTTTGCAGTGATTTATGAAACGCATTCTGGAAAAAGTGAAACGGTATATCGACACGAACGGGCTGTTGAAGAAGGGCGTTCGCGTGGTGGCAGGTCTGAGCGGAGGACCTGATTCGGTATGCTTGGCACTGATGCTGCAAGAGTTAGGTTATGAGGTAGTGGCGGCACACGCAAACTTCCATTTGCGAGGAGAGGAGAGCATGAGGGACGAAGCCTTTGCCCAAACGCTGGCAGAGCGAAGGGGATGGACATGGCGAAAGGCTGATTGCGACACGGCGAGCATTGCTCAAGAGCGGAAGATGAGCATAGAGATGGCGGCACGCGAACTGAGGTATGAGTGGTTTGCACGCGTGAAGGAGGAGACGGATGCTGAGGCGATTGTGGTGGGACATCACGAAGAGGACAATGTGGAGACGATGCTGCTGAATGCGGTGAGGGGCACGGGTATCCGAGGGCTGTGTGGCATGCAACCACAGAACGGGGAAATCGTGCGTCCGCTGCTGTGCCTGACTCGCAAGGAGATTCTCATGTATCTGAAAGACAGGGGACAAAACTATGTAACTGACCACACAAACGCGGAGGACGTATATGCTCGCAACAAGGTGCGGCTGGATGTGCTGCCCACGCTGGAGGACATCAATCGGGGGGCGGTGAAGAACTTGGTCTCCACACAAGAGAACTTAGGGGAGGTGATGAAGGTGTATCAACAGGCGATGCAGGAGGCCATGACCGAATGTGTGGAGAAAAGAACGAACGGAGAAACACACATCCACATTCAGAAGCTGTCAAGCCTGCCCTCCCCCATCTCGGTGCTGCACGAAGTGCTGTCGCCCTTGGGCTTCAACAAGGCGCAGATGAAAGCTATCCTGTCGGCACTGGACGAAAGCGGAAGGGTGTTTGCGGCAGCAGGGAGACGGCTGCTGATTGACAGGCAACACATCATTGTGGAGGCGGAACACTACCCTGCTCCCGAGATTCAGCAAGAGATTCTGCCAATCGGTGAAGTTTGCATACAAAAGGAGGCGCATTACGCATATTTGGATGCAGACAAACTGCATGGAGAACTGACACTGCGAACTCCACAAGAAGGTGATTCTTTCGCTCCGTTTGGCATGGGTGGCAAACGAAAACTGCTGAGCGATTTTCTGACGAACTTGAAGCTGAACCTCTTTGAAAAAGAAAGGCAACCTCTACTGATGGACAGCGAAGAGATTGCCTGGGTGGTTGGGCGAAGAAGTTCGGAGCTGTATCGGGTGGATGAGCACACAAAGCGTGTCCTTATCCTATGCCTAAAGTCAGAGAGAAAATGAGGACGCAGATGTAGTTGAGGAAGATGACGGTCATGAAAGTGTCCATGTCATCTTTCAGATAGCCCGACGACGTGAATTGGTCGGAAATGAATCGCTTCATGCCAATCCGTGGATGGACAAAGCGTTCCATCAGCCAGTAGAACCCAAAGCCGAGCAAAGCACCTACGATGAAGCCTACGCAGACATCACCCAAATAATGTACGCCTAAATAGAGGCGAGTGAAGGTCGTGGAGAGCGACCAAAAGAAGAGGGTCAACGTCACTTTGGTGCTACGGAACAACCAAGACAGGAACATGGCTACACACATCGTGTTGCAAGCATGACCCGAGAAGAAGCCGAAACTTCCGCCCCGATAGTTGCGCACCACATCCACCATATACATGAGTTGCGGGTCTTGCGTAGGTCGCCACCGAGCCACCATGGGCTTGACAAAACCTGAGCAGATGCGGTCGGCCACAAAGATGAGCAAGGCGATGGTGAGATACACCATCAGGGCTTCCTTCCAAGTATTGTTTTTGAAGATGATGGCAAGCAAGACTATGATGACCACCGACCACGAAAAGGTGTCGGTAACGGTGTACATCACATTGTCCCAGAAGAGGCTGTTGCTGCCATTGAGAGCCAGCGTAAGCTGATGGTCCAATTCGTTCAGTTCGTTCATATCACTTCGAGTGTATTGACTGGAACCCAACCCTGCTTGCCTTCCTCAAACTGAACTTCCATCCAGTTCTTGATGGTGTCGAGAATCTCCACCTTCGTGCCCTCGTGGATGAGGAACAAGTCAGTGCTTGTCTCACTCGGCGAACTCTTCACCGTCACGGATGGGGTCATGATGATGGCTGTGGAGCGTTGAGTCAGGTCAGCATGTTGGGAAAGGGCTGCCAGATTGGCTACTATCGTCAGCACTAACATTGCCACAGCCCCATAGAATCCGAATTTGCGCAACGTGAGCTGCGACATGAACATATACAGCAGCAATCCAACCAACATCAGCACAAAGGCTGTAACACCCAGCACCATCCAGCCATTCAGGCTCATGCAGTGGGTCATGTCACGCCACCATGTGACAAAGAACATCTCGGAGGGAGGCACAGCCTTGTCAATAGTCTTTCCGCGAGCCAATGCCAAGTTGGCACGGATGTCGGCATCGCCAGGATTGAGCAGAAAGGCACGCTCGTAGTTGAGCACAGCGAGGGGGATTTGGTCGAGCTTGTAGTAGCAGTTGCCCAAGTTATAGTAAACCTCTGCGGCCACACCTTCTGTCTTTAGCAAAGCCTCGTAGGCTTGGGCGGCTTCGGTGTATTTCTCTTTTTCGTAGAGTGCATCAGCCTCCCCCTTCGTGGTTGCAGAGGATTTGACGCACAAAACGCTGAACACTAATAATATAAGTATCTTCTGAATGGTCTGCATACAAGTACAAATTATAAGTTATGACTTTTTGAGTAAAAGGAAATGCTGCATGGCAATGAGACGTTACCATTGTTCACAGGTTGTCCTCCATCTTTGATATAGCACCAATGGCACTGTTATACACATTCTCCATATTCTCATTCACATCGCCTGGCGCATAGCGAGCAAACTCGCAGTCGTTGAGCACTCGGAGGAACTGCTGAACCTGTTCTTCGGGAACTTGGCGTGATGCAAGTGCCTGTGCGATGTTCTCCTTGTTGAGCGACTCTTGCGACATATTGAACTTGTCGCCCACATAGCCCCACAAGGCACGCAGCACCTCATCGTAGAACAAAGCCGAGTCGTGCTTCTCCAACAGTTTTTGTGCCGCCTTCATGCGTTTGAGTGCCACCTTGTTAGCCTTCCGCCCACGCGACAATGCCACATTTGCATTGGCTTTCATACGCTTACGACCTATCACCAGCAACAGCACAAACAGGCACAATGGTACGAGATAAGCCAGCCAATACTGCAAAGTTCCGAAGAGGGTATGTCCTGGTTGATGCAGCTTCACTCCACCTGTCTTGATATAACGGATATCCAAATTTAACTGCTGTACGTCCTGCTGCTGACCGCTGTAATTCGATACGTTCTGCCCTGTTCTTCCCTTTCCTTTGTTCACTTTCAGCGTATAACCCTCAGTGGTCAATGTCTTGTAGGAACGGGAGTCTGTGTCGAAATACACGAAATCCATCGCAGGGATCTGGTAAGTGCCAGCATGACGGGGAACAAACAGATATTCAAATTCTTTCGTGCCAGCAAGACCTGTGCGAGTCAGTTGGAACTTGTCATTGACCTTGGTGTCGTAAGTCTCAAAGTCGTTGGGGAGATTGACCTGAGGACTGCTAATGAGCTTCATGTTGCCACTACCCTTCACCTCTAACTTCAAGGTCACAGCCTCGTTGGCATCCACCTCGTGCGCACTGATACTGGATGTCACAGAGAATTTGCCCACTGCCCCCGAGAATCCTTCGGGTTTCGCAGGAAGCGGAGACACATGGATGGTCAGCGCAGGCGTGGTGATTCTGCGCTTCACCTCTACATAGCCGCTTTGTCCGTTGAAGAAAGCCTCAATCGGGTCAAGATTGCGGTTGCGAGTCACGACCACACCCTCGTAATTGATGGCAGGAATGGTCAGCTTGCCCGACTTCTGAGGGAACAACAGATACTGGCTCCACACAACCGTGCGGTAGTTGCGCCCATTGTATTGTTCGAGTTCAAACTCCTTGGTGCGTGGCAGTGGAATCTCCTGAATCTGAAAACCATCGAGCGTGGGCAGCTTGCCATCTAACTGACGCAAATCCAGCAGTGTATAGATTTTATAAGTCAGCAGTATCGCTTCTTGTTCATGGACGGACGTGCGAGAGGCTGTTGCTGTCATAAACAACTCGTTAGCAGAAACACCCTGTCCTGATGAGTGATTCGGTGCCACAACTGCTCCAGCATTGCCTCCACCCGATGCAGCCCCATTGCGCTGAGACGAGGCGTTCGCTCCTTCAGGCAATACCTTCACCTGTATTGGCTGCGATTTCACGGTCTTGCCATCCACCTGCACACTGGCACTCCCAATCGTGTAAGTGCCTGGATTAGCGCAGAGAACGACAAAGGAATAAATGATACTGCTACTTTGCGAAGTGCGCCCGTTAATCATCTGGAAGCTGCTCTGCGATGAGGTGGCAGGACCATAAATCACTTCAAAGCCTTTGAAGTCGGGAGCTGTGAAGTTCGACACATTTTGGGTGTTGACCGTGAACTGCACCCTGAACTTTCCTCCAGCCACCACCGAAGATGGTGCTGATACCCTCAAAGACACATCATCAGCCCAAACACAGATGGAGAGGGTCATAAGTATAACGATATGTAAAAGCCGTTTCATTGACATTTGAGATTTACCATTTAACCATCCTACCAGTCTTTTTCTAAACTACGACGTTGATAGTTCTGTTTCTTGTTCACTTTACGCTGTACCCCTTTCTCGTCCTGCTGAGCAGAATTGAGCAGTTGTTCGGCAGCCTGATCGCTCATCTCATCCTTCTTAGGTTCAGGCTGTTGCTGATTCTGCTGTTTCTCCTCATCCTTTTTCTGTTGGTCTTGCTGCTGTTGTTCCTGCTTCTGCTGTTGCTGCTTGTCCTGCTGTTCTTTCTGCTGGTTGTCATTACCGCCATTCTGCTGCTGGTCTTGGTTCTTCTTCAACTGATACTGCGCCATCGCCAAATTGTAACGTGTCTCATTATCAGCAGGATTGCAACGAAGCGAACTCTTGTAATAATTGACTGCATTTTGGAACGCCCCCACTGCATCACCGCCTTGTTGGCGCGACGCTCCCATCCCTTGGGCATACCAAATGTTACCCATGTTGTGAAAATTGCGAGCTTTACGCAACGGATCTTGAGTTCCAATGGAGTCAGCCCGTAAGTAGTTCTCAAAGGCGGTAGAATCCTTCTGCTGCATCACATAGGCATTGCCCAAATTGTAGTAAGCCTCAAACGAAGGTTCTTTCGCCAAGGATTTGAAGTAATAGGTCTCCGCTTGGTCGTACTGCCCCGCACGATAGGCTCGGTTGCCAAGGCGTACAAGGTCACGGGCACTCTGAGCCATCACTGGCAACATCAACAAGCCCCATAATAGACTAACAATCAATCTCCTCATCTATCTAAAAAGTCTGAATTTCTTAAACACATGATTCTCTCTCTCCATGATGCAGCACTCCATCAACAGCACAATGAACAACAGCAGAGCCACAGCCACAAACTGCTCATCATAAGCTGAATACATGGATTGTGAGATATCCTCCTTCTGCATCTTTTCAATCTCTTTTTCCAAGAGCACTTGTGCCATATCCGTCTGGTCCACATGGATATACAAGCCGCCACCTGCTTGAGCAATGCTCTTGCCAATCTGCTCGTTCAGTTTCGTCGTCACCACATTTCCCGACATATCCTTCTTGAACGTGCCATCAGGCATCAAGATAGGTCCACCCTGCTGTGTACCAACCGACAACACAAAAATCTGTATGCCTTCCTTTCTGGCTTGCTTGGCTGCCTCGATAGCACCCTCTTCATTGTCCTCGGCATCCGTGATGAGAATGAGGGCACGACCGACATTCGTCTTTTTCGAGAATCCTGCGGTAGCCTTCGTGATGGCATCAGCCACATTTGTGCCTTGAAGGGAGACCGTGGCAGGTGTCAACTGGTCAAGAAACATCTTGGCAGATACATAGTCGCTGGTCATGGGCAACAACGTCAAAGCATTGCCAGCAAAAGCCACAAGCCCCACTTTATCCTCGTCGAACTGCTCCACCAACTTGCTCACTATCATCTTCGACTTTTCCAATCGACTTGGGCTTACATCCTTACAAAGCATTGAGTTAGACACATCCACAGCGATTGCGACCTCTATGCCAGAACGCTTTACTTCCTCGTTTCGAGAACCATATTGCGGACGTGCCAACACCAACACCAAAAGTCCCACAGCCAACATCAGCAGGAAAAACTTCGTGTGACGGCGTTTCATTGACACATCGGGCATCAGCTCACGCATCAGTTCATGGTCTCCAAACTTCTTTATCTGACGCTTCGTCTTATACACCATCAGCGCATAGACAGCCGTCAACAGCGGGATGAGCAACAGCAGGTATAAATATATAGGATTTGCAAATCTAAACACCTTTGTAACTACTATTTAACAATTATCTATTTCTTCGTAACTTTCTATCACAGAGACACAAGCAAGCATGTCCAGCATCCACGTCAAGGCAACCTCTTCAAAACAACCGTTCTCAACAGAATCTCCAGCAGCAATACCGCCAAAGCCACAAGGGCAAACGGCATGAACAGCTCACTGCGACGACTATATTGCTTCACACTGAACTTCGTCCGTTCCATTTGGTCAATATCCTGATAGATGGCATCCAGCTCATCATTCTTCTGTGCGCGGAAATACTGTCCACCTGTCTCTTTCGAGATTTTCGCCATCATCTGTTCGTCAATCTCCACAGGGAGCATAACAGTTCCACCTGTTGGCAGCGGATACGGCGCCATTCCGTTGCGTCCAATGCCAATCGTATAAATACGAATACCATATTTCTTGGCAATCTCAGCAGCCGTCTGTGGGGAGATGTTTCCTGCATTGTTCACACCATCCGTCAAAAGAATGATGACCTTCGACTTTGCCTGACTCTCCTTCAAACGGAGAATCGCATTCATGATGCCATCGCCAATGGCAGTTCCGTCATCAATGATGCCTCGTGCAGCCATGTTGCAATCCACATTATTATATAGATTCATCAGCATCACATGGTCTATTGTCAGCGGACACTGCGTATAGGCTTCTCCTGCAAACATCACCAATCCCATATTGTCATTAGGACGTTTCTCTATGAAACGCTCCGCTATTTCTTTCAGAGCCTCCACACGGTTCGGCTTGAAATCCTGTGCCAGCATTGAGGTCGAGACATCCACAGCCAACATGATGTCAATCCCTTCCGTGTCCGTGTTACTCCACGAATGTTTGCTCTGCGGACGTGCCAAGATGCACACTACCAACGCCATCAGCACCACACGCAACAAGAAAGGTATGTGCATCAGATACAGGCGGAAGGTCTTCGGAGTCTTCGCATATTTGGTCGTATCAGGCACCTTCAACGATGGCAAACTCTGCTTGTAGCGCAGCACATACCACACGACATAAGGCACCAAAGCCAACAATAAAAGGAAAAACAACGGGTTCTTAAATTCCATCTCTTCTTTACTTCATAATTCCAAATTCATCATACATCATTACGCTTGCAAGCACCACACCAACCCACTCATGAATGATGAATCGTTCATTATTATAACATCAACATATATACTCTATAACCAATAAATACCAACACACCTAACAGCACAAGACCAGCCACCACAATGCTGCCTATCAGCACCCGTTTAGCCATCTTGGAACTCTTCTCTTCCACCACAATCACTTCCGGTTGCGGTGTCTGTTCAGGCTCTTCCTGCTTCGTCTGATTGATGTATTCAATGGCATTCACAAGGTTGCGGTCATTCTCGTTAATCAAGGTACTATACTTTGCAAACTTCACCAAATCAGCCGTTTGGAAAAGTTCACGCAACTCCGCAATAGCCTCCTCATCGTTCACTTCCTGCAATTTCTGAATAATCTCAAACGAGGTCATCTCCATCGCATTGAAGCCATAACGCTCCTTGATATAGTTACGCAGCGTATCCGTCAGCTGGGTGTAATACTCCTTAGAATCCTCGCTCTGCCATATCTTCTCCTCCTTCATCTGCTCAATCTTCAGCATCGCCACTTTATGAGGAGCCAAACGCTTCTTGTTGCGGATGCGACGGAGAATTGGCTTGTTCGTCTTCAAGCGGTAAATCACATACGCCAGCAATCCAGCCATCAGCAATGCGACCAAACCACTCCACATCACTTGACGCCATTCCGCCCAGTCGAACGGTGGTGCCAACTCTTCCTTGATGCCAAAGATGCTGTCAGTATGCAGCGTATCAATCTCAAACGTCAACACCTTCAGTGCCAAGCGTTTTGAATGATATTCCTTGCCATCCACCTTCACGTCCAAAGCAGGAATCAGATAGAGTGCTGAATCGAACGACGTGAAATAATAGCGACGTGACAACTGCATACGCTTGCCATCGTTTAGATAACTGGTATCCGCCTTCTCGGCTCTCACGAACTCCAAGCCTGGCACTATATGGTGCAGCGAATCCCACTCAGGCAGCTCCACTTGCTTCTTGGCATCCGCACTGACTTCCAGTGTCAAGCCAATACGCTGCCCAATGAAGATGCCCGCAGAATCCAGCTTCGCCTCCACCACCACTTGCGCATTCGCCTCCACGAAACACGCCAAGCAACAGATTGTCAATATAAGAAATCCTTTCAATACTCGCATCTTAACTCAAATTCCAACGATAAACCTTAAACGATACTCCACTACGCCCTTCTCCTGAACAGATTCATCAATGCCTTCACATAATCCTCGTCGGTGCGCACAGAGATATTATCAATGTTCGACTTCGTGAACGCATTCTTCAGCCATGCCTGATGACTCACCCACCACTCATGATGCACACGCCTCACCGCACTTGACGACGTATCGACGAACACATCCTTACCCGTCTCCGCATCGAGCATTTTCACGATACCCACATCAGGCAGTTCCACCATCCGTCGGTCATAAATCTGCAATGCCACCACATCATGCCTGCGATTTGCCACAGTCAACTGATTCGTATAATCCTTAGAAT
>CAMWJL010000076.1 GCA_947174565.1 uncultured Prevotellaceae bacterium | reverse complement strand
ATATGGGAAGGGACCGGCACGGAAGAACGATATATAATCTATATAAATAATGTGGAAAAGAAAAAGAAGACAAAAATGTGTCACCAAGCAAGCGACACATTCTTGATAAATTCACTTTCCCATAACAAAGTACAGATACAGCGTACAAACAAGCGCAAGTGCGAGAATAGCTCCGACACAAATTCGGTACACTGTCTCACCAAGCAGTTCTCGCAACCAGTTTGATTTAGCCGAATGCCCTCTGTATGCCCATTTCCAACCCATAATCACACAAAAGAGCCAAAATGCAAGCAATCCTGCAACAATCAAGTAGCCGTTTTCCGGATGCTCTTGTACCCAATCATTGATTTTGTTCAAAAATTCCATAAATGTTTTATTTAATAGTTGTAATTAAAATTCTTCGTCCGTACTCCACAGCGTTGAATCGACTGCATACAATTGATTCTCACGCCATTCATACCAATAAGTCAACCGCTGTCCTTCGTGTTCGCCGCCATATCCACGCTTCCACGTACACTCGACAAAAACGCGTTTGCCATCGTCAATCTCCTCAAGCGTAGCAAGATTCAACAAACCGACCCTAAACTCGCCACTCATATCACGGCCTGTTACCCGACGAACTGACATTGGCAATCCAGAATGGCTGACATGTTCATCGCGGAAAAGTGCCCGAAGTATGTGCCAGTCCAATTGTTTCCTCCGACTAATCACTTCAACATCGCGAACGACATCGAATCCCCATAGTCCTTTATATAAAGTCACGGCACAGACATCACCCTTTTGGAAACACTCATATTCTTTATATCCCCCATCCCATAGAAAGCAACGCCCGTCATCGAAACGCAATCCGATTGCATACGACGTTGGACCACGAAAGTGACGTTCCGTCTTTTTACCATACACCACCGCAATGCGACGATACGGGTCAGAACGAGGAAAAAGGTAGTTCAATCCCAAGAACAACGCCATTACAAGGAGATACATCATAAGCCCCGACAAAAACCCGATGCTGGCATACCATAGGAAGTTCCCCTTCAAATTTTTCTTCTGCCATGCCCACACTATTACGGCAAGCATCGTTGTCAGCACGATATAATGCCACTCCGATCCCGAAGGAAGGCGACCCATTGTACAGCCGCCGAGCTTAAACACTGCAATATACGCACCGGCAAATGCCAAAATCACTCCCCATTCGAGCATGTGTCGGTGCCATGTTTTGCGTCGCTCTTGAGTTTTGCGGTTACATGACTTTTTAGCCACCCTCTCCTCGGTTACACCTATTTCTGTATGAGAGCAACGAACTCTTTAAGTTCGGCAAGGCTTTCAAAAAAATCAAAGTCAAACTCGGCTTTAGTCCCATTCAGCAATGTGACAGTCAGGACTCCGTCTTCCTCGTCATAGCCAACATCTGATATTTCCGAAATCTTGAACACCTCCCATTGCACCACTCCTTTCTTTATTATAGGATATGTCACTCGGTCGTCGTCCACCGTGATGACGCAGTCTTTTGCCGCAAGCGCACGCGCCTGACGAATCGACAACAGCACCTTGACAAATATAAAGAGACCGATGGCAATGAGAATAATCGCAGTAGGAAGCGGACCGAGCACACGGAGCCTTCCTATCCTAATACCAAAGGGATATACAATCGGGGCTACAATCATCAGCAACGACAAACCAATGGTAGTCAGATTATCCTTCAAAACGGATCTTGAACCATACTTAAAAGTTTTCATTGTGTTATTTAGTTAAAAGATTAAAATTTTCTAATTGAAGAAGAAATACGAACGATGACACGTTACTCTTTGACAGTCAGTGTTCCGTCAGGATTAACCTGCACCCGAACCTCGTAATACAGATAATTAACCTTTCCTCCGTTGGTTTCGGTCTCCTTACCATCTTCCGTAAAACATAGTCCGAACTCCGTTTCGTAAGCACCTACCTCACGCATTTTATCAAAGTGCGATGGTCGTAATTTGGGAAGAACCTCTTCGATTTGATAATAACTGATTGACTTATAAGTATGTCCTTCAGGGATCATTTCCTTGGCCTCCTCCAGTTGACTTTGTATCTTGGCAACATCAAGTTGTGTCAAGTCGATGCCATTGATTTTCTCATAGTCAATGTCATAACTTGAAGCCTCGCTCGCTTCTCGCATATCCCCCACATGTCCATCCAAATAAAAGGGTTGACTAAAGGTGAGGTTGTCGGGATTGACCATCTTTATCAGAACGTATAGCATATCGTTGGAAAGGTCATCGCCTTCATAGAAGCGGGCATAATAGATTTTGAACTTGTTCAGGTCTGTCTTTTCCTTCACAATCTCAATAGCCTTTGCATAGGATTCGGCCTTATCTGCCGGGAAAGCAGCACCGCCTAACAAAGAACTTACATTGCCGTCGCAGGACGTCATCAGCATCGCGGCACAAACTAACACGAGTGAATAAAATGTTTTTTTCATTGGATATTGTTTTAATAATTTATAATGTATCACCACCACACATAATACGCTTATTAGCGCATTCACCTATTTTTATAGTCAATCATATAACATCATTGACGGGCTTTCACAAAGCCACCCGTCATTTTCCCGGTACAAATATAGCGATATTTAATCCTATTGCGTAAGCATTTTTACCCCCCCCTAATATTTAACCATTATTAACCTTTTTTGTCCTGTCATGCACTTTTTTGCATGAAATAGAGAAAAAGAATGCAACCATCGTCCATCTTTCATCCTTAAAAACAGGCGGATAACAGCAGGGATTTGACCCGAGTTTGTGTGGAGGATTTTCCTTGCTGATTACCCCTGTTTAGGGGTCTGAGTCACACCCTTGGAAGGGAGTGACTCAGACCCCAAATAGGGTGTGACTCACTCCCCATTTGGAGCTATTTGTGCGGCAATTTTATCCCGAACTCACGTTAAAAATGATAAAAAGAGCTTCTGTTCGACCAATTCTCTGTAACTTTGTATCCATAATGGATTTATATGTTCACTACAAAACTCGTATAGACAACCTCCTCATCAAAGGAAAGAAGTACCGAGACCCCAACTTTTCCGCCCAGACATTGGCAGAAATGCTGGAAGTGTCGGCATCTAAATTGTCACGCATCATCAAAGAGGAATATGGAACGTCATACACCAACATCGTGCATGGCTATCGTGTTCAGGACGCTAAACGATACTTGAAGGATGCCCGGATGCTCCCCTACTCCGTCGATGACATCGGTGCCTTAGTGGGCTTCAAGAATCGGCAGTCGTTCTTCAACGCCTTCCGCAAAGCAACAGGCACCACTCCCGAACGCTTTCGCCGTGCAGAAAGCCTGCGCAAAACAATAGACTAAGGCGACAGCAAACGATTGAACAATCAAATATCAGAACAATACAGAATGAACAAAGCAGTAAAAACAATGATGATTACAGCACTAATGGCTGTTGGAGCAACCACGACGAATGCACAACAGCGTGGCTCTTCGACCGTTTCGTCGGACAAAAAGGAAGGAACTTTCAACTACAATGATGAACGTTTTGCCGACTTGCAAATGTTGCGCTATAAGGTTGAAGGTTTTGAGAACCTGACCCTCAAACAGAAGACGTTTATCTATTATCTTCAGGAAGCCGCCCTTTACGGACGGGACATCCTCTTCGACCAAAACGGCAAGTACAATCTGCGCATCCGTCAGATGATGGAGAATCTCTATGTGAACTACAAAGGGAATCGCGAGGACAAGGACTTCAAGGCTTTCGAGGAGTATCTGAAGCGTGTATGGTTTTCAAACGGCATACATCACCACTACGGCAGCGAAAAATTTGTCCCTGGATTCAGCCAAGAATGGTTCATCAAACAGGCGAATTGTCCCGATGAAATCGCAGAAATCATCTTCAATCCCGAGGTGATGAAAAAGCGCGTGAATCTGGCAGAAGGGGAAGATTTGGTGAAAACGAGTGCCAGCAACTACTACGAGAATGTGACACAAGCCGAAGCAGAAGACTACTATGGCAAACTCAAAGCCAACGGAGACTCGTTACACCCTGTCATGTACGGAATGAATTCACGCCTTGTAAAGACAGAAAATGGCGATTTCATCGAGAAAAAGTGGACAACCAACAGTCTGTATGGTGCTGCGCTGAAAAAGATTGTTGAGAACCTCAAGCTGGCACGACCATACGCAGAGGATGCACAGCAACAGAAGGTGATAGACTTGCTCATCTCCTATTACGAGACGGGCGACCTGAGCACTTTCGACCAGTATTCCATCGCTTGGGTGGAGAACACAGAGCCATTGGTGGACTTTGTGAACGGTTTCATCGAGTGTTATGGAGACCCATTGGGCTTGAAATGCTCGTGGGAGAGCATCGTGAACTTCAAAGACATTGACGCCACGAAACGGACAGAGACATTAAGTGCCAATGCACAATGGTTTGAAGACCATTCGCCTGTAGCCCCCGAATTTAAGAAGAAAAAGGTGAAGGGCATCACGGCAAAAGTGATTAAGGCAGCGATTTTAGCAGGCGACCTCTACCCCTCAACTGCCATCGGCATCAACCTGCCCAACAGCGATTGGGTTCGTGCGGAGCATGGTTCCAAGTCTGTAACCATCGGCAACCTCACTGACGCATACAATCAGGCAGCCAAAGGCAATGGCATGCTGCAAGAGTTCGCTTATGGGCCAGAAGAAATCGCCTTGATGGAGAAATATGGCGATTTGACCGACGATTTACACACAGATTTACACGAATGTCTCGGTCATGGCAGCGGCAGACTTTTAGAAGGAGTAGATGGCGACAGCTTGAAGGCATACGGCAGCACCATCGAGGAGGCACGTGCCGACCTTTTTGCTCTCTACTATTTGGCAGACCCCAAGTTGGTGGAACTGGGTCTTGTGCCTCATGAGGACGCATATAAGGCAAGCTATATCGGGCAGATGCAGAATGGCTTGCTTACCCAGCTGGTGCGTATCAATTTAGGCAACAACATTGAAGAGGCGCACATGCGCAACCGCGCGCTCATTGCATGGTGGGCATACGAGCACGGCAAGGCTGAGAATGTGATGGAACTCGTGAAGCGTGACGGCAAGACGTTCGTGAAAATCAATGATTATCAAAAACTTCGTGACCTGTTCGGCGAATTGCTTGCAGAGATTCAGAGAGTGAAATCAACGGGCGACTTCAAAAGCGCACAAGCCCTTGTGGAGACTTACGGCGTGAAGATTGACCCTGAACTTCACAAAGAGGTGCTGAATCGTTACGCCAAGCTCAACATCGCTCCCTACAAGGGATTCATCAACCCTGTCTATACGGCTGTTCGCGATGCACAAGGCAACATCACAGACGTAACCATCTCATACACAGAAGGCTATGCAGAGCAGATGCTCCGCTACAGCAAGGACTACTCCACACTTCCGCTCATCAATGAATAACCTCATCAACAACATCAAGAAGGAGCTGCACGCCCACATGAACGGAGTCGCTTCAGCGCATGCACGACAGACGGAGGACTATCGAGTTAATTGGGGTGTAGAACTGCCAAGACTGGTCAAGATAGCCGATGAAATCGCCAATGGAGAGTGGAATGAGGCGAACGACGCTCCCGTTTCTTTGCGTTCATTGGCACAAGCATTATGGAATGGAAGCACCAGAGAGTGCAAGATTCTCGCCTGTATGCTAATGCCTGCTGAGGCAATGCCTGAGGAGGTGTGTGACATTTGGGCAGAAAGCATCCGTACAGAAGAAATTGCCACAATGTTCTGTATGTATCTTGCCCAACGACTGCCCTATGCCAGCACAAAAGCCTACGAATGGATGGCGCACGAAGACCGCATACTACAAACCTGCGGATTCCTGACCCTCTGCCACCTTCTCCGAAAGTACGAACTGAGCGAAGAGGCGGAGGCGGAATTTTTGGATCAGGTCAGTGCTGCTTTAGACAATAAGTATGCCATCAAAGCTCTACAGATTTACGCGTCAAAAAGCGAAGAGAACAGACGAAAAGCCAAAAAAGTGGCAGAATATTTGTAGTGCCCATAGAAAAGCAGTAAATTTGTGCCCATATTGTGCATAGGCCGTATGAAAGAGACTACGACTGACGGGACAAAGAGGAAGGAAACGCCACGCGACATTCTCGCACGTTTCATGGCAGAACAGGAAATGCGCAAAACGCCCGAACGCTTTGCCATTCTGGACGTTGTGATGCGGATGAAGGGGCATCACAGCGCAGATGAGATTCTCACCATGATGCCACAGGACTTTCCTGTCAGCCGAGGCACCATCTACAGCACACTGGCACTATTGGTGGAATGTGGCTTAGCATACAACCATCAGACAGAGGGTGCGACGCTGTATGAATGCGCGTTCAACAAGCAGCCCCATCATCACTACATCTGCACTGGATGCCACAAGATTTGGGATTTACAAGACTCAGCCATCGAGCAGACCGTCTCGAAGGTGAAGACACCACGTTTCAAGAAGTTGCGGTGCAGCACCTACATCTATGGCCTCTGTAACGTCTGCCAAGCCAAACTGGCGCGTGTCAAGAAGAAAATCGAGAAACAAAAGGAAATCAACATGACGCGCGAAGAGAAGCGTTTCGCCCGCATCAACGAAGAGCTGGCAAAAGCCGCAGAGTGGTTCAAAGAAAATTAAACCAATAAACAAAATAGAACAATGAAAGTAGATGTACTGTTAGGTCTTCAATGGGGAGACGAAGGTAAAGGTAAGGTGGTCGATGTGTTGACGCCACGCTATGACGTAGTAGCTCGTTTCCAAGGAGGGCCTAACGCAGGACACACGCTCGAATTTGAAGGTGAGAAATATGTACTTCGCTCCATTCCATCGGGCATCTTCCAAGGCGACAAGGTAAACATCATCGGCAATGGCGTGGTGCTGGCTCCCGACCTCTTCATGGACGAGGCCAAGGATTTGGAAAAGAGCGGACACAACCTCAAGAACCGTCTCCACATCTCGAAAAAGGCACACCTCATCATGCCGACCCATCGTCTGCTCGACGCTGCCTATGAGGCTGCCAAGGGCAAGAACAAGGTGGGCACGACGGGCAAGGGCATCGGCCCCACCTATACGGACAAGACCAGCCGAAACGGTCTGCGCGTGGGCGACATCCTCGACGGATTTGCAGAGAAATATGCTGCCCACAAGGCACGTCACGAGGAAATCCTCAAGAGCCTCAACTATACCGACTATGACATTGCCGACGTAGAGAAGAAGTGGATGGAGGGCATTGAGTACATCAAGCAATTCCAGCTTGTGGATTCCGAGCACGAAATCAACAACCTGTTGAAGCAAGGCAAGTCCATCCTCTGCGAGGGTGCGCAAGGTACGATGCTCGACATAGACTTCGGTTCTTACCCCTTTGTCACTTCGTCCAACACCATCTGCGCTGGTGCTTGCATCGGTTTGGGCATCGGCCCCAACAAGATTGGCGACGTGTTCGGCATCATCAAGGCATACTGCACTCGTGTGGGCGCAGGGCCGTTCCCCACGGAACTGTTCGACGAAACGGGTACGAAGATGCGTGCCATCGGACACGAGTATGGAGCCGTGACAGGTCGCGAACGCCGCTGCGGATGGATTGACCTCGTGGCACTTCGCTATGCCATCATGGTGAGCGGCGTGACAAAGCTCATCATGATGAAGAGCGACGTGCTCGATGACTTCGACACCATCAAGGCATGCACGGCTTACAAACTGAAGGACGGCAGCGTCACTCGCGACTTCCCCTACGACATCAGCGACGGACTTATCGAACCAGTCTATACAGAACTGCCCGGTTGGAAAACCGACCTCACCAAGATTACCTCCGAGACCGAGTTCCCGAAAGCTTTCTCCGACTATATCGCTTTCTTGGAGAAGGAACTGGAAACACCCATCACGATTGTCAGCGTTGGACCAGACCGCGCACAGACCATCGAACGGTAAACATTCGTTCCTCATCAATGAAGCGAACCGTCTTATTCCCTTTACTGCTCATCATACTGATTGCCTCCTGCACCATCAGGAGGAATCAGTATGATGCTGTTTTAGCAGATATAGACAGTTTGACGGAAGTGGATGCCGACAGCGCAAGAAAGCGACTTGCGGCATTGCATGAAGAAATGGACGGGGTGAATAAAGGTACAAGGGCTTACTATGACCTACTCTGCGTAAAGGCAAACGACAAGGCGATGGTGAAACACACGTCGGACTCGCTCATTTGCGAAGTGGCGCGCTATTATGAAGCCAATCGAGAAAAGGGGCATCTGCCCGAAGCCTACTATTATGTGGGACGTGCCAATTCCGACATGCAGAACGGCGAAAAAGCATTGATTTATTTTCAGAAAGCCTTGTTGGAAGACAGAGTGCATGTGACCACACGACTGAAAAGTCGAATCTTTGCACAAATGGGCTACATCTACCTGAGAAACGGGCTGTTGGAAGATGCCATCAGCATGCAACAACTCGCTCATTTCTACTGCAAGCAGATTGGCGATACCTTGGGCATACGATACTGCGAGGAAGACATCCAAACCATCAAAGCTTTGAACCAAGCCCTTCCCATCAGCGAATATCCAGCAAGAGAGATGATGGCGAAGGTACAGAAAATCAACACGCTGATAAAAAGCCAAATGCTCAGCAAAGAGAACACTAAGTTGAGAACCGAGAACGAACAAAACAAGAGCTTCGCATGGGGGATTGTTCTTTCGACCACAGTTATTGCAGTGCTGACCATACTGCTCACATTCTACTTCCGACAGAAAAAGAGGGAAGCAGCACCTCAGCCGACACCCACGGTCAAACGGTTCTACGACAAAGACATCGACCACTTGCTTGCTACACATCTACATAATAGCAAAGTCTTGAAGACCTCCGATTGGAAGACCATCGAAACCCATCTGCTGAAAGTTTTCCCAACATTCAAAGACCAACTCTATTCCCTCTATAACTTCTCCGAAACAGAATACCACATCTGTCTGCTCATCAAGACGGAGGTTTCTCCTTCCAACATGTCCAAGCTGATGGCAACAGGTCACAGTGCCATCTCGCAAAGTCGTCTCCGTATGCAACAAAAAGTGTTCAACGGCGAAGGCACGGCGAAAGACTGGGACAAGTTCATTCTTTCGCTGTAAGACAAGCAGTTACACTGACGCTTGTGACTTTTTTGTGAATCATTTCCACGCCCACAAAACAAAAGTGCATTTTTTGTGAAATGGTTTTCTTGACACCCTCCACAAGAAAACCTACTTTTGCAGCAACAAAATTGTTTCACTAAAAAAGTCTCACAATGAAAAGAACGATTACAGCACTTGGAGTCATCGTAGTCATGGCATCCATCTCCTCCATTAGTTACGGACAAGAGCACAACGCATGCGAGAATCCACGCGGAATCTACAAGCTCATGACACTCATCAACAAGCAAGGCAACACCATCAAAGCACCGTTCGACCAATATAAGATATGTACAGATAGCGTAACGATGACGTTGAACGTGGATGGCAATATGTTCTCCTTACGCCAAAACGACTCAATGGTGTTCAACTACACAGGCGAAGATCCTGATGCTCAAAACGCCACCGCCACCCGTATCTTCGACAGCAACGCCGAGCATTTCACGCTGAAATGGTGGAGTACCACGCCCAATCACCTCTACTTCCCCCACAACGACTGGTGTACCGAGCATTATGCAGCCAATCAATACTCCGAAAACGGCAAAAAGATACTGGATGCCCTCATGTCGTCCCCTGCCCGAGACCCGAAGAATCCGCTCATCGGCACATGGCGAATGATTGGCATGGTCGATGAACTGCGCCATACGAAGCAGGAACTGAAACGCATCAGAGAGAAGCCTTTGGATGGTCTTTACACCATCTTCACTCCCGAGTGCATCGTAGCCATTGGCAGAAACTTAGGCAGGCTCTACCCCACGCCCAATCCCTATGACAAGAAAGTCTTCAAAGTGGGGAACGAGGAGAACAAAATCACTTGGCTTTCCTCCAATCTCATTGCCGTGGAGATTCACCAAGGCTACCGCACCGACTACGAAATCTTGGAGCGAGTGACTCATGGCACTGCGTTTGATGGCATCGCCAGCCATTACGCAACACACTAAAAGAAAGGATTACATTGCGGAAAGCAACTTCACATACAGCGAGATAGCATCGTCTATCTCGCTTTTTTTTATGTACTCGTCAGCCGTGTGGGATCGCGACGACTCGCCAGGACCAAGTTTGAGCGAAGGGAAGCGCATGAGGGCTTGGTCGCTCAACGTGGGAGAACCAAAGGGCTTGAGACCTTCGCGGATGCAGGCTTGGACAAAGGGATGCGCCTCGTCAATCTTGGACGAAGACAGACGGAAGGAACGGGCATGAAGTTCGGAAACGAGGTGTTCTTGGAAAAAGGCAAAAATTTCCTCGTTCGTATAGCACTCGTTGGAACGCACGTCGATGGTGAACGAACAAGTGTCAGGCACGACATTGTGCTGCGTGCCGGCATTGACGATGGTGACGGTATTCTTCACAGGACCTAACAGCTCCGTCTGCTTCGGGAACTGCCATTCCGAAAGCCATTGGATGTCCTTCATGGCATGGTAGATAGCGTTGTCGCCCTCGTTGCGAGCCGCATGCCCCGCCCTGCCATGAGCGGTGGCATCAATCACCATCAGCCCCTTCTCGGCAATGGCTGGCTGCATCCCCGTGGGTTCGCCTACGATGGCAAAGTCTATCTTTGGCAAGAGGGGCAGCACGGACTCTATGCCGTTCTTGCCCGACACCTCCTCTTCGCAAGAAGCCAAATAAATCAGATTGTACGCACGAGACTCGGCTTTCAACAGCATAAACACCTGCAATAACGCCATCAGGCCACCGCCGCAATCATTGCTGCCAAGCCCATAAAGCCTGTCACCTTCAATCGTCGGAGTGAACGGGTCACGCTGCCAACCGGCCACAGGCTTCACCGTGTCGATATGGGCATTGAGCAAGATAGTCGGCTTCTCCTCGTCGAAACCATCGCTCACACACCACAGGTTGTTTCCCTGCCGATATGGCGACAATCCTTTCTCCGCCATATATTCCTCCAACACATCGGCCGCAGCCGCCTCGTCGCGACTCACACTTGGCGTGGCAATCAATCGTTTAAGCAGGGAAATCGCCTCGTTCGTTTGCTCTTCGTAAACCATTCTCTTATATCCTTCCGTTTATAACGAGGCAAAGGTAGTGCTTTTTCCATGCAAATTCATATTTTTGCAAAAAAATCCACACACGGGGGTATTTGATTTGTCCATTCGTGTGTCTTACATACAGAGAAAGGCACAAAAGCCACCCTCGAACAATTATGAATTACAACAAAAAGCAGTTTGAACACATCTACAAGTGCAACTACCGACAAATGTATCGGTTTGCATTCTCCTTTCTGAAGGAAGAGGAAGATGCCCGTGATGCCGTGAGCCACGTCTTCACGGAGATGTGGCACCGACAACCACCCCTTGACGAAGGCTGCATCACGGGCTACCTCATGGCAGCAGTGCGAAACCATTGCCTCAACATCCTACGCACCCGTCGCCAGAACGCCACCATCGAAACCGAGTTGAAAGCCATGCAAGACGCTCACCACGAGCAGGAGCGGCAGGAACTCATGAACGAGCTGGCACGCATCATCGACGAGAACCTCACGGAGCAGGACAAACGCGTCCTCGCTCTCCACTACGACGAAGAAATGACCTATTCCGAAACGGCAAAAGCATTAGGCATCAGCCCCTCCACCGTCAACAAGCACATTTCTCATTCACTCACAAAAATTCGTTCCATCCTTAAAACCCAACACTCATGAACACCAAAGACATTGACAAGAGAATCGGAATGCCCGACATCGACACCGAATGGGCAAAGTTTGAAAAAGAAGTGATAGGTACACCCAAGACCGCCCCGAGACACACTTTCTTCCAGAGCTGGACAGCCAAAGCCGCAGCCATCGCAGGCATCATCTTCCTGCTCGGCGGTGTCATCGCCTCGGCTGTCATCATGTCAGAATCCAGTTCCAAACTCGCCATCACCCTCTCGCCCGACAATGACCCCATCTACGACATCGTGGAGGAGAACCCCATCTATCAAGGTGGTCCCGAGGAACTAATGAGGTTCTACATCAAAAACTTCCACTATCCGCAGGTGGCGCAAGACTGCGGAGTACAAGGCCGCGTCATTGTGCAGTTTGTGGTGGAGAAAGACGGTCGCTGCACCCAGTTCAAGATTCTCAAACCTGTACATGAGCACCAAAAGCTCATCAAGCGGAATGTCCAAGCCACTGGCGAACCCAAAGACCGCGACTTCATCACGATGGAGGAGTTCGAGCAAGCCCAAAAAGCCTGCAACGACGAGGCTCTGCGTGTGTGTCGCCTCACGAGCGGCAACTGGACCCCTGGCAAGATTAAAGGCGAGGCCGTGCGCACCCGGTTCACCACACCCATAACCTTCCGACTGAAATAGCACAACGCATCGCATCTTTCGAGATATGATTAGTTAAATCAGTTAATTAAGCAATGGTTAACCGAGAAGCCAGCTACTTGTGAAAGCAGCTGGCTTCTTTTGTTTCACACAGTGCTTTTCCTCGTCCCGACACAGCGTGGCGACAGCCCCACTTCCACCCCCTCGAAAACCCTGCAAAATCGATGTCCCCGACTCCGACCAATCGGAGTCGGGGACATCGGCAAGTCGGAGTCGGGGACTCCGATTTAGAGGCTGTGGGTGCGTGCCACAGGAGGGAGCCGACGTGACGGCATTTTGTTCGCAAAAAGCAGGAAAGAAATCCCTTTTCCTTGCAATTTACATTATTTCACCCTCAAAATCACAGCACTTTGAGGAGAATGTTGTAACTTTGCAAAGATTTTGTGACTTGAACAATAAAAACTTACAACATAAAATGGCACAGCAAGAAGACATTTTCAAGAAGGTGGTGAGCCACTGCAAGGAGTATGGGTTTGTGTTCCCATCTTCGGAGGTTTACGACGGACTGGGCGCAGTCTATGACTACGGTCAGAACGGCGTGGAGTTGAAGAACAACATCAAGCAATACTGGTGGCAGTACATGGTGTTGCTGCACGAGAACATCGTGGGCATCGACTCTGCCATCTTCATGCACCCCACCATCTGGAAGGCATCGGGCCACGTGGATGCGTTCAACGACCCGCTCATCGACAACCGCGACTCGAAGAAGCGTTATCGTGCCGATGTGCTCATCGAGGACCAAATTGCCAAGTATGACGAGAAGATAGAGAAGGAAGTGACCAAGGCTCGCAAGCGTTTTGGCGACGCCTTCGACGAGGCGCAGTACCGCGCCACCTCGCCCCGTGTGCTGGAGGAGCAGACCAAGCGCGACGCGCTGCACCAGCGTTATCAGGAGGTGATGAACGCCGAGGGCGGCATCGACCTCGACGGCATGAAGCAGATTATCATCGACGAGGAGATTGCCTGCCCCATCAGCGGCACCAGAAACTGGACGGACGTGCGCCAGTTCAACCTGATGTTCAAGACCGAGATGGGGGCTGCGGCTGAGGGCGCATCGACCATCTACCTGCGCCCCGAGACGGCACAGGGCATCTTCGTGAACTACCTGAACGTGCAGAAGACCGGACGCATGAAGGTTCCGTTCGGCATCGCGCAGATAGGCAAGGCATTCCGCAACGAGATTGTAGCGCGTCAGTTCATCTTCCGTATGCGCGAGTTCGAGCAGATGGAGATGCAGTTCTTCG
>CAMWJL010000075.1 GCA_947174565.1 uncultured Prevotellaceae bacterium | reverse complement strand
GAATATGAGAATGCGCATCCGCGCAGGTAATCACATATTGTTCAACTTCTAAAATCGTGCGACTATGGACATTAACATCAAGGCAATCAAATTCGACGCAACAGACAAGTTGCAGGAGTTCATCCAGAAGAAAGTGAATAAACTGGACAAGTTCTGCAATGATATAAGAAAGGTTGAGGTGTCATTGAAGGTCGTCAAGCCTGAGACAGCGATGAACAAGCAGGCAAGCCTGACTGTTGGGCTTCCAGGAACAGAATTGTTCGCCGAAAAGGTTTGCGACACGTTTGAAGAAGCAATCATGGAATCGCTCGCTGCTATTGAAAAACAGCTGGGCAAATACAAGGAAAAACAGACGAACAATTAAAAAAAGTCTGTAAAAGTTTTGCATTTGAAAAATAATGCCTAAATTTGCAGCCGTTTCGCACGGACTCCTCTGTGCGAACGGTTTTATAAGCCTCTTTAGCTCAGTTGGCCAGAGCACGTGATTTGTAATCTCGGGGTCGTTGGTTCGAATCCGACAAGAGGCTCAAAACTCAAGAAGAGAGACACATGATTATATGTGTGAAAGGCTGTTATAGCTCAGTGGTAGAGCACTTCCTTGGTAAGGAAGAGGTCACGAGTTCAAATCTCGTTAACAGCTCTCTCTCGGAAACAAAGGGAATATACAAACAATTTATAACAACTCTAAAGAATATTTTTTAGCTATGGCAAAAGAAACATTCGTCCGTACCAAACCACACGTAAACATCGGTACGATTGGTCACGTTGACCACGGTAAGACTACTCTTACTGCCGCTATCACTACAGTGCTCGCAAAGAAGGGTCTCTCTGAGGTGAAGTCTTTCGACCAGATTGACAACGCTCCTGAGGAGAAAGAGCGCGGTATCACTATCAACACAGCACACGTTGAGTATGAGACTGCAAAGCGTCACTACGCTCACGTTGACTGTCCTGGACACGCCGACTATGTGAAGAACATGGTAACTGGTGCTGCTCAGATGGACGGTGCTATCATCGTGGTTGCTGCAACTGATGGTCCTATGCCTCAGACTCGTGAGCACATCCTGCTCGCTCGTCAGGTGAACGTGCCTCGTCTCGTTGTGTTCATGAACAAGTGTGACATGGTTGACGATGAGGAAATGCTGGAGCTCGTTGAGATGGATATGCAGGACTTGCTCTCTCAGTACGACTTCGAGGCAGAGACTCCTATCATCCGCGGTTCTGCTCTTGGTGCCCTCAACGGCGTTCCAGAGTGGGAAGAGAAGGTGATGGAACTTATGGACGCTTGCGACACTTGGATTCAGGAGCCTGTTCGTGACATCGATAAGCCTTTCTTGATGCCTGTTGAGGACGTGTTCTCAATCACAGGTCGTGGTACAGTGGCTACTGGTCGTATCGAGACTGGTGTTGTGAAGGTTGGTGACGAAGTTCAGCTCCTCGGTCTTGGTGAGGACAAGAAGTCAGTTGTTACTGGCGTTGAGATGTTCCGCAAGATTCTTGAGACTGGTGAGGCTGGTGACAACGTAGGTCTGCTCCTCCGTGGTATCGATAAGAAGGATGTGAAGCGCGGTATGGTGATTACTCACCCTGGAGTTATCACTCCTCACAAGGGCTTCAAGGCTTCTATCTACGTCCTCAAGAAGGAAGAAGGTGGTCGTCACACTCCATTCAAGAACCACTATCGTCCACAGTTCTACCTCCGCACAATGGACTGCACAGGTGAAATCTCTCTCCCAGAAGGAATCGAGATGGTTATGCCAGGTGACAACGTTGAGATTAAGGTTGAACTCATCTACCCAGTTGCTATCAACGTAGGTCTTCGCTTCGCTATCCGTGAGGGCGGCCGCACAGTTGGTTCTGGTCAGATTACAGAGGTTTTTGACTAATCTTCGGATTAACATTAACCAACAGATAATGGTGTCAAGCAACACGCTTGTTGCTTGACACCTATCCACGGGAATAGCTCAGTTGGCAGAGCACTGGTCTCCAAAACCAGGTGTCGGGAGTTCGAGCCTCTCTTCCCGTGCTAATAGTGTAAGAATATGAATAGCATTATCACATATTGCAAAGAATCCTACGATGAACTTGTTCACAAGGTGACTTGGCCAACAAATAAAGAGTTGACTTCGCAGGCGGTACTTGTATTATCCGCTTCCATCATTATCGCCCTGCTGGTCTTCGTCGTAGATACTGCTTTCGAGGAGCTGATGAAGCTCGTATATTCACTCTTTAATTAGTAATAAGGAGAAGATATGGCGGAATCAGATGTTAGAATTGATGAGAATACGGGCCTTAAGGTTTGGGCGAAAAAGCCTAAGGATACACCCGCGCTGAGATGGTATGTCCTCAAAGCCATCAGTGGTAAAGAAACTTCTGTCAAGGAGTATATTCAACTTGATATGAAGAACCACGGCTATGAGGATAGGGTCGCTCAGGTTCTTATCCCTCAGGAGAACATTATCAAGGTGGGTGCTAACAACAAGCGCATACCTGCAAAGAGGAATCTTCTTCCTGGCTATGTTCTCGTAGAGGCTGCTCTCGATGGCGAAATTACGCACATGCTGCGCAACACTCCTAATGTGCTTGGTTTCTTGGGTGGCACCGATAAACCTTCTCCTGTTCGTCAGGCAGAGGTGAATCGTATGCTCGGTCTTGGAACTGAGGATGAAACGGAAGTGGCAGATGCAATTGTCAATGTTGACTTCATGGTGGGTGAGTCTGTCAAGGTTAATGACGGTCCATTTACAGGTTTCGATGGCATCATCGAGGAAGTGAATACTGACAAGCAGAAACTCAAAGTGTCGGTCAAGATTTTCGGAAGGGTAACACCGCTCGAATTGAGCTTTGTACAAGTTTCTAAGGAACTCGCTTGATGTTACGCAAGTGAATCCTTATTATCGTTCAATAATTAAATACAGATTAGAAAATGGCTAAAGAAGTTGCTGGATTAATCAAATTGCAGATTAAAGGCGGTGCAGCTAATCCATCTCCTCCAGTAGGACCTGCTCTTGGTTCTAAGGGAATCAACATCATGGATTTCTGTAAAGCATTCAACGCCAGAACTCAGGATAAGGCTGGTAAGGTACTTCCAGTTGTGATTACCTACTACGCTGATAAGTCTTATGATTTCGTAGTCAAGACTCCACCTGCAGCTATTCAGCTGATGGAAGTTGCCAAGGTGAAGAAGGGTTCTGCTGAACCTAACCGTAAGAAGGTGGCTGAAGTGACTTGGGATCAGATTCGTGCTATCGCCGAGGACAAGATGCCTGATTTGAATTGCTTTACAATCGAGTCTGCCATGTCTATGATTGCAGGTACAGCAAGAAGTATGGGTATCACAGTTAAAGGAGAATTCCCTGGTAAATAATTAAAAATTCAATCAAATGAGTAAACTATCAAAGAATCAGAAAGCAGTTGCTGACAAGGTTGAAGCAGGGAAGGAATACACGCTTGCCGAGGCATCACAGCTGGTGAAGGATATTACTTTTACCAAGTTTGACGCTTCGCTTGACATTGACATCCGCTTGGGCGTTGACCCTCGTAAGGCGAACCAGATGGTTCGTGGTGTCGTTTCTCTCCCTAACGGTACTGGTAAGGAAGTTCGTGTCCTTGCACTCGTTACTTCTGACCAAGTTGCTGCTGCTACAGAAGCTGGTGCTGACTATGTAGGTCTTGAAGAGTATATTGACAAGATTAAGGGTGGCTGGACAGACATTGATGTCATCATCACTATGCCTTCATGCATGGGCAAGATTGGTGCTCTCGGTCGTGTTCTCGGTCCTCGTGGCTTGATGCCAAACCCTAAGAGCGGCACAGTTACTATGGACGTTGCTAAAGCTATCCGCGAGGTAAAGCAGGGTAAGATTGATTTCAAGGTGGACAAGAGCGGTATTGTTCACGCATCTATCGGTAAGGTTTCATTCTCTGCCGAGAAGATTGCAGAGAACGCACAGGAGTTCATCAATACGATTATCAAGTTGAAGCCTGCTACAGCTAAGGGTACTTATATCAAGAGCATTTATCTTTCAAGTACTATGAGTAAGGGTGTCAAGGTTGACCCTAAGTCTGTTGAATAACTAATTTGAATCAGAATCATGAAGAAAGAAGATAAAGCTTTACTTATCGATAGTCTTGTTGAGAAACTCAACACCTATCCTCACTTCTACGTTGTAGATGTGACAGCTCTTGACTCTCAGACCACAAGCGACCTCCGTCGTGCTTGTTTCAAGAATGACATCAAACTTCAGGTTGTCAAGAACACCCTCTTCATCAAGGCTCTTGAGAAAGTGGGCAATGCTGACTTCGAGGCTTTGAAGCCCATCTTGAAGAACACTACTGGTATCATGTTCTGTCAGGTTGCCAATCAGCCTGCTAAACTGATTAAGTCATTCGCCAAGGATCATGGTGACATGCCTGCCTTGAAGGGTGCATTTGCAGAGGAGAGCGTTTATATTGGTGCAGATCAACTGAGCACACTCGCATCTATCAAGAGCAAGAACGAACTCATCGCAGATGTGGTTGCTATGCTCGAAGGTCCAGTCAACAGCGTACTTTCCGCTTTGGATGCAGGCACGACTATTCATGGTGTGCTTGACGCAATCGAGAAGAAGGGCGCATAAACCCAATCTTGAAGGGTGGCAGAGGACTTCCTTTATCGTTAGTGAGTTCTTGTAAGACACGCCTTCAAAATCAACATTAAAACAAAACTAATAATAACACATAAAAAACATTTAAGAAAATGGCAGATGTTAAAGCTATTGCTGAAGAGTTGGTAAACTTGACAGTGAAAGAAGTAAGTGAACTTAAGACTATCCTCAAGGATGAGTACGGAATTGAGCCTGCTGCTGCAGCTGTTGCTGTCGCTGCTGGTCCTGCAGCCGAAGGTGGTGCTGCTGCTGAAGAGAAGACTTCATTCGACGTTGTTCTCAAGAGCGCAGGTGCTGCTAAGCTTCAGGTTGTGAAGGCTGCTAAGGAAGCTCTCGGTCTCGGTCTTAAGGAGGCTAAGGATCTAGTTGATGCTGCTCCTTGCAATGTAAAGGAAGGCGTTGATAAGGCTACTGCTGAAGCCGTTAAGGCAGCCCTTGAGGCAGCTGGTGCTGAGGTAGAGGTTAAGTAATAAATATACCTTAGAATACTTGGTTAAGAATCCTCAGGTTGAGGGTTCTTAACCTTTTTGTGTCTTTAGGGTGCTTTCAGCCCTTTCTTCTATATTTTCTATATTATAGGACGTATAGATTTCTCAGTCTTACAATAATAAGAAAATCTGAATTTAATTCAAAACAAATACAAGATGTCTCAAATCATCAATAACCGAGTTAACTTTGCGACGGTAAAGAATCCGATGCCATATCCTGACTTCTTGGACGTTCAGCTCAAGTCGTTCAGAGATTTCTTGCAGTTGGATACGCCACCAGAGAAGCGTAAGAAGGATGGTCTTTACAAGGTGTTCGCAGAGAATTTCCCAATTGCTGACACTCGCAATAACTTTGTGCTTGAGTTCTTGGACTACTATATTGATGCTCCACGCTATTCTATCGAAGAGTGTTTGGAACGTGGACTTACATATAGTGTGCCTTTGAAGGCAAAGCTGAAACTCTATTGCTCAGACCCCGATCATGAGGATTTTGATACCGTTATCCAAGATGTATTCTTGGGTTCAATTCCTTATATGACAGATAATGGAACGTTCGTCATCAATGGTGCCGAGCGTGTCGTCGTGTCTCAGTTGCACCGTTCACCTGGTGTGTTCTTTGGCTCAAGTGTGCATGCTAATGGTACGCCGCTTTTCTCTGCCCGTATCATTCCTTTTAAGGGTTCTTGGATTGAGTTCGCTACAGATATCAACAACGTGATGTATGCGTACATCGATCGTAAGAAGAAGTTGCCTGTAACAACGTTGCTCCGTGCTATTGGATTTGAGAACGATAAAGATATTCTTGACATCTTCAACCTGTCGGATGAGATTAAGGCCACGGAAACTAACTTGAAGAAGGCTATTGGTCGTAAGTTGGCTGCACGTATTCTCCAGTCGTGGAATGAGGACTTTGTGGATGAGGATACTGGTGAGGTTGTATCTATTGAACGTAATGAAATCGTGGTGGATCGCGATAGCGTCATCACGGAAGATGTCATTGAGAAGATTTTGGATGCGGGTGTTGAGACTGTCCTCGTTCAGCGTGAAGATGCTAATACAGCCGATTTCTCCATCATTTTCAATACACTTCAGAGAGACCCCAGTAATTCAGAGAAAGAGGCCATCACATACGTGTATCGCCAGCTTCGCAATGCTGACCCTGCTGATGATGCTTCTGCGCGTGAAGTCATCAATGGTCTGTTCTTTTCAGACAAGCGTTATGATCTCGGTGATGTGGGTCGTTATCGCATCAACAGAAAGTTGAACCTTTCTATCGACCCAGAGACCCGTGTCTTGACGAAAGAAGATATCATTGAGATTATTAAGTATCTTGTTGAGTTGGCTAACTCAAAAGCTGTTGTTGATGATATTGACCATCTTTCTAACCGTCGTGTACGTACAGTAGGTGAACAGCTTTCAAACCAATTCGCCAGCGGTCTTGCTCGTATGAGTCGTACCATCCGTGAGCGCATGAATGTGCGTGATAACGAGGTGTTCTCTCCAACGGATTTGATCAATGCAAAGACTATTTCCAGCGTTATCAATTCTTTCTTCGGAACGAATCCTCTGTCCCAGTTCATGGACCAGACCAATCCACTTGCAGAGGTAACTCACAAGCGTCGTTTGTCAGCCCTTGGTCCTGGTGGTCTTTCTCGTGAACGAGCTGGCTTCGAGGTTCGTGACGTACACTATACACACTATGGTCGTCTCTGTCCAATTGAGTCTCCTGAAGGTCCAAATATCGGTCTGATTTCATCTCTTTGTGTATATGCGAAGATTAACAACTTGGGCTTCATCGAGACACCTTACCGCAAGGTTATTGATGGTGTGGCTGACATCAACAATGACCACATTGTATATCTCTCTGCGGAAGAAGAGGAGAACAAGATTATAGGTCAGGGTAACGCCCCATTGGATGACGATGGTCACTTTATCCGTAAGGTCGTTAAGTGCCGTCAGGATGCTGACTATCCTGTGGTTCCTCCTACAGAGGTTGACTACATGGACGTTGCTCCACAGCAGATTGCTTCTATTGCGGCTGCACTGATTCCATTCCTTGAGCATGACGATGCCCACCGCGCACTCATGGGTTCTAACATGATGCGTCAGGCTGTTCCATTGATTCGTACAGAAGCTCCTATCGTTGGTACTGGTATAGAGAAGCAGGTGTGTGAGGATTCACGTACCATGATTGTTGCAGAGGGTGATGGCGTGGTTGAATATGTCGATGCAACAACCATTCGTATTCTCTATAACCGCACTGAGGATGAAGAGTTTGTAAGCTTTGAACCTGCACTCAAGGAATATAAGATTTCAAAGTTCCGTCGTACAAACCAGAACATGACGATTGACCTCCGTCCTATTTGCGACCGTGGTCAGCATGTAAAGAAGGGCGATATCCTCACCGAGGGGTACGCTACTGAGGCCGGTGAGTTGGCATTGGGTCGCAACCTCCTTGTGGCTTATATGCCTTGGAAGGGTTACAACTACGAGGATGCTATTGTGCTCAACGAGCGTGTGGTACGCGAAGACCTCCTTACTTCTGTTCACGTTGACGAATACTCGCTTGAAGTACGTGAGACCAAGCGTGGTGTCGAGGAACTCACAGCCGATATTCCTAATGTCAGCGAAGACGCTACGAAGGACTTGGATGAGAATGGTATCGTTCGTGTGGGTGCTCGTATCGAACCAGGCGACATTCTCATTGGTAAGATTACACCAAAGGGTGAGTCAGACCCAACACCAGAAGAGAAGCTGTTGCGTGCCATCTTCGGTGACAAGGCTGGCGATGTGAAGGATGCGTCTCTGAAGGCAACTCCTTCTCTTGCAGGCGTGGTTATCGATAAGAAACTCTTCTCCAAGGCCATCAAGACTCGTGCGTCAAAAGCAGAAGACAAGAAGATTCTGCCTAAGTATGACCAAGAGTATCAGGACAAGATGGATGGCTTGAAAGAAATCCTCATTGATAAAATTCTTGATCTTACTGACGGCAAGTTGTCAAAGGGTGTGAAGGACTATATGGGTGCTGACATCATCCCTGTTGGTGCCAAGTTCATTGCTGGTGCTCTCCACAATATAGATTATACAGCCGTTCAGCTTACTGGTTGGACAGATGACGAGCATATTAACGATTTGATTCGTCAACTGGTCATCAACTACCTCAAGCAGTACAAGATTTTGGCTGCAGAACTTCATCGTAAGAAGTTTGCCCTCACCATTGGTGACGAGCTTCCATCAGGCATCATTCAGATGGCAAAGGTTTACATCGCTAAGAAACGTAAGATTGGTGTCGGCGATAAGATGGCAGGTCGCCATGGTAACAAGGGTATCGTGTCAAAGGTTGTCCGTCAGGAAGATATGCCGTTCCTTGAGGATGGTACTCCTGTCGATATCGTGCTCAACCCGCTGGGTGTGCCTTCACGAATGAATATCGGTCAGATTTTCGAGACCGTTCTTGGTGCTGCAGGTAAGAAGTTGGGCGTGAAGTTTGCCACTCCAATCTTTGATGGTGCTCGTTTGGAAGACCTCTGCGAGTGGACCGATAAGGCTGGCTTGCCACGTTATGGACGTACTTTCCTCTACAATGGTGAGACAGGTCTTCGCTTCGACCAGCCAGCTACTGTTGGTGTGACTTACATGCTGAAGCTTGGTCACATGGTTGAAGACAAGATGCACGCTCGTTCCATCGGTCCGTACTCCCTCATCACTCAACAGCCACTTGGTGGTAAAGCACAGTTTGGTGGTCAGCGTTTCGGAGAAATGGAGGTTTGGGCGCTCGAGGCTTTCGGTGCATCCCACGTCCTTCAGGAAATCCTTACTATAAAGTCAGACGATGTAAATGGCCGTAGCAAGGCTTATGAAGCAATTGTTAAGGGCGATCCAATGCCAACTCCTGGCATTCCAGAGTCTCTCAACGTGCTTCTCCACGAGCTTCGTGGTCTTGGTCTTAGCATCTCATTGGATTAATATAAAAAGACAACATACAACATGGCTTTTAAGAAAGAATCAAAAATCAAGAATAACTTCACCAAAATCACCATTAGCCTTGCTTCTCCAGAGGAAATCCTTGAGAACAGCTGTGGTGAGGTACTGAAGCCCGAAACCATTAACTATCGCACCTACAAGCCAGAGCGTGACGGACTCTTCTGCGAGCGTATCTTTGGTCCTACCAAGGATTACGAGTGTCATTGTGGTAAGTACAAGCGTATTCGCTATAAAGGTATTGTCTGCGACCGTTGTGGTGTGGAGGTGACAGAGAAGAAAGTACGTCGTGAGCGTACAGGTCACATCGCACTCGTTGTGCCCGTTGCCCACATTTGGTATTTCCGCTCACTACCTAACAAAATTGGTTATCTCTTGGGCATTCCAACCAAGAAGTTGGATGCAGTCATCTATTACGAGCGTTACATTATCATTCAGGCAGGTGCAGCCGAGGATGCTGAAAAGAACATCCTCAATGGTGAGCTTCTGTCAGAAGAGGATTACTATGATGTAATTGACAATCTTGACCCCAACAATGAGCTGTTGCCCGACGATGACCCAGACAAGTTCATCGCCATGATGGGTGCTGAGGCTGTTGAATACATGCTCAAGCGTCTCGACCTCGACCATCTTGCCAATGAGTTGCGTGCTGCGGCAGACAAGGATGGTTCTGTCCAGCGTAAGACAGAGGCACTCAAACGTTTGCAGGTAGTGGAATCCTTCCGCGCCAGCAAGGGCAAGAGCCGTCCGGAGTGGATGATTATGCACAACATCCCAGTGACACCTCCAGACCTTCGTCCGCTTGTGCCTTTGGATGGTGGACGTTTCGCCACATCCGACCTCAACGACCTCTATCGTCGTGTCATCATCCGCAACAACCGTCTGAAGCGTCTCATTGAGATTAAGGCTCCAGATGTCATCCTCCGCAATGAGAAGCGCATGCTTCAGGAAGCCGTTGATTCTCTCTTCGACAACTCACGCAAGAGCAGCGCAGTGAAGAGCGAGAGCAACCGTCCTCTGAAGTCTCTCTCCGATGCCCTCAAGGGTAAGCAGGGACGTTTCCGTCAGAACCTTCTCGGTAAGCGTGTTGACTACTCAGCACGTTCAGTTATCGTCGTAGGTCCTGAGCTGAACATGGGCGAGTGCGGTCTGCCAAAGCTCATGGCAGCCGAACTTTACAAGCCATTCGTTATCCGCAAGCTCATTGAGCGCGGTATCGTGAAGACAGTGAAGTCCGCCAAGAAGATTGTTGATCGTCGTGACCCAGTTGTGTGGGACATCCTCGAATATGTGATGAAGGGTCATCCCGTGCTTCTCAACCGTGCACCTACTCTTCACCGTTTGGGTATTCAGGCATTCCAACCTCGCATGATTGAAGGTAAGGCAATTCAGCTCCACCCACTCGCATGTACAGCGTTCAACGCCGACTTCGATGGTGACCAAATGGCAGTTCACCTCCCATTGTCTAACGAGGCAATCCTCGAGGCTCAACTCCTCATGCTGCAGTCGCACAACATCCTTTCTCCCGCCAGTGGTGAGCCTATTACCGTTCCTTCTCAGGATATGGTGCTCGGTCTTTACTACATTTCTAAGGTTCGTCCAGGCGCAAAGGGTGAAGGCTTGACCTTCTATGGTCCCGAAGAAGCTATTATTGCCTACAACGAAGGCAGGGTTGACGTTCACGCCCCAATTAAGTGCGTGGTGAAGGACATTAGTGCAGAAGGCACTCCCATCAAGCATCTTGTTGAAACCACCGTTGGTCGTATCATCATTAACGAAGTGATTCCAGAAGAAATCGGTTTCGTCAATGAAGTTATAGGCAAGAAAGCATTGAAGAAAGTCATCACTCGCGTTATCAAGGGCGTAGGTATGGCACGTGCTTGCGAATTCCTCGACGGTATCAAGAACCTTGGCTATCGTAAGGCCTACGAAGGTGGTCTTTCCTTCGTGCTCGACGATATCATCATCCCTGCTGAAAAAGAGCAGATTGTTCAGGACGGTCACGACACCGTTGACCAGATTACCATGAACTATCAGATGGGTCTCATCACCGACAAGGACCGTTACCAGCAAGTCGTGGAAACATGGACGAAGGTGAACGACTCCCTCAAGAAGACCCTCATGAAGCAGATGACCGAGGCCGACCAAGGCTTCAACGCCGTCTTCATGATGCTCGACTCTGGAGCCCGTGGTTCTGCTGACCAGATTTCTCAGCTCGCAGGTATGCGTGGTTTGATGGCAAAGCCTCAGAAAGCAGGTGCTTCTGACAATAACATCATCGAGAACCCAATCCTTTCTAACTTTAAGGAAGGTATGTCAGTGCTTGAGTACTTCATCTCTACCCACGGTGCCCGTAAGGGTCTTGCCGACACCGCATTGAAGACTGCCGACGCAGGTTACTTAACTCGTCGTTTGGTCGATGTGTCTCACGACGTCATTATCAATGAGGAGGATTGCGGCACGCTCCGTGGCTTGATTTGTACAGCCCTCAAGGATGGCGACCGCGTGGTAGCCTCTTTGGCAGAACGCATTTTGGGTCGTGTGTCCGTTCACGACATCATCAACCCACAAAACAACGAACTCATTGTTGCCAGCGGTGAGGAAATCACCGACCGTTTGGCTGCTGAGATTGAAGCTGTTGGCATTGAGAGCGTCGAGATTCGTTCAGTCCTCACCTGCGAGAGCAAGAAGGGCGTCTGCATGAAGTGTTACGGTCGCAACCTTGCCACTCAGCGTATGGTGCAGAAGGGTGAGGCCGTCGGTGTCATTGCTGCACAAGCCATCGGTGAGCCTGGTACACAGTTGACGCTCCGTACCTTCCACGCTGGTGGTGTGGCAGGTAACGCTGCCGCCAATGCGCAAATCAAGGCAAAGAACAATTCAAAGATTGAAATCGAAGAGCTGCGTACAGTCGCTCGTCCTACTGCCGAACATCCTGATGGACAGGTTGTCGTAGGTCGTCTGGCCGAACTCCGTTTCGTCGATCAGAATACAGGCATCATCCTTTCATCCGTTCCAGTTCCATACGGCGCAAACCTCTATGCCAAGTCAGGCGATATCGTCGAGGCTGGTCAGGTAATAGCTGATTGGGATCCATTCAACTCTGTCATTGTCACCGAGTTCGATGGTGTGGCAGAGTTTGAGGGCGTGAAGGAAGGTCTTACCTACCGCGTTGATGTCGATGAAACCACAGGTCTTCGTGACCTCATCGTTACCGAAGCCAAGGATCGTGCCGCTGTGCCTTACTGCCACATTCTCAACAAGAAAGGTGGTGATTTGCTCCGCACCTATTCGTTCCCCATCAATGGTCATATTGTGGTGGAAGATGGTCAGAAGCTCAAGGCAGGTGACATCCTTGTCAAGATTCCACGCTCCGTTGCTAAGGCAGGCGATATCACGGGTGGTCTCCCACGTGTGACCGAGCTGTTCGAGGCGCGTAATCCATCCAACCCAGCTGTCGTTGCCGAAATCGACGGTGAGGTGACAATGGGCAAAGTGAAGCGTGGCAATCGCGAGATTATCCTCACCTCCAAGGTGGGCGATGTCCGCAAGTACCTCGTGCCACTGTCCAAGCAGATTCTTGTGCAGGAGAACGACTATGTGCGTGCAGGTACACCACTCTCCGATGGTGCAATCACGCCAGCCGACATCCTCGCCATCAAGGGTCCTACCGCAGTGCAGGAATACATCGTTAATCAGGTGCAGGACGTGTATCGTATGCAGGGTGTGTCCATCAACGACAAGCACTTCGAGATTATCGTTCGTCAGATGATGCGCAAGGTTCGCATCGAAGACGCTGGCGACACCCGATTCCTCGAAGAGGGCATTGTCGATAAGCTCGACTTCCTCGAGGAGAACGACCGCATTTGGGGCAAGAAGTTTGTCGTCGATGCTGGTGACTCCGAGACGCTTGAGCCAGGTATGATTATCACTGCCCGCAAGTTGCGCGACGAGAACTCCATGCTGAAACGTCGTGACCTCAAGCTCGTGCAGACGCGCGATGCCATCCCAGCCACTTCCGTTCAGATTCTGCAAGGTATCACCCGTGCAGGTCTCGGCAGCAAGTCGTTCATGTCGTCCGCATCCTTCCAAGAGACCACCAAGGTGCTCAATGAGGCAGCTATCTGCGGCAAGAGCGACCCACTCGAGGGCATGAAGGAAAACGTGATTTCTGGTCACCTCATTCCTGCTGGTACTGGTCTTCGCAACTTCGACAAGATTGTCGTTGGTGCTAAGGAGGACTTCCAAGCCGTAGAGCGTCGTCCGTTCGATGCCGATATGGTCTTCTCTTCCTTCGACCACGAGTTCTAAACGATAAATAAAACCTCAATAGGAAAAAGGGGACGTAAGCATTAGCTTGCGTCCCCTTTTCTTGTTTGTTTCTTGACTCTTTTGAGGGTTGTTGGTGCTCTCAATGCCCCAATGACGAGCAGATTGTGCCGTCGGAAGCGAGGAAGCAAGTTTTTGCTTTCTGCGCTTTTGGTGTTGAAAAGTGGTATGAAAACAAGAGAAATCGGCCATTGAATGTTAAAAATGCTTAATCATGCGAGAAAGAAGGAATTACCCCCCCATTCAAAGTGAAAGCCGTATATTTGTGGCGTGAAGTAATTTTATAA
>CAMWJL010000074.1 GCA_947174565.1 uncultured Prevotellaceae bacterium | reverse complement strand
AACAACGAGATTGTGGTGCGCAGCGACTTCATGAAGGGAAGTCTTGAGGAGAATGTGCTGAAACTGCTATAACTCCTTAGACAAACTCCTCACCGAGGTTGAGCTGTGCGTCGTTGACAAACTTTCGGATGTTCTTTTGGTCGTCTTTCTTGCAAATGACGAGCACATTGCCCTCTTCGACCACAACGTAGTCTTCAAGCCCCTGTACCACAGCCACATGACCGTTGGGAATCTTGATGATGCAATCCTTGCAGTCATAGAGAAGGGACTTGGAATCAATGACCACATTGCCCATATCAGACTGAGGCAGAGCATCATGGACGGCTGACCATGTGCCGAGGTCTGACCAACCGAAGTGGCAGAGCATCACATCAACATTGTCAACCTTCTCCAACACACTCTGTTCAAGGCTCATGTTGGGACATTTTGTGAAGAGTTCAAGAAGTAGATTGGAGAAGAACTCACCGCTGCGGTAGGCTTCCATCACCTGCTGCACAATGCCTGAGAACTCGTTGCTAACATCTTTCACGGCATCGAGAAAGGTGTCGGCATTAGAGAGGAAGATGCCTGTATTCCAAAGAAACTCACCACTTTCATAAAAGATTTTTGCAAACTCGTTGGCTGGCTTCTCCGTGAAACTCCGCACCCGATAGACGTACTCCTGCCCCTCGATGGCATCGCCCATCTGAATGTAGCCGTATGACACTTCGGGACGACAGGGTTTTGCTCCCATGGTGAGAAGGGCTGGGCGATTGCCCACATAATCGAGACCACGAAGCACGTCAGCGCGGAAAGCATCACAATCGACAATGTTTTGGTCGGAGGGACTCACGATGAGCCTTCCTTCGGGACAACGACGCTTCACTTCAAGAGCCGCCCAAGTGACGGCAGGAACGGTATTGCGCCGCATGGGTTCCATGAGCACGTTCTCATACTTCACCCCTGGGATTTGCTCAACCACCAACTGACGATAGGCCTCGTTGGTGACGATGATAATATTGTCGGTGTCGATGAAACTGGCAAAGCGTTCGTATGTCATCTGCAAAAGCGACTTGCCTATACCCAGCACATCAATGAATTGCTTAGGTTTCCGTTCGCGGCTCATGGGCCATAGGCGTGTGCCCTGTCCACCAGCCAATATCACACAATAATTCTTTTTCTCCATGTTTTGGTATCAATGAGGTTAGTTTGTTTTGTTTTTGCGAATATCGGCATAAAAGCAACACCATCCAAATATTTCGGTAAAATAAATGCCACTCACCCCTCAAAAACCTCTCGAATAGCCCATTATGAACTTTTTTCAGCGTTTAGCTAAGTAGGATTATATCATGTGAATTAAAAAAGTTGTACCTTTGTCAGCGTTATGAGTATATCTATTGAACTGAAGAACCTCACAACGGGGTATGTAACAAAGAAAGGCAAGAAAACCATTGCCTCAGGACTGAACGCAACGCTGGAAAGTGGTGAGATGACATGCTTGTTAGGACCGAATGGTTCGGGCAAGTCAACTTTGCTGCGCACGTTGGCAGCGTTCCAACCCGCCCTGAGCGGTTCGGTGGAGGTGATGGGCAGAGAACTCAAGAAATACACCAACAAGGAACTTGCTCAGGTGGTGAGCGTTGTGCTGACGGACAATTCTGACATCAAGAATATGCGGGCGGAGGAAGTGGTCGCCATGGGCAGGAGTCCTTACACTGGCTTTTGGGGCAAACTAAGAGAAAAGGACAAGACCGTGGTGAGGAAGTGCCTGAACTGGGTAGGTATAGAGGATTTGGCTGACCGAAAGATGCAGACACTCTCAGACGGAGAACGGCAGAAGGTGATGATTGCGAAAGCCATTGCGCAGGAGACTCCCATCATCCTGCTGGACGAACCGACTGCCTATTTGGATTATCCCAGCAAGATTTCCATGATGCTCTTGCTGCATCGGTTGGCCAAGGCACTGAAGAAAACGGTGTTTATGAGCACACACGACTTGGAGCACGCCCTGCAAGTAGCTGACCAAGTGTGGCTGTTAGACAAGGAGTTAGGACTCACGACAGGATTGCCCGAGGACTTGAGTCTGGACGGCAGCATCGAACGCTATTTTAGCAAGGACGGCATGCAGTTTGACCGAGAGTCATGCACCTTCTCCATTACGCACGAGACAGCTCGTGAACTCATTGTAGAAGGTAATCCCGACACATTAGCATATCAGTTATGTTGCAAAGCTCTTGTGCGCAATGGCATCCGACCCATCACAAGGTCAGAGGCTTCCGATATGTGTAAAGATGTGAGTGTAAAGGTGGACAATGAAGCGTTCCACCTCTTGGAGAAAGGAGAAGAAAGCCTTTGCGTCAAGAATATGGGACAGATTCTTCGTGCGATAGTCCCAGCCATCACAAAGCATCAGATTTCAGCCATCAGAGAGGCTGCCGACATGAACCAATACGAATAACATCACCCTGCATTTTATGTTCATGAAAAGACTCATCACCATCATGTTCACGCTGGTAGTTTGCAGTGTAGGTGCTGTTGCGCAAGAGACAGAGATGGAACAGGGCATGTTTGAAACCATGCGCGAAGGTGACAAGGCGGCTATCGTAGCGGTACACATAGGGGCGAGTGATGTCCAAGGACACGAAAGCATAGACCGTTTCAATGCGCGTTTGCGCAAGGCATACCCTAACTACACGTTTCGTGAGGCATGGACTTCGAGAGAGCTTATCCAACAAATGAGCCACAACGGAGTCAACTACATCGCCACTCCTGACGAACTATTTGGGCAATTACAAAAGGAAGGTTACACCCACGTGCTCATTCAGTCGTCGAACCTCGTGAACTGTGCCGACATGCAGTTTCTGCGGTATGCGGTGGAAGCGGCACAAGTCCACTTCAAACACATGCGATTAGGTGAACCGTTGCTGACCGACGAACAGGATTACGCAGAAGCGGCACAAGCGACCGCAAAGGCATTCGGTAGCGAAAAGGAAGCTAACGTACTGATGTGCAGCAGTGATACAGGAACAGAGACTGCGCAGTTTGCCATGCTGGATTATGCACTGAAAGACCACGAATTTAAGGGATGGTTTGTAGGCACAACAGGCGGTTACCCTTCGCTGGAAAGTCTTATCAGGCAGCTGAAACATCAGAAAATGAAGAAAATACACCTGATTCCCTTTGTGTTTGCAGCCAGCACACAAATGACCAACGCAATGGCGCACGAATGGACACAACGCCTACAAAAAGCTGGCTACAAAGTAACAGCCGAGGTGCGCTGTTTGTCTGAAGTGGATGCCATCATGGACATCTTTGAGCGACACATCCGCCATGCGGAACAGTACAGAAGACTGACAGCGAAGGAACTGAAGTTTATCAGATAAGAAAGACCATCTTTAACATTTTATACTTCTCCATGGCAAAGCCTTTTCTTGAAATACAAGGACTGACCAAGCGCATCGGGCATCGGGTGCTGTTTGAGAACATCTCGTTCACGGTGAACGAGCGCGAACACATCGGATTGATTGCGAAGAACGGAACGGGCAAGTCAACCCTGTTGAGCATCATTGCAGGACAAGAGGGCAACGATGGGGGCAAGATGATTTTCCGCAACGACCTGAAGGTGGGCTATTTGGAACAGACACCCAGGATTGATGCCAACCAATTGAAGAATCAGAGCGATGAGTACCTACTGCGCTACAAGCAGTATCTCACCCAAATGAAAATCACAGCAGAGGAGGCTGAACGCCCTGAGTCGCAACTGAGCGGCGGACAAGTGAAACGTATCGCCTTGGCAAGAGTGCTGGCAGGAGAGCCAAACCTACTGATTCTGGATGAGCCAACCAACCATTTGGACTTACAGATGATTGAATGGCTCGAAAATATGCTACGCCGCTCCACGATGGCTATCTTGATGGTGACCCACGACCGCTACTTTCTTGACCGTATCTGCTCAAACATCATCGAGATGGATAACTCACGCATCTACACCTATCAGGGCAATTATTCCTATTATTTAGAGAAGCGGCAGGAACGCATCGACAACATGAATGCGGAAATTGCACGCGCCAATAATCTATACAGGACAGAATTAGAGTGGATGCGTTCTACCCCGTGTGCGCGCAGTTCCAAGGCAAGATACAGGATTGAGTCATTCTACGAATTGGAGAAGGCTGCCAAACAGCGCATTGAGGAGCGCAACGTGAAACTGGAGATGGGAGGCACCTACATCGGCAACAAGATTTTTGAAGCGAAACATGTATATAAGGCTTTTGGCGACCATACCATCTTAAAAGACTTCAACTACAACTTTGCTCGGTATGAGAAATTAGGCATTGTAGGCAATAACGGAACAGGGAAATCGACATTTGTGAAGATGCTCTTGGGGGTGGAGCCACACGATAGTGGCACCATTGACATTGGAGAAACCGTGCGCTTTGGCTACTACTCACAGCAAGGCATGGCTTTCAAGGACAACCAAAAAGTGATTGATGCCGTAAGGGACATTGCAGAGTATGTTGACATGGGCAACGGAGAGAAACTTTCAGCAGGTCAATTCTTGCAGAACTTCCTCTTCACACCCGAGGAGCAGTACAGCTACATCCATAAACTGAGCGGTGGAGAGAGACGGCGACTCTATCTCTGTACTGTACTGATGCAAGCCCCCAACTTCCTCATCCTCGACGAGCCTACCAACGACCTCGACATTGTGACGCTACAAATCTTGGAGGAGTATCTGCGGAACTTCAAGGGATGCCTCATCATTGTGAGCCATGACCGCTACTTCATGGACCGCGTGGTAGATCACACACTTGTATTTCACGGAAACGGTGAGATTCAAGACTTCCCTGGCAGTTACAGCCAATACCGCGACTGGAAAGAGCAGAATGAGAAACAAGCCGCATCCGAGAAGCCCCAAACAAAGCCTGAGAAGATGTCCGAAGGAAGAAACCAAAACAGGGCGAGAAGACTCACGTTCAAAGAACGTCAGGAGTACAACCAACTGGAGAAGGACATTGCGGCTCTCGAAACCGAGAAGAAACAGATTGAGACAGCACTCTGCGGAAACACCACCTCCATAGAAGAGATTACCAAAATGAGCAAGCGTCTTCCTCTCCTCTCTGAAGAATTGGAAGAGAAGGAAATGCGCTGGCTCGAACTATCAGAATTTGCATAACAATGAACATCACATCAGCCACTTACATTGGGTCGAAACCCACTCACACACAATGCCCACAAGACCAACGTCCCGAGTACGCCTTCATCGGACGAAGCAATGTGGGCAAATCATCGCTCATCAATGCACTGACGGCACGCAGGAATTTGGCTCTCACCTCTTCCACTCCAGGCAAGACCATGTGCATCAACCACTTCCTCATCAACAACGACTGGTATTTGGTAGATTTGCCTGGCTACGGCTATGCACAACGTGGCAAGAAGGAAATGGAGAAGTTGAAGAACATGATTAGCAGCTACGTCTTGGAACGCGAGCAGCTGACCTGCCTCTTCGTGTTAATCGACATCAGGCACAATCCACAAAAAGTAGATATGGCTTTCCTCCATTTCTTGGGCAGCCACGAAGTGCCTTTCGCCATAGTCTTCACAAAGGCAGATAAACTGGCTGTCTCAAAAGTCAAGCCTGCTGCACAGAAGTATCTGGAAGCTTTGCAGGAAGAATGGGAAGAGCTGCCACCCCACTTCATCACCAGCGCAACCAGCAAATTGGGACGGGAAGAGATTCTCTCCTATATAGAAAACATCAACAAAAACCTCTAATCACAACACTCAGGACACCTTCCTGAGTGTTTTTTTGTTCCAAATTTTGCCTGATTGAAAAATAACCCCTACTTTTGCACATCCTTTAGGACAGCACATCTTTCTGTTGAGAACAAAACGCTGTCGTGAAGGACTCATCTCATTCAAATTACTTCCAAGTAAACTTAATCAGCAACTGAGTAGATTGGTGTTTCGTAGTTTAGTGATACTTATGACCACTAATCCTCAGAAATCACGACCAAGTAATAACGAACACTCATATTATAATATGTACAAATTAGAAGAACTGAACCGCAAAGAAAAAGAAGAACTTGTAGAGATTGCGGCAGAGTTAGGCATCAAGAATGCCAACAAAATGGACGAGACAGAACTGAGGCTGACCATCATTGATGAGCAGGCAGCCAACTTCGCCTCGACAGCTGCAACGGAAAAGGCGATTCGCAAACGTACACGCGTCAGTGTAAAGAATGTAGATCGTGTCTATTCTGCCAATCAGGCAAAAGTAAAAAAGATAGACAAGACCATGAAGGTAACAAAGGACGAGTCCCTGTTTGCCGACCTTTCAGACGAAGAGAAGGCCATGCTAACACCTGCCGCTGCAACACAGGAGGAAGCCCCTACCGCAACGCAGAACGAGCCTGTGGCAGCAACACCCAAGAAACGTGGACGCAAGCCAAAGGCTCTCGCAGAAGCAGAAAAGACGGTGGAAACCCATGAAGAGGCACAACCAGAAACCCCCCAAGAACCCGTAGCCACAGAACCTAAGAAACGAGGACGCAAGCCAAAGGTTAAAGTGGAGGAAGAGACCGAGAACACAGCAGACATCCAGCAAGAGACACCTGTCAAGACAGAAGAAGCCGTGATTCCCGAGGAAGCGTTTGAATCCGCAGAGGAGAATCATCTGCAAACCATCTACACCACGACAGCCAAGCCTCAAAAGGCAGAGGAAGAGGACTTCATCATCATCGAGGACATTCCAAACGAAGCAGAATGTTATCAGCCGATGGACATCTTCAACCACTATGGAGAGGAAAACAGCATGGTACAAAACTACGCTGCCCCTGCCTATGACGCCTTTGAGGAACCACTATTGCCAAGCAAGAAAGAGTACATACAGAAGGAAAAGCCATACGAGTTCGACAACATCATCCGTGTGAGCGGTGTGCTGGAAACAATAGAGAACTACGGCTTTCTGCGTAGCAGCGACTACAACTACCTCCCATCGCCCGACGATGTATATGTCAACATGCAACAAATCAAGCACTATGGCTTGAAGACAGGAGATGTGGTGGATGGTTTTGTACGCCCGCCCAAAGAGGGGGAACGCTTCTTCCCACTGGCAAGCGTGGAAAAGATTAACGGCTGCGAACCCACCCGTGTGCGCGACCGCATAGGCTTCGAATTCCTCACCCCACTCTTCCCTAACGAGAAGTTCAAACTCTGCAAGGGTTTCAACGACAGCAAGTCATCACGCATCGTGGACCTCTTCTCGCCCATCGGAAAAGGACAGCGAGCACTCATCGTGGCGCAACCCAAAACGGGTAAGACCATGCTGATGAAGGACATCGCAAACTCAATCGCAGCCAACCATCCCGAGGCCTATCTGATGATGCTGCTTATTGATGAACGCCCCGAAGAGGTGACAGACATGGCTCGCACCGTCAACGCCGAGGTGATTGCCTCCACGTTCGATGCACCAGCAGAGAACCATGTGAAGATAGCTGGCATCGTATTGGAGAAAGCCAAGCGCATGGTAGAATGCGGACACGATGTCGTCATCTTCCTCGATTCCATCACCCGCCTGGCACGTGCCTACAACACCGTTTCGCCAGCATCGGGCAAAGTGCTTTCAGGCGGTGTGGATGCCAACGCACTCCACAAGCCCAAGCGTTTCTTCGGTGCTGCCCGCAACATCGAAAACGGCGGCTCACTCACCATCATCGCCACAGCCCTCATCGACACAGGCTCCAAGATGGACGAAGTGATATTCGAGGAGTTCAAGGGCACTGGCAACATGGAGTTGCAGCTTGACCGCAGCCTTGCCAACAAGCGCATCTTCCCAGCAGTCAACCTGACCGCATCGTCAACACGACGCGACGACCTGCTGCAAGACCACACCACCCTCAACCGCATGTGGGTGCTCCGCAACCACCTTGCCGACATGAACGCCCAGGAAGCCATGGACTTTGTAATGAAACAAGTAGAACGCACCAAAAACAACGAAGAGTTCCTCATCAGCATGAACGGATGAGCCAACAAATAACACACAAAAGAAGAGCCGCTCCGATGTGGAGCGGCTCTTCTTTTTTTCATGAGCACAAACAACAGCGGCACACCTATTCCCCACGTTCACACCGCTCCATATACAGCTTCACATCCTTATGGTTGCGAAACGAATCAGGCGCACGCCCATAAATCTCATCAATCTGCGGCGTAGTGGTAGGGAAGCCAAACTGATTATAAGCATTGTCGCACAGCACCAAGAAGTAGGTGATACCCAACACATTATCATAATTGGCCACAACAAAATCTGTCTCCAACTTATCAATAGCGATACGAAGGCTGCCTTCTACCTCGCCCAACTGCCGAAGAATCTCATCCTCCTCATAACCATCCAAAATCATCTGCGTCTGCTTGCGTGGCAACTCCCGAAGCATGAACATCAAAGAGTCACGTTCCGTCATGAAGGCATAAAACTTATCGTTCAAAGGAGTACCCTCCACCTTCATCGCATTGTTCAAATCTATCACATGGATATTGCCCTCCTCCAAGATAACAGGAATGTTGTCACCACCATTCCCAAAGAACATCCTCACACACATGACGGAATCCACAGGACCACTCATCGAAAACGCACCATGCAAGATGCGGCACGAATCCACCGTCTTCATATCGTCACCCCCCATAGGGCGCAGATACACCATATCGCCATCGCAGAACGACCGCATGGAGATGCCCGAGATATTATAATTGGTAGAACATGCCCCCAACACAGTCGCCAAGACTATCGTCAGAAAAACATTACATCGACATTTCATATTGCAAAAGTACAAAACCTCCCCCACCCCCACAAACGATTTTGCACTTCTTCACCCACAATTAAACTTTTTTAACCAGAACCTCACGCCCGTCCCCACAACACCCAAATGGGTAACGGAAAGACCACCCAAAAAGCCCCTCTAAATCGATGTCCCCGACATCGACCAATCGGAGTCCCCGACATCGGTCGGTCGATGTCGGGGACTCCGATTTAGAGACTGTGAAAGCACGCAACTCTACCACAACGTCGTACTCTCTGAGACGGAACAAAAAAGGCACAAAGTCAAGAAACTTTGTGCCTTTATATATATAAATATGTATGAAAGTCTGTTAGAACTCTGCGGTCTTCGGTGTGCGTGGGAAAGGAATGACGTCGCGGATGTTCTGCATGCCTGTGACGAAGAGGATGAGTCGCTCAAAGCCAAGACCGAAACCTGCATGGGGGCAAGAACCGAACTTTCGGGTGTCGAGATACCACCACATGTCCTTCATCGGGATTTGGCGTTCTTCTATCTCGCCCATCAACTTGCTGTAGTCCTCCTCACGAACAGAACCACCGATGATTTCGCCAATCTGTGGGAAGAGCACGTCTGTACCCTGCACGGTCTGCGCCATCGTCTTGCCATCGAGCACTGGGTTCTCATCGTCTATCTTCATGTAGAACGCCTTGATGTCCTTGGGATAGTGGGTCATGATGACAGGCTTCTTGAAGTATTCCTCCACAAGGTAACGTTCATGCTCGGAAGCGAGGTCGTCGCCCCAGTTGCAAGGGAACTCAAACTTCTTGCCGTCCTTGATGGCTTGCTGGAGGATGCGGATACCCTCGGTGTAGTCGAGACGCACGAAGTCTTCCTTGAGCACACTCTCAAGTCGCTCGATGAGTCCCTTGTCAATCATCTTGTTGAGGAACTCAAGGTCGTCCTTGCAGTTGTCAAGTGCCCACTTCACGCAGAACTTGATGAAGTCTTCCTCCAAATCCATCAGGTCGCCCAAATCCATGAAGGCGATTTCTGGCTCAATCATCCAAAACTCCGCCAAGTGGCGAGGGGTGTTGGAGTTCTCGGCACGGAAAGTAGGACCGAAGGTGTAGATGGCTCCGAGAGCTGTGGCTCCAAGTTCACCTTCAAGCTGACCAGAGACAGTGAGGGAAGTCTGCTTGCCGAAGAAGTCATCGTCGTAGATGATAGAGCCGTTCTCATCCTTCTTCAGGTCGTAGAGGTTCTTGGTTGTCACCTGAAACATCTGACCCGCGCCCTCGCAGTCAGAGGCTGTGATGATGGGGGTGTGGAAGTAGAAGTAGCCGTGCTGATGGAAGTAGGTGTGAATCGCCATTGCCATGTTATGACGAATGCGCATCACAGCACCGAACGTGTTGGTGCGCAGACGCATATGGGCATGCTGGCGCATGTACTCGAACGACTGCCCTTTCTTCTGCATGGGGTAGTCAGCAGGACACTCACCAAACACTTTAATCTCAGTGGCTTGCACTTCCACTGCCTGCCCCGAGCCGATGGACTCTACCATGATGCCTGTCACGGAAAGGCAAGCACCTGTGGTAATCTGCTTCATCATCTCGGGGTCGAACTTCTCCACATCAGCCACGACCTGTACATTCTTGATAGTGGAGCCGTCATTGAGGGCGATGAAGTTGACAGCCTTACTGCCACGCTTCGTGCGCACCCACCCCATGACTGTGACCTCGGCACCAAAGTCGGTGCGTTGAAGGAGGTCTATTATTTTTGTACGTTTCATATCGTTCAGTAATTTATTCATAGTGTCCTGTGTGCAACATAGCGACTTCCTGCTCGGTGAGGAAACGCCAGTCACCACGCTTGACACCTTTCTTTGTAAGACCAGCAAACATCACACGGTCAAGTTTGCAAACCTTGTAGCCAAGGCTCTCGAAGATGCGACGCACAATGCGATTCTTACCAGAGTGAATCTCAATGCCAACCTGCTTGCGGTCGGTGTCAGAAGCATAGCTGATGGCATCTGCCTTGATGTCACCATCCTCAAGAGTTACGCCTTCTGCAATCTGCTTCATATCAGCAGCCGTGAGGTTCTTGTCAAGGAAAACATGGTAAATCTTCTTCTTCAGGAACTTGGGATGTGTGAGCTTAGAAGCGAGATCTCCATCATTAGTGAAGAGAAGCACACCTGTGGTGTTGCGGTCAAGACGACCTACTGGATAGATACGTTCACGACAGCAGTTCTTCACGAGGTCCATCACGGTCTTGCGCTGCTGTGGGTCATCTGATGTCGTCACATAGTCCTTCGGCTTGTTCAGGATGACATACACCTTCTTCTCAATGCTGACCAACTGGTCGTGGAAGTGTATTTGGTCAGTACGTTGTACCTTTGTACCCAACTCCGTCACTACCTGTCCATTGACAGAAACGACACCAGCCTGAATGAACTGGTCGGCCTCACGACGTGAGCAGACACCTGCATTGGCAAGGAACTTGTTCAAACGGAGAGGTGCATTCGGATCTTCCAAATACTCCTTATACTCAATCTGCTTCTTCAAGCTATATTTAGCATTGGGATTGTAGTCAGCTGTGCGTGGACGATAGCCGCCCTGACGAGGCTGATAACCACCTTGATTGTTGTAGCCACCACGTTGCTGATAGCCTCCTTGGCGTGGTTGATAACCACCACGATTATTGTAGCCGCCACGCTGCTGATAACCACCACGTGGCTGGTAACCGCCCTGACGTGGCTGATAGCCACCTTCTTGTTCACCATTCTGTTGCTGATAGCCACGATAGTTGTAGCCACTACGCTGCTGATAACCGCCACGATTGTTGTTATAGCCGCATTGACGAGGCTGATAGCCACCACGCTGCTGGTAACCACCATTGTTGTATGGACGGGGCTGGTAAGTGTGCTGACGAGGCTGATAACCATGTGATTGCCCGCCATCAAGATTCCCTTCCGAAGAAGAGCCACCAAAACCAGAAGGACGGAAACCACGCTCGTTCTGCACACCATTTGAACTGTAAGCAGCACGGTCGTTACGGTTGAAACGAGGACGCTGCGGACGGTCGCCACGATTGAACGATGGACGACCACCATAATTGTTTTCACGGTTGTAAGATGGACGGAAGCCCTCACGGTCACCGCCATGGTCAGATCTTTCTTCTGCAGCAGGTGAATTGCCCTGCCATTCTTCAAATTCAGACATAATTGTTACTTGCTAATTTAATGATACAATCCTAAAAATATATTTGTATTGTTTTCCTTTTCAAACCAACATAACTGGCACAATCTGTAAGCTTCATCGAACTACATTCCTGTATAGCTATGAGGAGTAATGGCTCGAAGTTCTTCCTTCACGCTTTCTGCCACATCCAAGCCATCAATAAAGTTGCTGATGCTTTCAGCAGTGATGGTCGCATTCGTGCGAGTGAGTGCCTTCAATGCCTCGTATGGATGAGGATATGCCTCACGACGGAGAATGGTTTGGATGCCTTCTGCACACACCGCCCAACAGTTGTCAAGGTCACGGTTGATAGCATCCTTATTCAACAAGAGTTTGCGCAGTCCCTTCATGGTTGATTGGATGGAAATGACCATGTGCCCCATCGGCACACCCACATTACGGAGCACCGTAGAATCGGTCAAGTCTCGCTGCAAACGGCTGATTGGCAGTTTTTGGCTGAGGAAGGAAAGGACAGCGTTAGCCATACCCAAGTTGCCTTCCGAGTTCTCAAAGTCAATCGGATTCACCTTATGAGGCATTGCCGAAGAACCCACTTCACCAGCCTTAATCTTCTGCTTGAAGTATTCCATCGACACATACATCCAAAAGTCGCGATCAAGGTCGATAATGATAGTGTTGATGCGCTTCATCGCATCAAAGATAGCACCCAAATTGTCGTAGTTGCTGATTTGGGTGGTCCATTGTTCGCGTTCCAAGCCCAGTTTCTCGCTCACGAACTTGTTACCAAACTCCTTCCAAGCGTATGTTGGATATGCAACATTGTGGGCATTGTAGTTACCTGTCGCTCCACCAAATTTAGCCGTAATCTTGCAAGCTTTCAACTGCTCCAACTGTTCGGTAAGACGATAAACATAGACCATTACCTCTTTGCCCAAGCGAGTAGGCGAAGCTGGCTGTCCATGCGTTTTAGCCAACATCGACACATCTGCCCATTCGTCAGCATACGCCTTCAACTGTTCAATCAGCTCTTCCAATAACGGGTAATACACCTCGTTGAGGGCATCTTTCACGCCAAGAGGAACAGAGGTATTGTTGATGTCTTGGCTCGTCAAGCCAAAATGAATGAACTCCTTATAATCTTCAAAATCACCGATTTTGTCAAGCTCCTCCTTGATGAAGTATTCCACAGCCTTCACATCGTGGTTGGTCACTTTCTCGATGTCCTTCACACGCAGTGCATCCGCCTCAGAGAAGTTGCGATAGATGTCACGCAAGCGTTCAAAGAGCGTTTTGTCAAACCCTTCCAGCTGTGGAAGCGGTAGTTCACAAAGCGTAATGAAATACTCTATTTCAACACGAACACGATACTTAATAAGTGCATATTCAGAGAAATACGAAGCCAAGTCCTGCGTCTTGCTTCTATAACGACCATCAATCGGCGATACGGCCGTAAGTGCATTCAGTTCCATATTCTATTTTGCTTTTACTTGTCTCTAATCTTATCTATCATGCGTCACCGAGACGCTGTTTTTCCTCTTTTCTGTTCGACCCACTTGAATCCTAATTAACTTTTTGAGGGCACAAAGTTAGGAGTTTTCCCTAACACATTATTGATACAAAGGGAGGAATTTACGTTTTCCGACTACATTTTTCACTTTTTCACCCCTTCTCCACCCTCGGAATACGAAATGCGGTGTACACTTCTACAACCACGAAAAAGATAAAAGGCATCAGCCACGAAGAACGCCCAACCCACAATCCTGCATAAAAACCCACAGGCATCAACATCATCACAGCAGCCAATGCCAAAGCAATCGTACCAAACACCCGTTGATGATACAACCGACGGAGCGTCAAGCTGCGTGGGTCATAAGTTGGATAATCCAAATAAAAAGGTCGAGGCAAAAAGCGTCCCAAAGCCAATAGCACGGTCGCCACAACCATGACTATGCCAGCCATTATACGGAAAGATCTCACAGGCATCACCCACACACCTGCTGCCACAACGACTAAAACAAGCCC
>CAMWJL010000073.1 GCA_947174565.1 uncultured Prevotellaceae bacterium | reverse complement strand
AGCCTATATGGTGGTGTATAACAACAAAACCACAGCCACTGCTACTTTGTACGATGCCGCCTCCTATGGCTATAACACTTCGCTCCGCATGTTTTTCGACGTTTACGATGAAGCCACAGGGCAGTGGGAAACCATCGGCTACAAAACAGGCGACCTTGCATTAGTGGGTTCAGAAAGTGGTGTGACAACCTTTAGTTTGTCTGGCACCAGTTCCTGTCCCTTTGAAATAGGGAAGTACTATAAAGGTTACTTGGCAAATCCTGTGCATCAAACCACGGACATGATAGAGTTGGACAACGACATTCAGAACGAAGTACGCTTCTATTATAATGGCAGTGATATGTCTGTTGTACGTTTTGAAGATAACTGCCTCGCTCTTCAGGGGCATTTCGACAACACCCTGTTCAACTCTTCCACCTATGCCAAGAAGACTGCATATCAGACAGCTACCATCTACGACCTCACTCAGTGTACCAGTGTGGGCGAAGTGAACCAAACCGTTAATCCAAACGCTCTCATTTATGTGGCTGACGACAGCAAGGCCACAGGACTGAACATTGTGCGTGCAGGTCAGTGCGCACACCTTGCTCTCAGCGTGGGTTATAACTTTGCACCCCGTGCCTCCTTCGTTGCCGAACAGGCACAGCTTACCATTGGTGCCACAACTGCCCGATGGCAGATGGTCACCATGCCTTTCAATGCCCAACTGCCTGATGGAATGGTGGCACGCGAGATATTGGCTCACACCACGTTGGGCATCTCCTCCACCACGATGGTCGATGTGCAAACGCTTGAAGCAGGAAAGACCTATTTTATCATGACTACCAGCGCGGATAATGTGACCATCTCCGCCGCCAATGTGCAAGTGCTCGCACAGCCTGTTGCCAACGCAGACGAGGCAGTGGTAGGCACTTTCGTCAGCACTGCCACGCCAGCCAAGGCGCAACTCCTCAACAACGAAGAAAAGCAATACTTCGTGCCTGTTGATGAGGGTACAGCAGTCGAGGCTCTACGGGGATATTGGCATGCAGATAACTTGACTAAGACCTTCCGTATCTATCCCGATATGTCTAAGGACCCAGCTTATGTGCAGTTGGCAGAAAGCATCAACAGCGCATACAGCATCTTGGAGAAATATCGTGCCACTTCCACAGATGCGGCTTATCAAGCTTATGCCATGAAGATTCATGAGGCAGAGAAGGAATTCTCCCATCGTGGCGAAGAGACCGCTCTCACCACAGCCTCCCTCATCAAGAAGTACGCTACCGACTTGCTCGAAGCTGGTCATACCTATATGAAGACGTTGGGCGACATGAAGAACTGCGAAATTGATTTCACTTCTAATATAGTCAACCCCTCATTTGAGAAGAAGAACGCCAGCGGATGGACGGTTGGCAAGCGTGAGGGTGTCACTACGGTCAGCACCGTGAAAGATGGAACGAAGTTCGATGCCTATCGCTCGGTCGGTATGGACGGCACTTATATGTTCCAAAGCCTCATCGCGGCTGACTCCACTTCCGTGTCGCTCACACAAGTGGTGGAGGGGCTTCCACAAGGCTACTACCGTCTCACCGCCATGTTGGGCACTGACGACCATTCCTCTGTCACGCTCTTTGCTGACGACATGACCGCTACGGTGGATGGACATCCTTTCGGACATTACTATCTCACAGAGGCGGTGATTGACAGCATCAAGGTGCTCGCCGAGGAAGGGCAAACCACTGGTTCTCTCACCATTGGTGTACAGGAAGGTCGGTGGTATAAGGCCGATAACTTCACTCTTACTTGCATCGAAGCCATCCCTGTGGATGACATTGCCAACTGCATCAACGAGCTGGATGCTGACACGAAGACGTTCAAGGAAGGCATCTACACTCTGCAAGGTGTACGTCTTTCTGCCATCACGCAGTCAGGTTTCTACATCGTTGACGGGAAGAAAAAATACATTCAAAGGTAACAGGAAGTTGACTATATAGGGAGAAAGCACTCCTATTGTTAATGCCGTGTCTTAATGCTGAAAAAGTGTTAAGACACGGCATTTTTTGCTTAAAACACACTGAAAATATGCTAAAAAGCATAAAAAGTTTGGTCAATAGCGGTAAAAGCCATACCTTTGTAGCGGTTTTAAGGAACCCTAAAGGTAAAGCTGTATGAAGAAATTACTAGCATCAGTGCTGATGGTCTTCACTCTGACAGCGGCTGCGAAGCCTGCTCCCGAGATAGACCTTCAGAAGAAATGGGGAGCCGTCATTCAAGCCATCGCGATGGTAGAAAGTGAATGCCACCCCAACAAAGTATCTAGGAATGGGCTCTACGTAGGTTATCTGCAGATTTCCGAGATTCTCGTGCGCGAGTGCAACCGTATCGTTGGATACAAGAAGTACACTTACGCTGACCGTTACGACAAGCAGAAGAGCATTGACATGTTCATCGATTATCAGGAGCACTACAATCCAGATGGCAACATGGAGAGAGCCATCCGCCTCTGGAACTCTGGCGACCTGAAATGTATGACACGCAAGGCTCGTACCGAAGGCTACTATCAGAGAGTCATGAAGCGGTACACCAGCATCGCTGCGCTGCAATAAACTGAAAAGATTTAGTTCTTTTATAGTAAAAACGTCCAAGAAGAATTCAGTTCTTTCTTGGACGTTTTTTTATTGCCAATCGAAAGGGTGTTGACCATCGTGTTTGTCGGTGTGGCTGTTTTCACAGCCTCAAAATCGGTGTCGGGGACATCGGTTGGTCGATGTCGGGGACTCCGACTTGCCGACGTCGGGGACATCGATTTAGGGGTGCTGTGTGGGCGGTTCTGATGCGGTGGGTTGAAAGGTGTTGCTCCGATGCTGTAGCGGGTGGATGGGTTTGAAACTTAGACTTTGCGAAAGGGATGTTTTGGCGATGTTTTTGCCTTTTTCTGTTGGAGGTGGCATTTTTTCTTGTGTTTGTTTTCCCTTTCCTGATAAAAGCTGTATCTTTGTGAGGCTTTTTCGAGGCGTGCTTGTGGCATGTCCTCTCTTTTTCGTAGAAAAGTTTATAACAAAAAATTATTATCTATCATTCAACAAAACAAATCATCATGAAGATTTCAAGAATTGACCATCTTGGGATAGGGGTGGAGAGCATCGACGCTGTGCTCCCTTATTTCGAGAATGTGCTTGGCCTGAAGTGCTATGCAGTAGAAGAGGTGGCCGACCAGAAGGTGAAGACTGCTTTCCTGAAAGTTGGCGAAGTGAAACTGGAGCTGTTGGAACCAACGTCGCCAGAGTCGGCTGTGGCAAAGTGGCTGGAGAAGGGTGGCAAGGGAGTTCACCATGTGGCTTTCGCTGTTGAGGACGGTGTGGCTGAGGCACTCGTTGAGGCAGAAGGCAAGGGAATCCGTCTGATTGACAAGACTCCACGTCCAGGTGCGGAGCAGATGAGCATCGCCTTCTTGCACCCCAAGTCAACGGCTGGTATTTTGACAGAACTTTGCGAACCACAGAAATAAGTAATAATTCACGATTCACCATGGGCGTTACGCTCTGCAAGCCGAAGGGGCTGATGGGGGTGAATCATCAATTATGAAATGAACAAATGAGCAAGCAAACAGAAAGAATACAGGAGCTGATTGAGCTCCGACAGAAAGCACGTTTGGGCGGTGGCGAGAAGGCTATCGACAAACAGCATGCAAAGGGCAAGTTCACAGCGCGTGAACGCATCACCATGCTCCTCGATGAGGGCAGTTTTGAAGAGTACGACATGTTCAAGCTCCACCGTTGCACAAACTTCGGCATGGAGAAAAAGCAGTATTTGGGCGATGGTGTCGTGACTGGTTCGGGTACGATTGGCGGTCGTCTCGTGTTCATCTTCGCGCAGGACTTCACGGTGAATGCAGGTTCGCTCTCAGAGACGATGAGCCAAAAGATTTGCAAGATTATGGACATGGCTATGAAGGTGGGTGCTCCTGTCATCGGTCTGAACGACTCGGGTGGTGCTCGCATTCAGGAGGGTATCAACGCTTTGGCTGGTTATGCTGAGATTTTCCAGCGTAACATCATGGCTTCGGGCGTGATTCCTCAGATTTCAGGCATCTTCGGTCCTTGTGCAGGTGGTGCCGTTTATTCGCCAGCATTGACCGACTTCACGCTGATGATGGAGAACACTTCGTTCATGTTCCTCACAGGTCCTGCGGTGGTGAAGACGGTGACAGGCGAGGATGTTGACCAAGAGAGCCTTGGTGGTGCATCGGTTCACTCTACCAAGTCGGGTGTGACCCACTTCACAGCTGCTACGGAAGAAGAGGCAATGGCTATGATTCAGCAGCTTATCTCTTACATTCCTCAGAACAATCAGGAGGAGACTCCACGCGTGGAATGCACCGACCCCATTGACCGTCTGGAGGATTCGCTCAACGAAATCATTCCCGACAATCCTAATCAGGCATACGACATGTACAAGGTCATTGCCGCTACGGTCGATAATGGTGAGTTCTTTGAAGTGCAGCCACGCTATGCACAGAACATCATCATCGGTTTCGCACGTTTCAATGGTCGTTCCGTAGGTATCGTTGCCAACCAACCCGGCAAGTTTGCAGGTGTGCTTGACAGCAACGCTTCTCGCAAGGGAGCACGTTTCGTCCGTTTCTGCGATGCCTTCAACATTCCTATTGTCAGCTTTGTCGATGTGCCTGGCTTCCTGCCAGGTACGGGTCAGGAGTACAACGCTGTCATCCTGCATGGTGCGAAGTTGCTCTACGCTTATGGAGAGGCAACAGTACCAAAGGTGACTGTCACACTCCGTAAGTCTTACGGCGGTTCTCACATCGTGATGTCTTGTAAGCAGTTGCGTGGCGACATCAACTACGCATGGCCATCAGCCGAAATCGCCGTGATGGGTGCCAGCGGTGCAGCCGCAGTGCTCTATGCTCGTGAGGCTAAGAAGATTAAGGAAGAGGGTGGTGATGCCAAGGCGTTCATTGCTGAGAAGGAGGAGGAATACTCCAAGCTTTTCGCCAATCCTTATCAGGCTGCTAAGTATGGCTACATTGACGACGTAATCGAGCCACGCAACACTCGTTTCCGCGTCATCCGCGCCCTCGAGCAGTTGGCAAACAAGTCACTTACCAACCCTGCCAAGAAGCACGGTAATATTCCACTTTAATATAATTCACGATTCACATTCATCTTTGCCAGCAGGATAGTTGGTGATGAATGATGGATTATCAATTATGAATTAAAAATGAGAAAGTTATTATCAGTTATCTCATTGCTCATAGCATCTTCTGCCGCTTTTGCTCAGGGGGCGCACTACTTCAAAATCAACGAAGTCTATGTGCATACTCCTGCTTGCAGCAAGGGCGACTCAACCAAGGCGTGCTACAAGCAGGCCAGCTATGTGGATGAATATGGTCAGCCGGCTTCATGGATTGAGATTGAGAACACTTCTTATTCCACTCACGACATAAGAAACTGTTTCCTCACCACCAATCCTGCTGTGCTTGACAAGAACATGCCAGCACCTGAGCGTGAAAAGCTCATGTCTGCCATTCCTGCGGGCGACCCACGCACCTCGCTCACTGCCAAGCAGCGCATCACGTTCTTTGCTGATGGCAACACGAATCGCGGTACGCTTCACCTCAACTTCAAGCTTCCTGTGGGCGAGCCGTTCACTATCTATTTGTATGATGGCAACGCTGTTGACCTCTTGGATTCCATCCATGTGGATGCCCTTCCTGTTGGTTCCAGCTATGCTCGCATCAACGATACGGAATGGCAAGTGTGTGAGGCAGATAAGGTGACACCTAATGCTCCTAACATTCTCTATCACAACGATAAGATTAAGGAGTTCAAGGAGAAAGACCCTCATGGCATCGCCATGACGCTCATGTGCATGGGGGTGGTGTTCGCTTGCCTCATTCTCCTCTTTGTCTTCTTCTACATCTTCGGTTGGGCGATGAATCGTGCAGCCAAGTTGGCTCGTGTCCGTGCCATTCGTGCCATCCACGAACAGGCTGAACGCATGGTTGAGATGGCGAAGCAGGGTACGACTGAAACTCAGGGTATTAACATGGAGACTTACGCTGCCGTTATCGGTTTGGCACTCCACGAATACTTTGGTGGCACTCACGACCTTGAGTCAGGTATCCTCACCATCCATCAGACACCAACCACGTGGGCAGACAAGAGTCATGAACTCCGTGTCACTCCACAGCATCATTAACAAGTAGAATTGAAAAACGAAGTTCAATAAGACTTCAATCCTTAAACGCTTAAATTTTTTATGAAAGAATATAATTATAAGATAAAGGGTGCTTCTTACAATGTGAAAATCGACAACATTGAAGAGAACATCGCAAAGGTGAAAGTCAACGGCATCGAATTTGATGTAGAGCTTGAAAAGCCAGTTGCTCAGCCAAAGCCCGTAGTGCGTGCCGTTGCCGCTCCCGTCAAGACCATTGAGGCTCCAAAGGCTGCACAGGAAGCTGTCGAGGCGGGTATTTCCGCTGTTCGTGCTCCGCTGCCAGGCACAATCAATGACATCAAGGTCATTGTCGGTCAGGCTGTTAAGAAAGGCGAGACGCTCGTCATCCTTGAAGCCATGAAGATGGAAAACAGCATCGACTCCGAGTGCGACGGTAAGGTTCAGGAAGTGAAAGTACAGAAAGGAGACACTGTGATGGAAGGTGCTATCCTCGTCACTATTAGTTAATTAGTATTCACGATTCGCAATTCATAAGAAATTATGTTACTCGAAAGTGTTTCCACAATGGATTTCATAGGGTCAAAGCTCGCTGACTTCCTTACCTACACAGGTTTTGCCAATGTGGAGTGGGCCAACATCATCATGATTGTGGTGGGTGCCTTCTTCATTTGGCTCGCCATCAAGAAGGATTTCGAGCCTTTGCTCCTCATCCCGATAGGTCTCGGTATCATTCTGGGAAATATCCCGTTCAAGGCGGCTGGTCTTGAAATCGGTCTTTACGAAGATAACTCCGTGCTGAACATCTTCTATCAAGGTGTGCGGTTGGGTTGGTATCCTCCTCTTGTATTCCTTGGCATTGGTGCCATGACGGACTTCGGTGCTCTCATCGCCAATCCTAAGCTAATGCTCATCGGAGCTGCTGCGCAGTTCGGTATATTCGGTGCTTACATGATAGCCTTGGCTATGGGCTTCGAGCCTAATCAGGCAGCAGGTATTGCCATCATCGGTGGTGCCGATGGTCCTACCGCCATCTTCCTGTCCAGCAAGTTGAGTCCTAACCTTATGGGTGCCATCGCCGTGTGTGCTTACTCCTACATGGCACTTGTGCCTGTCATTCAGCCAGGTGTCATGAAGCTGCTCACCACGAAAGCACAGCGTCAGATCAAGATGAAGCCAGCGCGTGTGGTCAGCCAGACGGAGAAGATGCTTTTCCCCATCGTAGGCTTGCTCATCACCACCTTCATTGTGCCTTCAGGTCTTTCCCTGCTTGGTATGCTCTTCTTTGGTAATCTGCTGAAAGAATCGACCAAGACCACTCGTCTTGCCAAGACAGCAGGCAGTGCTCTCAACGACATCGTGGTGATGCTCCTCGGTCTCACCGTAGGTTGTTCCACTCAGGCATCAGAGTTCCTCACCTTGGCCACGGTCAAGATTTTCGCTCTCGGTGCGTTCGCCTTCATCATTGCTACAGCCAGTGGTGTTATCTTTGTTCACATCATGAACATCTTCCTTCCGAAGGATCAGAAGATTAACCCGCTCATTGGCAACGCTGGTGTGTCAGCAGTTCCTATGGCAGCCCGCATCTCGCAAAGCGAAGGTTTGAAAGCCGATCCCCACAACTTTCTCCTCATGCACGCCATGGGACCGAACGTTGCTGGTGTCATCGGTTCTGCCGTTGCAGCAGGTGTTCTGCTCGGTTTCCTCTCGTAATTACTACTTACTATTATTCCATGATAAGAGGCTGTGTCGATTGACACAGCCTCTTTTTTATTGATGAAGTCCTAATGTGATAGAACCAACTTATAAACCGAATATGTGATGGTAGAGTGTTGTAAATGGGGACTTTATCTGATGAAGTGCATGGGTTGCCACGCCTCGCGTTCGGGGTATTGCGGTGTGCCATCGGCATGAATCTTCTTGAGGAGGAAAGTCATGTTGTTGGCTAAGGTGCGCATAGTTTGCATGCCTTCTGCGTCGAGAGCTGCTTGACCAGGTTCGCGACCATAGGCAATGTTCCAATACTGGGAGGTCACCACGGGCATGTTCATCATTTGGAAGCCCATGTTCAGCGTCTGGAAGGCGGCTGTGGCACCACCACGGCGGCACACGGTTACGGCAGCTGCCGGTTTGTTCTGGAAGAGATTGCCTGCTGAGAAGAACATGCGGTGCATCAGCGAGAGGGCGGCACCTGTGGGTTGACCATAATAGACGGGCGAGCCGATGATGAAAGCATCGCTGTCCTTCATCTTCTCAATGACGAGGTTGCAGATGTCATCGTCAAACACGCAATGTCCCAACTCCTTGGCTCGGCACTGACCGCAGGCGATGCACGAGCGCACGGGTTTCACGCCCACTTGCACAATCTCCGCTTCGATACCATTCTTGATGAGTTGGTTTGCCACTTCGCTTAGCGCAGTGTTGGTGTTGCCCTCCTTGTGTGGACCAGCATTGATTAGTAGTACCTTCATAAATTCAATGTATTGTTAGTTGTAGGGACAATGTTTCTGCCTTACTGCTTGAAGTAGGCACGGAAGTGACTGAATATCTTCTCCTTGATGCTGTTAGAGGGCTTGATGTTGTCTCCTTCTGCTAAAGCCTCAATGGCTTTCTTCTCATCCTTAGAGAGCGTTTCGGGCATATAGACGGAGATGTTGATGATTTCGTCGCCCCGCTGATTGCCATAGCTGTTGATGTCGGGGATGCCTTTGTTTCTGAGACGCAGCACCGTGCCTGGCTGTGTGCCCGACGGGATGGTAATCTTAGCCTTGCCGTCGTGGGTGGGCACTTCGAGCGTGCATCCGAGCACTGCCTGTGGGATGGTGAGCAATAGGTTGTAGATGAGGTCTGCTCCGTCGCGCAGGAGTTCGGGGTGGGGCTTCTCGTGTACAAGTATTTGGAGGTCGCCATCCACGCCGTTTCTCCGTCCTGCTCCACCTTTGCCTTGGAAGTTGTAGGCATAGCCTTCGACAAGACCTGCTGGTAACTCCACCTCCACTTGCTTTTCGCCCTTCACGATGCCCTCGCCGTTGCAATGCTTACATTTGTTCTTGATGACAGTGCCCTCGCCATGACAAGTGTCGCAGACATCCTGTGTCTGCATGATGCCGAACATAGTTCGACGTGTCTTATAAACAATGCCCTGACCGTTGCAGATGCCGCAGGTGGATTCCTGTCCATCTTCCGAACCCGTGCCATTGCAATGCGGACAAGTGATGTCAGTGCGGACGTTGAACTTCTTGGTGACACCATTGATAATCTCATTCAGGTCAAGTTCGATGCGCATGCGCAAATCCTGTCCTTTATAGACAGGCTTGCGACGTTGACCGCCACCGCCGCCAAATCCTCCACCGAAGATGTCGCCAAACATGCTGAAGATGTCATCCATCGACATGCCTTGTCCGCCGCCGCCAAAGCCACCAGCTCCTGGGGCAAAGGCATCTGGACCGAACTGGTCATAACGCTGACGCTTCTGCGGGTCGTGCAACACGTCATAGGCTTCGGCAGCCTCCTTAAACTTCTCTTCTGCCTGCTTGTCACCCGGATTTCGGTCGGGGTGATATTTAATGGCCATCTTTTTGTAGGCCTTCTTGATTTCGTCGTCGGAAGCGGTCTTTGATACTCCCAACACTTCGTAGTAGTCTCTCTTTGCCACGGTCGTTGTAGATGTCAAATGTTAGATACCCAAAATGCAAGATGTCATTCTGCCACTGCCACTTTTGCGTAGCGGATGACTTTATCGTTGAGGGTGTATCCTGCAGTCATGCAGTCGATGACCTTGCCTTTCAGGTCGTCGGGCTGCCCAGGCACCATTGCAATCGCCTCGTGGAGGTCGCTGTCGAAGGGAGTGCCCACCACGTCCATCTTTTTCAGCCCCTCTTGGGCAAGGAGCTTGAAGAATTTGTCGATGATGAGGTTGAGACCTTCCTTCACGGCTGCCACATCTTCATACTTGTCCATGTTTTGCTGCGCACGCTCAAGGTCGTCGATGATGGGCAGCAGGGTGGTGATGACCTTTGTGCCGCCATTCTTGATGAGTTCGGCCTTTTCCTGCATCACGCGCTTGCGGAAGTTGTCGAACTCTGCCACTTTGTAAAGCTGCTGGTTCTTGAGTTCCGTAATCTGCTTTTCCAATTCAGCGATTTGCTCCTCGGGCGTGAGTTCCTTGGGGGCTTCGGCTGCCGACTGCTGTTCTTCTGTGGCGGTTTGTTCTTCCGTGTTCTCGCCAGCGAGGTTTTCATTCACCTCCTCATTCATTGTTTCCTTGTTTATTTCAGTTTCCATAATTCAAGTGTGTTATCATTTAGGATTGACGAACAAAAAGAATGCCAGTGTGTGAAAGGCTGGCATTGTTGTGACAGAGTGTCACCTGCTTCGTCGCATTGGCAGTGCAAAGGTACGGCTATTTTCTCGCATGGACAATAAAAAGGAACAATTTTCATTCCGAACGGGGATGTAGGGCGCATGAATTGAGGTCACGGAGTCATCTCCTCAAAAAGAACCTCTAAATCGGAGTCGGGGACTCCGATTGGTCGATGTCCCCGACTCCGACCGACCGATGTCGGGGACTCCGATTTTGAGGCTGTGGAAGCACGCAAGAGAAACCGCTCCGTTTGTTCATCGCGAACAACCGAAGCGGTCTTGTTGTCTCTAACATCTTATGGTTTGTGTAATTCTAAAGTTGGTGTCTCACGACACGGGGCCTTTAATATTATTATGAGTAAAGATGCGATTGAAAGAGCAATGTGCTATCAAAGCATTTCCTTCGCAATCGCAATGCAAAGGTACGCACTTTTTCAGGGGGCGACAATACCTAAAACAGATGATTTCTGCTCACTTCCTGCCACAAAAAAGGTATCGGGTAACGTAATCCGTTACCCGATACCCTTATCAATCAGTTTGATACCTACTTTTTGCGTTTGCCTTTCCTTACTCAACACCCTGCATCATCTTCTTCAGCAATGGGCAGAGGCAGAACAAGAGCACTGCCGCTACACCTGCCATCACGGCAAAGAGTGTGAAGAAGTCGGTGAGGCTCGTGATTTGGTAGCCGAGGAAAGAGTGAACAGGCTGTTCTGCAGTGGGCAGCAGGGTTGCCAGTTTTCCTGCGAGGATGTTGCTTGCCGCATTGCTCATGAACCACACGCCCATCAGCAGTGAGGCGAGGTGGACAGGAGAGAGCTTGTTGACCATCGACAAGCCAATAGGGGAGAGTGAGAGTTCGCCGATTGTATGAATGAAGTAGAGGGCGAACAGCCACCACATGGATGCCTTCTGACCGTCGCCAAGTCCGTTGGTGCCGAAAGCGATGATGGCGTAGCCAATGGCGAGGAGCAGCAAACCAATCGCTTGTTTCACGGGTGATGCTGGCTCCATCTTGTGCTTGGCAAGCGTTTCCCACAGCGTTGCCATGATGGGGGCGAAAGCCACCACCACGATGGGGTTGATGGATTGGAACCAAGTCGTTGGCATCTCCCAGTTGCCGATGGTGCGGTCACACTGCTGGTCGGCAAAGATGGTGAGCGACGAGCCTGCCTGTTCAAAGGCACTCCAGAAGAAGATGACGAACACGGCTATGATGTAAATGACGCCAATACGCTGCTTCTCCACGTTCGAGAGTCCTTTGTCCGTGATGATGAAGACGGGGAGTGCTATTGAGATGGCATAGATGGCAGCAGAAATGTAATCGTTGAAATTTTCCACGTCATAAGAGAACGCAAGGAAAAGCACGATAGTGCCCACAAGGCAGCCCCACAGGCGGAGCGGAGAGTTCTTTGCTTTTTCTGTATTCACGGCGTGCGTCTCGCCAGCTTCCTTTTCTGCTTGCTGGTCTTTCAGCTGCATCAGTTTGCTTTGCGATGGAGGAAGACCTATCGCTAATCCTTCAGGTGTGTTCAGGAACTTCTTCTTTCCCAACACAAACACAACCATTGAGATAATCATAGCCACACCAGCACAGAAGAATCCCCACTTGAACGCACCAGGGTTCATCCAGTTGCCATCCGACGCAACCGAGCCACACACGAGTGGAGCGATGAGCGCACCCGTGTTGATGCCCATGTAGAAGATGGTGAAGGCGGAGTCTTTACGATGGTCTTGAGGGTCATACAGGTCGCCCACCATCGTTGAAATGTTGGGTTTGAAGAAGCCGTTACCGATAATCAGTGCTCCAAGACCGACGAACATCAGTGTGAGAGACAGATTGTTGTTGACGGATTGGCTGATGACACCGCCTGTCGCAGGGTCTTCAAAGATGCTCTGCTGCACGAAACAGGCAGATGCGAACATCAGGAATTGACCGATAGCCATCACGATGCTGCCCACAATGATGCTGCGTCGATTGCCCCAATAGCGGTCGGCGATGTAGCCGCCTAACAGCGGAGTGAGGTAAACCAATCCTGTGTAAGAACCATAAATCTGACTCGCGTCGGCGCTGTTGAAGAAGGCTGCCACGAGGTAAAGAACGAAGAGCGCACGCATGCCATAGTAGCTGAAACGCTCTGCCATCTCTGTCACAAAGAGAAGATAGAGACCTTTGGGATGTCCTTGTTTTGCCATAGTTATTAGGTTTTATTTTAATGTTTAGCGTTATTTCGGTTCTGTTCCTGTTGCTGTTTCAGGAGTTCAAGCTGCTTCTCTTGCATGGCTTGCAGACGCTCCATGATGTTGGATGTCTTTTTCTTGTCGCCTGCGTTGGCTTTGCGTTCAGCATGACGCTGCTCCAGCTTGCGCAACAGCTCGTCATCGTTGGTGGTCTTGCGCAGGAACCACATCATGATGATGCCTACAAGACCCGAAATGAAGTAGTACCAGTTCAATCCTGCGCTGTAGCTGTTGAACGAGAAGAAGAAGATGAGCGGCATCAGGTAGGTCATCCACTTCATCATTTTCATTTGCTGCTGCTGTTCGTCCGTCATGGCATACGACTGCTGACGCTGGGTGATGACGGAGTTGAACACCGTGGAGAGACACCACAGGATACAGAAAAGAGAAAGGTGGTCGCCGATGCCCCAAATGTGGAAGCCCCAGTTGATAACATCATCGTAGGTGGAAAGGTCGTCTGCCCAAAGGAATGACTCGCCGCGCATTTCTATATAGTTGGGAATGAAGTTGAAGAGCGCAATCCAGATAGGCATCTGTATCAACATGGGCAAACAGCCACCCATTGGGCTTACGCCATATTCGCTGTAGAGTTTCATGACTTCCTGCTGTTTCAGCATTGCGTCTTCCTTCTTCGGATACTTCGCGCTGATTTCATCCATCTTTGGGCGCAACACACGCATATTTGCCGAAGCAATGTAGGACTTCTTCATCAGTGGGAAGACGAGGAACTTCACGATAAGTGTCAGCAATAGAAGCACAATGCCCATGTTCAAGCCCAGCCCTGTGAGGAAGTCAAAGGCATAGAGGAAGACAAAGCGGTTAATCCACTTGATGACAGGCCATCCCATATATACGAGCGATTGCAGGTCGAGGTTGTCGCCCGATGCCAGCATCTTCTCGTTCTCTTTCAATGTAGAGAATTTGTTAGGACCGAGGTACAGGTGGAAACTCGTTGGTTTCACGCCTTTCGTGTCGAAATCGGCTACGAATGAGGTTTTGTATGTCTTCAAATAGCCAGAGCCTTCGTTCAAGTATTCTGATGACATCGTGTTCACCTTCAGCGGCTGTTCGGCTATGAGTACCTGACTGAAAAACTGCGTCTTATAGGTAATCCATTTGATTTTCTCTTCAAACTCGTCTTCCTCGTCATTGCCTCCGCTGACCGACAGCTCATGCGTATCACCATCTACATCGCGATACGTCACCGTCGAGTATCGGTTCTCAAAATCGTAGCCCTTCTCCTGCTGCCTCATGTCTTCCGTCCATTCCACCTGCATTGTGTTCGTCTTCGAGGGGAAAAAGCCTTCCAAACCTCTTGCAACGACATCCATGTCGAGGAGATAAGAGTTGGGGTTCAACGAATAAACGATGTCGAGTGCCCCACTACCCACAGGCAAGTGCATCGTTACACCATCTTTGTGGATGTCGGTGGGTTGGAAGTATAGTTCGTCGGTCACAATG
>CAMWJL010000072.1 GCA_947174565.1 uncultured Prevotellaceae bacterium | reverse complement strand
ACCACCGAGATCTACACCTATTAAGTCGTCGGCAGCGTCAGATGTGTATAAGAGAGTGGCTCCAAACCGTTTGTTGCTTACATATACATATAGAATAAGGATTGTGGTTAGTGCTTCTGCCAGCGGGAGCGCTAACCACAATCCTTGTTGTGGGGCAATGAGTTGGGGCAGCAGCAGGAAAGAGGGGATGGAGAAGATGAAGCCACGGAGGAGGGTGTAGATGGTGGCTTTGACGGCTTGCTCAATGCTTTGGTAGTAGCCGGTGCAAACAAGATTGATGGCTACGAAGAGGAAAGCGATGGAGAACCAAGGGAGTCCTTCGCGGCAGAGCTGGTAGGCATGGCAGCCCGCAGGGAGGAAAGTTGCGGAGATGAGCGGTGCGCCTATCGAGAGAAAAGCCATGCCGAGCACGCCTGTGATGCCAGCTGTGCGCAGGGCGATGTTGCGTGCGCCGAGGAGGCGTTCCGTGTTGTCGGCCCCGTGGGCAAAACTGATGATGGGCTGTACGCTCTGCACGATGGCATTGCCCATCATGAAGACGATGGGGAGGCAGTAACAACCCACAGAGAAAGCCGCCACACCGTCTTCGCCCAGATAGCGGATGAAGACATAGTTGCCAACGATGATAACCGAGGCAATGGCGATTTCGCCCAACAGTGCAGAAGCTCCGAGTTTCATCTGATAGCCAATGTTGCGCAGGGTGAGTTGCAGGCTCGTCTTGGTCGCCTTCAAGCGGTGAAAGTGGATGGTTCTCCGATATTTCAGCAGGTAGAGGAGCACAGGAATGTTGCCGAGCGCGAATGCCGTGAAGGTGGCGATGGCAGCACCCTCCAGCCCCATGTCGAAGGGGAACACCAGCAGATAGTCAAGCACGATGTTGAGCAGCGCAATTCCTGTGTAGATGCTCATTGCATACTTGGGCGAGCCGTCGAGCCTTATCATGAACATCGCCACCATGCTGAACATGTTGAAAGGAGTGAGTAGTGCCATCCATTTGAGATAGGAGCACGCCAGCGGCAGGAGCTGTTGGCTGCTGCCGAAGAAGAGGCACGTCTCCTCCTGAAAGAGGAAGAACAGGCTTCCGAGCACCAGCCCAATGAGCACGGTGGCGAGCACGCCTTGGGTGAGGTTGATATTGGCTGCTTTTTTGTCCTCCTTTGCCAGATGGATGCTTGCCACGACGCTGCTGCCGATGCCGAACATCAGTGCCAGCCCGTGGGTGATACCGAAGAGGGGCACTACGATGTTGACGGCGGCAAGGGCATCGCTGCCCGCGCCGTGACCCACGAAAGCCCCGTCGGTGATGTTGAGGATGACCATCGACACCATGCTGAGGAGGGTGGGCAAGAACATCTTGCGGAAGAGTTTCCCGATGGGTTGACGAGAGAAATCAATAGCGTTGCGGTTGTCTGTCATAGTTTTATGGATGTGTAAGTGGTTAGTTTATAAGTGTTGCATGTTGATGACATCGGTGGTGAAGTCCACCACAGCCAGTCGGTGAGTGACGAAGATGATGGTGCTGCCGTGGAAATGCTGCTTGAGGTTCTCAAGCAGCTTTTTTTCTGTCTCCATGTCGAGAGCGGAAGTGGCCTCGTCCAGCAGAAGCACCTTGCAGGGATGCAGGATGGCACGGGCGATGGCGATGCGTTGAGCCTGTCCCTCAGAGAGTCCGCCACCTTGCTCGGCACATCGGGTCTCCAGCCCGTCGGGGAGGGTGAATACAAAGTCAGCCATGGCGAGTTGCAGCGCATGGCGCATCTCCTCGTCGGTCGCATCGGGATTGCCCATGAGGAGGTTCTCGCGGATGGTGCCCGAGAAGAGGGTGTTGCCCTGCGGTATGTAGGAGAAGTTGCCGCGCAGGGCAGGGGTGATTGGGTGGCTGTCCGCAGCATACGCCTCCGCCCTGCCCTCGGTTGGGCTGATGAGTGCTAACATCAGGCGGATGAGTGTCGTCTTGCCCGTTCCCGTAGCACCAAGGATGGCGGTGAAAGAGCCAGGGCGGAAGTCATGGGTGAAGTGGCTGATGACTGCGTGGCGTTTCGGGTCGTATTGGTAGGACACATCGTCGAAACGGATGCCCACCTTGCCGTCCAAGCGGATAGGTTCCACTTCCTGCTCCAGTGGCAGGGCTTCCAGTTCCATCAGACGCTCGCAGGAGGTCATGCTGTTCACGAAGATGGGCAGCAGCCGTGCCGTGTCGAGCATGGGACGCTGGATGCGGTTGATGAGCTGGGTGAACGCCATCAGCACGCCCACGGTGATGAGACCTGCTTGCAGCTGGAAGAGTCCCCACACCAGTGCCATGAGGAAAGCACCTGCAAAGCCGATGTTGACGAGCGTCTTCGAGAAGATGGAGAAACGAGCCTGTGCCTTGATTTGCTTGCGCAGCAGACTTTGCCGCAGTTCCAGCTTCTCCACCATCGAGGTCTCGCGTCCCAGCACCTTGATGACCATCTTGTGCTGGATGCTTTCTTGGATGATGGACTGAATGGCAGAGTTGCTGTCCTTGATGGTGCGCACAATGCGGCGCATGCGCTTGAAGTAGAGGCGCGAGAGCACGACGAAGACGGGGGAGGAGAGGACGACGATGAGGGCGAGCGTGCTGTCCATCGCATAGAGGTAGATGAAGGAGGCGACGAACTGCGCCACCACCACCACGGCGGTGGGTATCACGTCGGTGAGCAGTGCCACGATGTCGTTCACGTCGCTGAACAATCGGTTCAGCACATCGCCGCTGTGGTACTTCTCGATGCCGCGCCATTGCCCCTTGATGAGTCGGCGGAAGAAGAACTGCTGCATGGTGTTCTTGCTCTTCACGCCCAGCACTGCGCCAATCCATGTGTAGGCAATGTGCATGCCCATCTCCAGCAGGAAGATGACGGCAAGCGTCACGGCGGTCCAGATGATGCTGCCCTCTCGGGCATGGGTGGCAATGTCGGTGAGCGAGCGGAGCGTATCAACGCCTAACAGTCCCAGACCCACTTGCGAAAGCCCTATGCACACGTTGAGCAGGGCTTGCAGACGGCAGTTCCTGTGGTGTCGCCACAGCCATGCCGTGATGTCTTTGGTCGAATATCGGGTTTTGTTTATCTTCATGTCTTCGGTATATGTTCTCTTTTTCTTGCGCATTGATGCTCTGAGGGCTTGTCTCTGTTCCCCTCCTTCCACGGCCTCTAAAGAGGTCTGAGTCACACCCCGATTAGGGTGTGACTCAGACCCCCGGAAGGGTGTGACTCAGACCTCTTTTGTGGTTGTGAAAGCCCCTGTTGATGGGCATTTCGTGAAACGGCTTTTCAGGGCTGCTTTTTTCGCTTTCGTCAGGCTTCGTGGAGAGGATTTGCAGGGGAGGAATGCCGTCAGCTTCGGCTGTCGGCTCCCCACATCATCTTCTTCCGCAGGGTGGAGAAGAAGCTGTGCCCTTGCCGTGTCACCACCTTCACGATGTAGGGTGCCTTGCGGATGCGCAGATGAATGTTGTCGGGATAGCTTTGGCTGCGCCCGTCGAGCGAGATGAGGAAACTGCTGCTGCGGCTTTCCACACGGAGGGAAATCTCGCTATTGTCGCACAGCACGATGGGGCGCATGTTGAGGCTGTGGGGTGCCACAGGCGTGAGGCTGATGGTGTCGCTCTGCGGCACGATGATGGGACCTCCCACGCTGAGCGAATAAGCGGTGCTGCCCGTCGGTGTGCCGATGATGAGCCCGTCCGCCTGATAGGTGGTCAGGTATTCATCGTTAATGTCAGTGTGGATGGCAATCATCGACGAGATGTCATGCTTCAGGATGGCAATCTCGTTCAGTGCGAACGGGTAGTCCTTCAGTTCCAGCTCGTCGCAGGAGATGTTCAGCACGCTGTGCTCTTCCACGTCGAAGTTATCCTCATAGAGGTCGGCAATCGTCGCCTCGATGTGGTCGGGAGAGAAATTGGCCAAAAAGCCCAGCCGCCCCGTGTTGAAGCCCACGATGGGGATTTCCTTGTCTGCCACACGGCTGGCTACGTCGAGAAACGTGCCGTCGCCACCCATGCACACCACATAGTCGGCATCAAACCGGTTGTCCTTGATGATTTCGCACGCTGGCACACGAATCTTCAGGTTGTCTGTCAGGAACTGGTGGAACAACTCAGGCATGGCAATCTCCGCTTTCCGCTCAGAGGCAATGGCGATGAATTTCTGCACAGCAGCACTTTTGCGCTCCTGATACACATTGCCGAAAAGGGCAAACTTGAGCTTTTTAGTCATATTTCTGATTTTTTATTTGTCGTATATGACAGAAATGTCGTATTTTTGCAAGTGAATCGGTCGCAAAGGTAGAGATTATAATTTGTAAATCCTTGTTCCTCATTTATAAAAAGCCTTGCGGACAGCATAAAACGTAACTTCTAATTGATATTGACACCAAAACATGAAGCATTATGGAAGAATTGAGCATTCTTGAACTTGCATCAAAGGGAGGCTGGATTATGATTGTGTTAGCCGCCCTATCAATCATCGCTGTTTACATCTTCGTGGAGCGTTTCCTCGCCATCCGCAGTGCGGGCAAGGACGACAAGCTCTTCATGGATCGCATCCGCGACTATCTGAAAAACAATGATGTGAAGTCTGCCATCAACTTCTGCCGCAACACCAATACGGCATCGGCACGCATGATTGAGCGCGGCATCAGTCGCATGGGCAAGCCTGCCGCTGAGATTCAGACCGCCATCGAGAACACGGGCAATCTGGAGATAGCCACGATGGAGAAGCGTCTCCCCGTCCTCGCCACCATCGCTGGCGGCGCGCCCATGATAGGCTTCCTCGGCACCGTCATCGGCATGGTCGAAGCCTTTTGGGAGATGAGCAATGCTGGGGGCAACATCGACATCAGCCTCCTCTCGGGCGGCATCTATCAAGCCATGATTACCACGGTGGGCGGTCTTATCGTCGGCATTGTCGCCCTCTTCGGCTACAACTATCTTGCGGCAAAGATTGACGGCGTGGTGAACGAGATTGAGGCCAAGTCGCTCACATTCATGGACATCGTTAGCGAAGGGGAGTAAGCCTATGTTCAAGCGACGTACCAAGGCCAGCCCGACGTTCAACATGGCGTCGATGACCGACATTATCTTCCTGCTCCTCATCTTCTTCATGATTACGAGCACCATGGTGTCGCCCAATGCCATCAAGGTGCTCCTGCCCCAAGGCAAGAAGCAGACCACGGCAAAGGCGACCGCACGCGTGGTGATTGACAAAGACCTCAACCTCTATGCCGCCACAGGCAACGACCCCGAGGAGCCTGTCACGCTCGAAGAGTTGCCACAGGTGCTCGGCACGCAAGTGAACGACTCCACCGAACTCTTCGTTTCGCTCTATGCCGACGAGGCTGTACCCTACAAGAATATTGTTGAGATATTGAGCATCGCCAACGAGAACCACTTCAAGATGGTGCTCGCCACACGCCCCCCTTCTCAAAATGACTGACAACAAGAAGAAACATATCAACGCAGGACTCGTCACCGTGCTGGTGCATGTGCTCCTCATCGGCTTGCTTGCCCTCTTGACCCTCTCGCAGACCCAGCCCGACGACCGCAAGGAAGACGGTGTGCCTGTGCTGTTGGGCATGGTCGAGGATGCTGGCGGTGAAGACTTAGGCGGCTTGCCAGCCGAGTCTTCGCCTGTTCCTGCTGCCGAGGAAGCTCCTGAGACGCCCGACAACGCAGAGGATGTGCCGCTCGCGCCCTCTCCTCCTGTTCCAGTGTCGAAGCCCGAGCCGAAGCCTGTTGCCAAACCGCTCATCACACAGGAGCAGGAGAGGTCCATCGCTGCCGAGGAAGCCAAGAAGAAGGCTGCTGAAGAGGCGAAAAGGAAGGCTGCCGAAGAGGCAAGGCTCAAAGCCGAGGTTGAGGCTAAACGCAAAGCCGCTGAAGAAGCCGCTCGCAAACAAGCCGCGGAGGAGGCCGCCAAGAAACGTGCTGCCGAAGAGGAGGCTCGCAAGAAGGCTGAGGCTGACCGCAAGGCTGCTGCAGCTGCCAACAACCGTGTGGCTGGTGCGTTCGGCAATGGTAACAAAGGCAGTAGCGGCAACACCACAGGCACTGGTGCGCAAGGTTCTCCTACGGGCAACAGCAACTCGGGGGCGTTGACAGGTGTGGGTGGTCTCGGCACAGGCACGTCTGCCCAGGTGGGCAACCGCACTGCGCTCCATCTGGCAAAGCCTGATTATGCCGACTCCAACAGTGAGGGCACGGTGCTTGTCGCCATTCAGGTCAGCGCATCAGGTGCTGTCATCAGTGCCAGCGTGACCAGCAGTACCACCTCGTCAGCCGCTCTCAAGAATGCCGCCCTTGTCGCAGCCAAGAAGTCTCGCTTCTCAGAGGGCGACAATACGGAAAGCGGCACTATCACATACAGATTCAAACTCCGATAATATAAGGTTATGATTTATGTATTCTTAGCAACGGGCTTCGAGGAGGTTGAAGCCATCGCTCCCATCGACGTGCTTCGTCGTGCAGGGCTGCAAGTCACAACCGTGTCCATCACCGATGAGCAGACCGTTATGGGTGCTCATGGCATCGGCATGGTGGCAGACACCCTGTTTGCCGATAACGACTACTCCGATGCAGACCTGCTCTTCCTTCCTGGCGGACTTCCTGGTTCTACGAACCTGAATGCCCATCAGGGTCTCCGTCAGCTCATTCTTGACCACCATGCCGCTGGCAAGGCACTCGCTGCCATCTGTGCCGCCCCCATGGTGTATGGCAGCCTTGGTCTTGCCCAAGGCAAGCGCATGACCTGCTACCCTGGTTGCGAACAGCATCTTGTTGGTGCCGACTACACCGCAAACCTTGTTGAACGTGACGGACTTATGTTCACAGGCAAAGGTCCTGCCGCTGCTCTTGCCCTTGGCTATATGCTTGTGGAGCACTTCTGTGGCGAGGACGTGGCTGACCAGTTGCGTCAAGGGATGATATATACTTTCTGATGATGAATGCAGTCATTATAGTCGCTGGCGGCAAAGGACTCCGTATGGGTGGCGACATCCCCAAGCAGTTCTTGCCCATTGGTGGCAAGCCCGTTCTTATGCGCACCATCGAGCGTTTCCTCCTGTACGACAAGGAGATGCAGGTGGTGTTGGTTCTGCCCGAGTCGCAGCAAGGCTATTGGCAATCTTTGTGTGAGCAGTACCGCTTCTCTCTGCCTTACACCCTTGCCACAGGGGGTGAGACTCGCTTTCATTCGGTCAAGAACGGACTCGCCAAGGTGTCTCCCGATGCCACGCTCATCGGTGTACACGACGGTGTGCGTCCCTTTGTTTCAGTCGAGACCATCGGGGCTTGCTATGAAGAAGCCGCTCGCAGTGAGGCGGTTGTGCCAGTTACCGATGTGGTAGAGACTTTGCGACATATCAGTTCCGCAGGTGAGTTTTCCGAGACCGTTCCTCGCGGTGATTATCGTCTCGTTCAGACCCCTCAGGTCTTCTCCGCCTCGCTACTTCGTCAGGCTTACCATCAGCCCTACACGGATTTCTTCACCGACGATGCTTCCGTTGTGGAACGCTTCGGACATCCCGTTACCCTCGTGCAGGGCAACCGCGAAAACATCAAAATCACGACACCTTTCGACCTTACGATAGCCTCTGCATTGTTGTAGAGGCTTTTTCTTTGCCATTTCGTTTTGGGTAATGGCAAAGAACCTGTATCTTTGTGGTCAATAACCAAAACGAACGATGCGTATGATACAGAAAAAGAAACTATTGGCAAGCCTGCTTGTTGGGCTTTCCGCATTGAGCCTCTCTGCCCAAAACTTGCAGAAGGGTACTTATGGCTATCTCTACTGCCACATGAGCGACAACGGCGAGTTTACGGCGTATGCGCTGAGCCGCGACGGACTTCACTACCACGACCTGAACGAAGGCAAGGCAATCATGGATGCCTCCCAGCTGGCGGGTATCGAGGGCGGACAGCGCGATGCCTACGTCTGCCGCAAGTCCGACTCGGGCAAGGGCTATCTGATGGTTACGACCGATATGTGCGTGGCGCGCAGCCATCAGTGGTATAACTATGGCATCAACTTGCTCAAGAGCGATGACCTCATCCACTGGACCTCCACCACCTTCGATTTCCGCAAGGGCAACGAGATTTTCTGCGACCCCGACAGCCCCGACATCATCAGCGACTGGAGCAAAATCAACCGTGTGTGGGCACCCCAAATCTTCTGGAATCCTGACTATGTGTGGGCAAACGGCGAGCGAGGCGGCTACTTCATCTATTATTCCATCTGGAGCTTCAACGAGGGCGACAAGTACGACCGCATGGTGTATAGTTATGCCGACAAGACCTTCACTAAACTGACCAAGCCGCGTGTGCTGTTCGACTGGGGCTATGCCACCATCGATGCCGACATCAACTATTTGGAGAGCGACCATAAGTACCACATGCTCATCAAGAAAGAAGGCGGACATCCAGGCATCTTCCAAACCAAGGCTGACCGCCTCACGGGACCTTGGCCCGAGCCTGACGAAAACGACTTTGTGAGCTTTGAGGGCAAGAAGAAGTGTGAAGGCAGCAGTGCCTTCCAAATCGTGGGCGAAAAAGGGTGGCGTGTCGCCTACATCCAGTACAGCGACCGCCCCAAGCACTACCGCATCTGCCAGACCGACGAGTTCCTGAAAGGTTTTCACGACCCCGTGGACATTGAGGGCGTGACAGCTCCGCAGCATGGCAGCTTCATGCGCCTGACGAAGAAAGAATACAAGCGTTTGGAGAAACACTTCGGTGGGAAGAAATAAGCAGAGAAAAAGCCCGTCAAAATCGATGTCCCCGACATCGACCAATCGGAGTCCCCGACATCGGGCAACCGATGTCGGGGACTCCGATTTAGAGGCTGTGAAAGCACTCCACACATAGGAGTGGCTTATAGCCTGTGTCTGCCCCTCCCGTTGGGGAGCAAAAGAGATGTTGTTATTCTGATTGTGGCGTATTCTCTCCGCCTGCTAATTCTTCTTCGAGGAATGTGGAAGTGATGCCTTTGCCGCTTGCTGCCACCTCTTCAGGAGTGCCCGTCACGACCACTGTGCCGCCCTGCATACCGCCTTCAGGTCCCATGTCGATGATGTGGTCAGCGAGTTTGATGACATCGAGATTGTGCTCTATGACGATGACAGTGTTGCCCTTATCGACCAAGCGGTTGAGCACGACCATGAGGGTACGGATGTCTTCAAAGTGGAGGCCTGTGGTAGGCTCATCGAGAATGTAGAGTGTCTTGCCCGTGTCCTTCTTAGCCAGTTCGGTGGCAAGTTTCACGCGTTGGCTCTCTCCGCCGCTGAGGGTGGAGGAGGGCTGACCAAGTTTGATGTAGCCGAGTCCCACGTCTTGCAGCACTTTGATTTTCTGTAGAATCTTGGGTTGGTTCTCAAAGAACTCCACGGCTTGGTTGATGGTCATGTCGAGCACGTCGGCAATGCTCTTGCCTTTGAAGCGCACTTCCAGCGTCTCGCGGTTGTAACGCTTTCCGTGGCAGGCTTCGCAAGGCACAAGCACATCGGGCAGGAAGTTCATCTGAATCGTCTTGTAGCCATTGCCACCGCAGGTCTCACAGCGTCCACCTGCCACATTGAACGAGAACCGCCCTGGTTTGTAAGCACGCATCTTCGCTTCAGGCATTGCAACGAAGAGTTTGCGGATATCGGTGAACACATCCGTGTAAGTGGCAGGGTTGCTACGAGGTGTTCTGCCCAAAGGGGATTGGTCCACGCTGACCATTTTGTCGATATGCTCCACACCCTCAATGCTTCCGAAAGCAAGCGGTTCTTTCTGAGAACGATAGAAATGCTGGCTTAAATATGGCTGCAAGGTCTCGTTGATGAGTGTTGACTTGCCGCTGCCACTGACTCCCGTCACACACACCAGCATGCCTAATGGAATCTCCACACTGACATTCTTTAGGTTGTTGCCTTTGGCGTCAATGATGCGTAAGGTCTTCCCATTGCCTTTCCTGCGTTCTTGGGGCACTTCGATTCGCTCTTTGCCGTTGAGGAAGCGCGAGGTCAGCGTGTCCGTTTTCAGCATATTTGGGGGTGTGCCTTGATACACCACCTCGCCACCTTTTCGACCAGCCAGTGGACCCATGTCAACAATGTAGTCGGCATTGAGCATCATGTCCTTGTCGTGTTCCACCACAATGACTGTGTTGCCAGCGTCGCGCAATTCTTTCAGCGAGTTAATCAGTCGCACGTTGTCACGCTGATGCAGACCGATGCTTGGCTCATCCAGGATGTAGAGCACGTTGACTAACTTCGTTCCTATCTGTGTCGCCAGACGGATGCGCTGGCTTTCTCCACCGCTCAGGGTGGCTGACCCGCGTGAAAGGTTCAGGTAGTTCAGCCCTACATCCAAGAGGAACTTCAGGCGCATGCTTATTTCCTTGATAATCTCGTGAGCGATAGTGCGTTGCTTCTGTTCCATCCGTTCCTCAACGTTGCTCATCCAGTCATAGAGCCGTTGCAGTTCCATGTCCGACACTTCTGCGATGTTCTTGCCGTCGATGCGGAAGTTCAGTGCCTCTTGGTTGAGCCGCTTGCCGCCACATTCAGGACATACCATCATCTTGTCAACCGATTCTGCCCACTTCTCCGCCCATGCCTTTTGTTCGTCTATATTGAGTCCCTGCACATAGTTCGCCATCTCCTGATAATCAACGCTCTCTATATTGACAGCAGGGACAATGCCCAAGCCCTTGCAGTGCGGACAAGCTCCCTGTGGCGAGTTGAACGAGAAGTTGTTTGGGGCTGGGTCTCGGTAGCATAAACCAGTTGTGGGGCACATGAGCCTTTTGGAATAGTGTTTCAACACATTCGTGTCCTTGTCAACGATGATGATTTGCCCTTCGCCCATCTTCATTGCCACTTCGAGGCTCTTCTTGAGGCGTTCCTCGTCCTTGGCGTTGACTGCCAGCTTGTCAATCACCACTTCAATGTCGTGGTTTTTGTATCTATCCACCTTCATGCCATCGGTCACATCCACCATTTCCCCATCCACACGAGCATACAGATAGCCCTTCTTGCGGATGCTCTCGAACAGTTCTCGGTAGTGTCCCTTACGGCTCTGTACCAGTGGAGCTAAGAGGAAGATGCGCTGTCCGTTGTACTGCTCCAGCAAGAGCCGCAGCATGTCCTCTTCGGTGTATTTCACCATCTTTTCGCCCGTCTTGTAGCTGTATGCTTCGCCTGCACGGGCATAGAGCAGTCGCAGATAGTCATAGATTTCCGTCACAGTTCCCACGGTCGAACGCGGATTCTTGTTCGTGGTCTTCTGCTCGATGCTGATTACAGGGGATAGACCGCTGATTTTATCGACATCGGGACGCTCCATCCCTCCCAAAAAGTTGCGGATATAGGCACTGAAGGTCTCGACATATCTTCTCTGCCCCTCAGCGAAGATGGTGTCGAATGCCAGCGACGACTTGCCGCTGCCGCTCAGTCCTGTGATGACCGTCAAGCTGTTGCGAGGAATCTCTACATCCACATTTTTCAGGTTGTGTACCCTCGCTCCTTCAATCTTAATCATTTGCTGCCTCCTGTTGTTTCGCGATATCCTGTCAGGATGTTGACTGCCTTCTTTACTTTGTACTCAATGCCATCGCTGCCCGTTGCGTGCAGATTGATGAAATACACACCATCCTTCACCGTCTTCCCGTCGCTTTTTCCGTCCCACAACACCAGTTTATTGGCTTCATCGTCGGCACGTTCAGCGTTTTGGAGCGAGACGGAGTGTACTAACTGCCCCCAACGGTTAAAGAACTTGGCATCGAGCTGCACGATGGATTGCGCAGTGACGCGGTAATAGTCGTTGATGCCATCATTGTTGGGCGAGAATCCGTCGGGACAAGAGAGTCTTGACTCGCTGATAACGATGGTCATAGGCTCACTCTCATATTCGATGGTGTCGCCATCGAGCGAAAACGTGACGTATAGTTTCACGCCATATCCACCCGAATGGGTGAGAGTGTAGCTGGTATCTTCCTCAAAACGAGTCACCAAGGGGCTATATTCATTGTTCTTGGTGTTCCAAACCCTCCATTCGCACACATAGTTGTAGTTGTCTGGGTTATCCACATTCGCCATCAACGTTACCTCCAGCGGTGCTTGGGCGGTTTGTGAGTCTCCTGACTTCAGTTCTATGGTGGCTGATTCATCCACGGAATAGAATGATGCCACAGGGGCTGCTTCCTGTGCTTGGGCAGTCGTAGCACTCCATATAAAGAGCAGTCCTGCCCAGATTGATAAGGCTTTCATTGTCTTCATCTTGTTGTCTTTTAAGTGCAAAATTACTGCTTCTCTTCCTAAAAAGCGTTTTTCCTATCTTAAAAAAGCTCAAAGCACAAAGATAATTTGTATGGCAATGCTTTTTTTCACTACTTTTGTACTCCGAAATCGTTTGAACAATTGAAGGTAAGATGAAAACTATCGCATTATTTATCGCGGCATGGGCTTTAGCCTTGGCGATCAATGCACAAACTATTTCCACCCAAAAGCATGAAGTGCAGTCGGGAGAGACTTTCTATAGCATAGCCCGTCAATATCAAGTGTCGGTGGCAAAATTGTTGGAACTGAATCCTGGCGTTCAGCCCGACCACATCATGTCTGGGCAACGGCTCAATGTGCCAGCTACCTCTCAGCAGGGGGCACGTCCTCAGAGTGTGCCAACCACTGCCGTTCTGCCACAGGTTGGGGGCGTTGTTCAGCCTGTCAATCGCCCGCAGTACAAGGCTAAGCATGAGGTGAAGAAGAAGGAAACCATCTATTCGCTCTCGCGTCTCTACGGGGTGACGGAAGAACAGCTCATCAGTGCCAACCCTGAGTTGAAGAAGGGAAAATTGAAGAAAGGGGCTATCATCAATATCCCTTATACGGCAGAGGAAGAGGCTCAGTATCAGGCAGAACAGCGTCGGCTGCAAGAGGAAGCACGAAAGGCGATGGTGAAGAAGTATCCCGTACTGAAAGTGGCTGTCATTCTGCCATTCTCGTCCTTGGAGGGGAAGATGACTTTGGAAGCGCAGAAGATGACGAACCTTTATCAGGGTTTCTTGCTGGCTGTCGATTCCTTCAAGCAGCAGGGTTACAATGTGGAGGTGTGGGCTTACGACGAGGTGGGTAGGTCTTCATCTATCAACAGCATTCTGCAACAGCCCGAATTGAAGGATGTACAGCTCATCCTTGGTCCTGTCCGTCAAGGGAATATCAAGCCTGTAGCCGACTTTGCCCACGAGAAAGGCATTACCCATGTGGTGCCGCTCTCTAACGACCTCTCGCTTGTCAATGAGCATCCCACTACGTTCCAAGTCAATACGAATTATTCGGTGATGTACCCGCAGGTGTATAACCACTTCTCTGTCTTCCACAAAGGGCATAATGTCGTTTTTGTGGGCATGAACGACCGAGCAGACAATATGACTTACATCAACGATTTCAAGAAAGACCTTGGAACGAAAGCCATCAAATACGTTTCGGTAAATATGACTGATGAAACGGCCTTAACCAATGCGTTGAAGACAGGTGTGGTCAACGTGCTGATTCCCACCAGTGGGTCGGCTACGGCTTTCGATGCGCTGTGCAAGAAACTGGATGGGATGGAGCTTTCCAGCGAGTACTCTGTACAGCTGTTCGGCTATCCTGAGTGGCAGACTTTTCCCCCTCGATTCGATAAGTGGTTGAGCAAATATCAGTGCCAGTTCTACACTTCTTTTTATAGCGATGCTGCTTCAGCCCGTACACAGCGTTTCAACGCGCTTTTCCGCAAGTGGTTCAACCAAGAGCAGCACAACAGCTGTCCTAAGTATGGCGAATTGGGCTATGACATTGGTACTTATTTCTTGACAGGACTGCATGATTATGGTTCAGCTTTTTACGAGAACCTGCATACTTTCAGCTGTCCCACGCTTGAGTTCCCGATGAACTTCGAGAAGAAAAACTCATGGTCTGGTTATCAGAACAAAACCATCCTCATCGCTACTTACCGTTCGGACGGTACTGTTGTAATGAAATAAGCCAATGTGCATCAAGAAAGGCATGAAGAATAAGATTATCATATTCACGTTGGCATTGTTCACGCTCTCTGCACAGGTTGTGGCGCAAGTGGGAGAAGCTCGCAACGACTTTTCCATAGGTTTCACAGCGGGATGCACCATGAACAAGATGGATTTCTCGCCCGTCATCAAGCAGCGCAGTAAGATTTCGCCCATGATGGGCTTTGCCACACGCTATGTGTGTGAAAAGTACTTTACCACGGTTTGTGCTGTGGAAATGGAACTGCAATACAACAACCTCGGTTGGCAAGAACTCATTGAGGATGGTTCAGAGAACACTTATACACGTGACTGGCATTTCATCCAGATGCCCATCCTCATGCAGATGGGGTGGGGGCGTGAGCGTCGTGGTGTGAAGTTCATCTTTGAGGCAGGACCGCAGATTGGACTCTACCTCTCAGGCAGGGAGCACAAGGGTGGTGCTGGTGCATGGGACACTTCCCATCGTCCCAATGGTGTTATCTATCAGTATGGCAAAGACCCTGACAATAGGGTAGATTACGGCATTGCAGGAGGAGCTGGTCTTGAGTTCTCTTCTGCCATCGGGCACTTCCTCCTGCAAGGTCGTTATTACTATGGTCTCGGTGACATGTACGACAACAGCAAGCGTGGCAAGTTCGGGCGTTCCGCCAATCAAACCCTTCTGGTCAAATTGACTTACCTCTTCGACCTCGTTCGCACGAAGAACGACCAAATTAAATAAACGTCTATTATATATATAATGAGTGGGCTGATGTGACAATGGTTCTTAGAGGATGTTTGTCACCTTAAATGTCCAATAGCCCCCATAAATGAAGGTGTATGATATTTTCTTTAACCTATCATACACCTTCAAAAAAATTGCTTATCTCACGACAAGCAATCTTTACTAACCTTAAAATAAATCTAATACCATGAAAAACACGTTGCAAAGGTATGTAT
>CAMWJL010000071.1 GCA_947174565.1 uncultured Prevotellaceae bacterium | reverse complement strand
GACTAATGGCAAAGACTATTGCGATTTTGAACTTCAAGGGGGTGGTGGGGAAGACCACAACGGCTATCAATTTAGGGGCTGCCCTCCATCTGCTGAGGAAGAAAGTGCTGCTGGTGGACCTCGACTTCCAGTGCAACACGACCTACACGCTGAACTTTGAGGTGGGCGACGGCGAAACCGTCTATGACGCGCTCACGGCGAAGGAGGCGGCGGAGCTGCCTATCTATGAGTATAAGGAGGGCTTTGATTTTGTGCCTGCCAGCATCCAGTTGGAGAATGTGGGCGAGCAGTTGGTGAACCGCCTGAGGAAGGAGGAGATTCTGAAGCGCATTATCCAGCCCTATGGGGAACTGTATGACTATGTGCTGCTCGACTGCCCGCCTAACGGGGGTATCCTGAACATCAATGCCATGTCGGCGAGCGACTCGCTGCTGGTGCCTATCGACTGCGAGGTGTATTCGTTGCAGGGCATGAAGATGATTACCGATAAGTTCCACGAAGTCAAGGAGTTCATCAATCCTGAGCTGGAGATTGAGGGCTATCTGCTGACGCGGTTTGACGGGCGGCTGGGGCTGCACAAGATGGCGGCGGCGCAGATGCAGCAGAAGTATCCCGGGCAGGTGTTCAACGCGCGCATTCGCCGCAACACGGACTTGTCGAAGACGCCTGCCGAGCACATGACCATCTTTGACTATAATCCGACCGCTATCGGGGCGGAGGACTATATGCAGCTGGCGCGCGAGATTACGGGCATCAAGCGGCGTTCCACAGCCAAGAAATGATAGGAAACTAAGTTTATCGGAACATAGCAAGATAGAAAACTATAAAAATAGGAAGCAAGAAAAATGGCAGTAAAGAGAAAGACCATCGACTTGGGCAAGAGTATGCAGGAGTTTGACGAACGCATTGAGGCTCAGCGTGCTAACTCGCCGTCCATCTTGGAGACGCTGGCACCCATCGAGGAGCATCCGAAGAAGAAGGAGGTGAAGGTGTTTGACCGGAAGAAGGAGCGTCCCGACCAGAAGTGCATCCATTTCGACCGCATGACGACCTTGCGCATCAACGAAATCAAGAACTGGAAGAGCATCATCGGGGAGAAGACGACGGTGGAGGACATTGTGTATGACGCGGTGCAGGAGTTTCTGGCGAAGCACTACGACGAAATCAAGGCGCGTGCTGAACAGGCGTATTGACGGATGTGGAGAAAGGGGTGAGTATTAAGGGGTTAGAGGTGAGAGGAATGCTGGCAGATGGGTGTCCTCATCCCCTGAATCCTCAACTTCCGACATTCCTCTCACTCCTCACCTCTTCTCACTCGCCATTCAATACTCACTTGAACACACAGACGAGACCATGATACGAAACGATGCGGTGCGATACGTTCTTACTAATTTGTCCGATGAAATTCCCTCCGACACCCCCGTTTTGCCACGGGAGGGTGGGGCGGATATCCGACAAAAACACAGGAACTTAGCCGCTTTAACCCTAACATCCAGTTCTTTTCACCCGAAAAAACATTCGATTCGATTTGTTAGTATGAAGAGTATGGAAAGAGAATGTATGTATATGGCAGAGCGTAACTCGCTGAATGCCAACGGGAACAAGGATGTGTCGTCGGACAGGTCGGTTACTTTCGTCGGACAGGATAGTGAGTGTTGGTCGGACAGATTGGTTACACTTGTCGGACAAGTCAGTGCCTTTCGTCGGACAAATCAGTGACATTTCGCGCGTTCGTGGGACAGATTGGTTACATCCATCGGACAGATTGGTGAGTATTTAGGGGTGAGATATAAGGGGTGAGAGGAATGTCGGACAAAACGGCATCATCATCCCCCCTAAACACTCCTCTCACCACTTCTCACTCACCTCTCACCCCTTACCTCTAAATACTCACTTCTTACCCCTAAAAAACTATACATATATAATATATGGCAAACAAAGAACAGGGAGTGGCAGGGAAGTCCGCCCCCCGAAAGACAAAGAAGCAGAAGCGGGAAGACATCATCCTGACGAAGGACAATCTGCTCTATCAGCCCTTGGCACTGGCGGTGAACGGCTATGAGGCCACTGCCTTCCAGCAGAACGTGGTGATAGCCGTGCTGCGCAAGCTGCGCAGTGCCATCAAGGGTATGCGCGACGGGCAGTTCCGCTCGAAGCCTGTGCAGCTGAGCATCTTCGACAACGAGGGCGTGAAGAAGGACTACCTGCGCGACGGCGACCTGGCGTTCGACATCCACCTGAAGGAGTTGGGGGTCGATACGCCCCACTATAATCAGGCGTTCAAGGCCGTCTGCACCATCGCCGATGCCAAGGTGTGGGTGCCGGCCAAGAAGGACGACGGCAAGGACATCATGATCCGAAAGTCCTTCTTCGACATCGGCAGCGAGAATGTCGATATTGTGGTGGACCCCCAGACGGGGCGGCAGACCTACAAGTACAAGAACCGCTCGCCCGTGTTCACCGTCATCATGAGCAAGGAGGTGGTCAACGTGCTCTTCCCCAACGACGGGCGCATCTACGACTTCATCGACGACACCGCCCTGATGATTTCGGAGAAGTTCCCCAAGCGCATCTACCTCTACCTGTCCAACTTCAAGTATATGCAGGGAGGCCTGACCATCGACTACTGGAAGTTCCGCCACGACATCGGCTTCAACGACAACGAGGTGGACGCCAAGACGAAGGAGCGCATCATCCAGTATCCCCACTACTGCGACTTCGTGAAGCGCGTGCTGCGCCCCTCGGAGACCACCCTCAGGGAGATGGCGGACAGCAACATCAGCGACTTCTACTTTGAGTACACCCCCATCTACAAGACCTCGAAGCGGCAGAAGAACCCCGACCAAATCCACTTCGACTTCCACCTCTCCGACGTGGGGCAGGACATCAAGCAGGACAAGACCGCGCAGCGCGAGACCATCGAGATAGAGCACCGCCTGCAACAGGACTTCGACCAGTCGCCAGCACAGGTGCGCCGCATCATCACCTCGCTCACCCCCGACGACCGCGACCCCTTCGTCCGCAAGATGGACGAGCTGAAGGCACTCATCGACGAGCGCAAAGTGCAGATCAAGGACAACAAGCGTTCCTACTGCAACCGCTGCTTCACCGACTTCCTCCACACGCGCATCGCCGACAAGCAACGCCAGATGGAGGCGCAAATGGCAACCGACATCAACGCCACCCCACAGCATCCCGACACCGCCCCCAACGACACAACCGCCCCCAAGGGCACGCTCAGCCAGCTCTACACCGACGACGACCGACGACGCTTCGCCGCCGCCAAGGAGAGCCTCGCCGACATGCAGGGCATCGAGCACTGGCTGCCCGAGATTGGACTCTATCAGGTGGAGGACACGATGGTGACGATTGCCGTCCCCACACGCGCCTTCCACGAGAGCTTCACGCACTACTTCGGCAGCGCGCTCCTCGACAAGCTGGAGGAGACCTTCGGCCGCAAGGTGGGCGTCTATTTCTTGGAGCGGCTCTGAGGGCACAAAGCCCTTCTTGTGGCGATGCCGTGACGGCAGGGGCGACGCAGGGGCGCAAACGGGTGAAAATCCGCCATCGCCCTCTGCATCAGGCTTTCACGCCCATGTTCACGGGTCTGTTGTTCCCATTTTATAAGTTTTTGTTACATCTACACAAGTGGCGAGCGGAGGAAATCGTTAACTTTGCGCTCAAAACTATGTTCCCCGTCGTGTGGGAGCATCCGAAATCTAACAGTCTTAACCAAAATGGCAACAGAAAACGTATCACAGGAGTCGAAAGGCTTCTACAAATTGAGCTGGCTCCAACGCATCGGATTCGGCTCGGGCGACTTGGCCCAAAACCTCATCTACCAGACCGTCAGTGTCTGGCTATTGTTCTACTACACGAACGTCTTCGGGCTTAACCCCGGCGATGCCTCCATCATGTTCCTCGTGGTGCGTCTCATCGACGTGCTGTGGGACCCCATCGTGGGCGCATACGTTGACAAGCACAATCCCCGGATGGGCAAGTACCGCTCCTATCTGGTGCTGGCAGGCATCCCCCTGACGGGCTTGGCGATTCTCTGCTTTTGGAACGGGCTTGCGCACGAGGCCTACACGCTGAAGTTAGTGTATGCGTATGTGACTTATGTAGGTCTCTCCATGCTCTACACGCTCATCAACGTGCCATACGGCGCGCTGAACAGTTCGCTGACCCGAGACACGAACGAAATCACCATCCTCACATCGGTGCGCATGTTCATGGCCAACTTGGGCGGCCTTGCCGTTCAGGCAGGCATCCCCATCATCGTCGCCATCCTGCTGTCCGACGACGTGAACAACGCCATCGAGAAAGCCATCTTCATGGGACTTGGCCCGTTGCCAGCCTTCATCTTCATGCCCCTGGTTCCAGCCATCAAGCAGAAAGTGGGCAAGCGCGGCATGTTCAACATCTTCCTGACCATCGCCATCGTCGGCATGGTGCTGCTCTATGTGGTCAGCGTGACAGAGCTTCGCAACAGCAAGTTCTCGTTCAGCATCTCCGACATCACCATCAGCCTCGGCTTCATCGAGCTGTGCCAGTTCATCAAGTCAACGGGTGTCATCGTTGCCACAGGCTACATGTGGGCACTGGTGCCCGAGGTCATCTCTTACAGCGAATACACCACGGGCAAGCGCATCTCAGGCATCGTGAACGCCCTGACGGGCATCTTCTTCAAGGCCGGCATGGCGATGGGCGGAGTCATCCCCGGTGCCGTGCTGTGGATGGTCGGCTATGGCGTGACCGAGGCAGCCGAGGAGGCGAGCAAGATAGACGACAGCCTTGCAGGCGCATGGTTCACCACCATCCTCATCTTCTCCCTCGTGGGTCTCGCCCTGCTCATCTTCTGCTACAGCCAGTGCAAGGAGCGCGTGGTGATGGAAGCCAAGGAGACCGAGAACGTGAGGGTGAGCGACCTGTGGGAAGAGTTCCGCGTCAACCGTCCGCTGCGCGTCATCGCTTTCTTCTTCATCACCGCCTTTGCCATGATGAGCGTGAGCAACGCTGCGGGCGCATACTATGTGGAGGAGCTGAACAACTCGGCCCTGCCCTCCGTGCAGTGGCAGGGCATCTTGAGCCTGATGTGCTGGATTCCAGCCCTGCTGCTCCTGCTGGCGATGTGGATTATCAACAAATATGAACTGACCGACGAAAAGATAGACGCTATTAACCAAGAAATCGAAGCGCGCGCCAAGGCGTGAAACCTCTGCACGCTCCATGAACGCGGCGCGCATCCCCCTGTGGGTGCGGGTTGCCGACTATAAAGGAGAATACCGTTATGAAGAATTTCATTAACCACTTACACAATAATATATATAAGAATAAGAAGACAAGCGTCTTCGTGGCAGCCGTGGCATTGGTGTGCGCCAGCTGCAGCAATCCCGCCACATCGTTGCAGGAGGCATACAGTGACTACTGGCGCATGGGCGTGAGCGTGAACCAGTGGGAGGTGAGGAGCGAGGACTTCCTGAAACCTACCGTGACTTATTCGGGAGCGAGCAGCCTTGACCAGACGGCTGACTATCCCATCATCGCCCAGCAGTTCGGATGGGTCGTGCCCGAGAACTGCATGAAGTGCGAGGTCATCCATCCCGAGGAGTATGTGTATGACTTTAAGCTTGCCGACGAGTTTGTGGAGAAAGCACAGGAGAACCATCAGCATGTGGTGGGCCACAGCCTCATTCTGCACGCACAATCCGCCCCGTGGTTCTTCGTCGATGAGGACGGCAACCAAGTGTCGGCAGAGGTGCTGAAGAAGCGCATGCGCGACCACATCTTCACCATCCTCGACCACTTCCGCGGCAAGGTGGAGGCATGGGACGTGGTGAACGAAGCGTTCTTGGACGACGGCACGATGCGCCCGACTCCCTTCTACGAGATTCTCGGCGAGGAGTACATTCCGCTCGCCTTCCAGTATGCGCACGAGGCCGACTCGACCATCGAACTCTATTATAATGACTACACGATGTACAAGCCCGAGAAGGTGAAGGCCGTGACCGACTTCTTCCGTCCGCTCATCGCACAGGGGATGCCCATCCACGCCATCGGCATGCAGGGACACTTCTTCCTCGGTGCGGAGGACTATGTGAACCTCTTTGAGCGTGCCATTCAGGAGATTGCGTCCATCGGTCTGCCGTCCCAGTTCACGGAACTCGACCTCTCCGTGCTGCCCAATCCATACGCGGTGCAGGGTGCCAACGTGTCAACCAACTTTCAATATACCCCTGAACTCGACCCTTACACCGACGGCTTGCCTGCCGAGCAGCAGAAGAAGGCGGACGACTTTTGGATTGACTTTTTCAAGATGCTCATCCGCAACAAGGAGCACATCCTGCGTGTGAACTTCTGGTGCTTCAACGATGCCAACTCGTGGCGCAACGACTGGCCTATCAAGGGGCGCACCGAGTATGCCACGCTCTTCGACCGCGAGAGCCATCCGAAGCCTACCGTGCAGAAATTGATAGATTTAGTTAAGTGATAAGAGGTAAGAGGTAAGTGGTGAGAGGTGAGAGGAATGTTGGTCAGACAGACACGAGAACAACAACGCCCATCGAGGTGTGAAAACCCATACATACGAAAGATGAAGAAGACAAACATATTCTTGGCAGCTGCGGCACTGGTGTGCGCCAGCTGCGGCAAGCCCTCCGCATCGTCGTTGCAGGAGGCATACAGTGACTATTGGCGCATGGGCGTGAGTGTGAACCAGTGGGAGGTGAAAGCCGAGGACAAGATGAAGGAGGGCGTGACCTATTCGGGTGCGAGCAGTCTTGACCAGACGGGTGACTATCCCATGATTGCCAAGCAGTTCGGCTGGGTTGTGCCTGAGAACTGCATGAAGTGCGAGGTCATCCATCCCGAGGAGACGCGCTACGACTTCACGCTTGCCGACGAGTTGGTGGAGAAGGCGTTGGCGAATGGTCAGCAGGTGGTGGGTCACTGCCTCATTTGGCACTCGCAGTGCGCCCCGTGGTTCTTTGTCGATAAGGATGGGAATCAGGTGGATGCCGACGAGCTGAAGAAGCGTATGCGCGACCATATCTTCACGATTCTTGACCACTTCCGCGGCAAGATTGCTGGCTGGGACGTGGTGAACGAGGCGTTTGAGGACGACGGCACGTTGCGCCACAGCCCTTTCTACGAGATTCTCGGCGAGGAGTACATTCCGCTCGCCTTCCAGTATGCGCACGAGGCCGATTCGACCATCGAGCTTTATTATAATGACTACTCCATGTACAAGCCCAAGAAGGTGAAGGGCGTGACGGACTTCTTCCGTCCCCTCATCGAGCAGGGGCTGCCCATCCATGCCATTGGCTTGCAGGGACACCTCTTCCTCGGGGCGGAGGACTATGCGACGCTCTATGAGCGTGCCATTCAGGAGATTGCCAAGTTGGGGCTGCCGTCACAGTTCACGGAACTCGACCTCTCCGTGCTGCCCAACCCATACGAGCAGGAGGGTGCTGACGTGAATGCCAACTTTGAATACAGCCCTGCGATTGACCCTTACACCGATGGCTTGCCTGCCGAGCAGCAGGAGAAGGCGGACGACTTTTGGGTGGATTTCTTCAAGATGCTCATCCGCAACAAGGAGCACGTCCTGCGTGTGAGCTTCTGGTGTTTCAACGACGCCAACTCGTGGCGCAACGACTGGCCCGTGAAGGGGCGCACTGAGTATGCCACGCTCTTCGACCGCCAGGGTCAGCCGAAGCCTACCGTGCAGAAATTGATAGACTTAGTTAAATAAGTGGTGAGAGGTGAGTATTTAGAGGTAAGTGGTGAGTGGTGAGGGGTGAGAGGAATGCTGGGCAAATGGGCATCCTCATTCCTCTGACATTCCTCTCACCACTCACCCCTAAATACTCACCCCTAAATACTCACCTCTAAATACTCACCTCTAAATACTCACCTCTAAAACCTATATAACCTATGGAAGGAAAGAAATATCTCTATCCCCAAGACTACATGGCTGACCCAGCGGCTCATGTCTTCGGCGGCAAGTTGTACATCTACCCCTCGCACGACTGGGACGCTGGCGAGTGTGAGGACGACGATGGCGGTCATTTCCAGATGAAGGACTACCACGTCCTCTCGTTCGACGACCTTGAGAACGGCACGGCGACCGACCACGGTGTCATCTTCGACGTGAACGACGTGCCGTGGGCCGAGAAGCAGCTGTGGGACAGCGACGTGGTGGAGAAAGACGGCAAGTACTACTGCATCTTCTCCGCCAAGGGCTACGACGGCGTGTTCCGCCTCGGCGTAGCCGTGGCCGACCGCCCCGAAGGCCCCTTCGTGCCACAGCCACAGCCCATCCGCGGCTCGTTCTCCATCGACCCCTGCGTCTTCAAGGACGACGACGGACAGATTTATACCTACTTCGGCGGCCTCTGGGGCGGACAGCTCCAGTGGTGGCAGCCCCTCGCCCCCGGCTTCGCGCCCGTCCACGGCAAGCATGGCGACGAGAACGGACTCGTTGACATGGGTTCAGACCCCACGCGCCAAGGCGAACTTTTCGCCCAGCCCGACGCGCCGGCACTGCCCAGCTTCGTCGCACGCATGAGCGACGACGTGCTCCAGTTTGCCGAAGCACCCCGACGCGTCGTCATCCTCGGCAAGGACGGCAAGCCCCTGCGCGCCGACGACCCGCACCGCTTCTTCGAGGCCTCGTGGATGCACAAGTATCAGGGCAAGTACTACTTCTCCTACTCCACGGGCGACTCCCACCTCCTCTGCTACGCCACGGGCGACAACCCTTATGGTCCGTTCACCTATCAGGGCGTCATCCTCACCCCCGTCGTCGGCTGGACCACCCACCACGCCATTGCCGAAGTGCAGGGCAAGTGGTATCTCTTCCACCACGACTGCGTGCCGTCCAACGACAAGACGTGGCTCCGCTCCCTCAAGGTGTGCGAACTCCGCTACAACCCCGACGGCACCATCCAGACCATCGAAGGGCTGGACAAATAATCCGCCCACACGCCCTGTCGTTCATAACTTATGAACAATTATTCATAACTTGCGAACAAATATCCATAAGTTATGAATAATTGTTCACAAGTTGAGAATAAGGAGAGGTAAGAAATAAGAGGTAAGTGGTAAGAAGTGAGGGGTGAGAGGAATGTCGGGCAAACAGGCATCCTCATCCCCTAAACACTCCTCTCACCCCTCACTTCTTACTTCTTATCTCTCACCCCTAAATACTCACTACTCACCCCTAAAAAATCCAACAACACCCCATGTTACTATTAGGATATGACATAGGCACGTCGTCCGTCAAGGCGGCGTTAGTCGATGCGCAGACAGGACAGACCGTCGCCAGCGCACAGTACCCCGACACCGAAGCACCCATCACCGCCCGTCAGCCCGGATGGGCCGAGCAAGACCCCTCCATGTGGTGGGACGAACTCAAGCAAGCCACCGCCCGGCTGGCTGCCAAAACGAACGGCACGCTCGCCGACGTGAAGGCCATCGGCATCTCCTATCAGATGCACGGCCTCGTCTGCGTCGATAAGGCCGGCACACCCCTCCGCCCCTCCATCATCTGGTGCGACGGGCGCGCCGTCCCCTACGGCAACGAGGCCTTCAACGCCATCGGCGGCGAGCACTGCCTCCAGCACCTGCTCAACTCGCCAGGCAACTTCACCGCAGCCAAGCTCGCGTGGGTCAAGGAGAACGAACCCGAGCTGTTCGCACAGATAGACAAAATCATGCTCCCGGGCGACTACATCGCCATGCGCCTCTCGGGCGGCAAGAAGCAGACCACCGTCTCAGGCCTCTCCGAAGGCATGTTCTGGGACTTCCGCAACGGTGAAGTCAGCCGCGACGTGATGACCCACTACGGCTTCCCCGACAGCATCATCGCCGACATCGTGCCCACCTTCTCCGTGCAATGCACCGTCAGCCCCGACATCGCCGCCGAACTCGGCATCCCGGCCGGCACGCCCATCGCCTACCGCGGCGGCGACCAGCCCAACAACGCCCTCTCGCTCAACGTGATGAAGCCCGGCGAGATAGCCGCCACAGGAGGCACATCGGGCGTCGTCTATGGCGTGCTCGGCGAAGTCAACTACGACCACCTCTCACGCGTCAACACCTTCGCCCACGTCAACCACGGCGAGGGCGGCGAGACCCGCCTCGGCGTGCTCCTCTGCATCAACGGCACAGGCATCCTCAACGCCTGGATACGCCGCACCGTCGCCCCCGAAGGCATCAGCTATCCCGAGATGAACGACCTCGCCAACAGCGTGCCAGTAGGCAGCGAAGGCCTCTCCGTCATCCCCTTCGGCAACGGCGCAGAGCGCGTGCTCCAGAACGAGGACGTGGGCGCATCCATCCACGGCATCAACTTCAACATCCACACGAAAGCGCACCTCATCCGCGCCGCCCACGAGGGCATCGCCTTCTCCTTCGCCTACGGCATGGAGGTGATGAAAGGCATGGGCATGGACATCCGCACCATCAAGGCAGCCCACGCCAACATGTTCCTCAGCCCCATCTTCTGCCACACCCTCGCCTCCGTCACGGGAGCCACCATCGAGCTGTACGAGACCGACGGCTCAGTGGGCGCGGCCTACGGCGCAGGCATCGGCTCTGGCATCTACACCGACAGCGACGACGCGTTCAAGACCCTCAAGCACAAGGGCACCATACAGCCCGACACCGACGCAGCCCCCTACAAGCAGGCCTACCAGCTGTGGGTGGAGCGGCTCGGGAAATAGTTGTTTAGAGGTGAGTGAGAAGAGGTGAGGGGTGAGAGGAATGTCGGGCAAACGGGCATCCCCCTCACTGCTCACCACTCACCCCCCACCACTTTTCTCTTACACTCCTCTCACCCCTAAATACTTACCCCTCACCTCTCACCCCCTTACCCCTATGAAAAAGATACTCTTCGCGGTGGCACTGGCACTGGTCACATTAGTAGCCAGTGCCGCCGCGCCTTTTGTCACCTTCCGCCCCGAGCCGCGTGCCGTGTGCCTCTCCGACCTGAAGGGCGAGGTGCAGTGCGACCCCAACGACTGGAAGGGCGTTCGCCTCGCCGCCGACAACCTGCGGCAGGACCTGCACAAGGTGCTGGGCAGGAGCGACCTCCCCATCCTCATCGGCACGTTAGGACGCAGCGCAGCCATCGACCGTCTCGCCAAGAAGCGGCTCATCAACGCCAAGGAGCTGAAAGGCAAGACCGAGAAGTTCATCATCACCATGGTGAACGGGCAGCTCGTCATCGCTGGCAGCGACAAGCGAGGCACCATCTACGGCATCTATGAGCTGTCGCAGCAGATAGGCGTCAGCCCCTGGCACTACTGGGCCGACGTGCCCGTGGAGCCGCAGGAACGCCTCTACATCCGTGAGGGCGTGTTCACCGACGGCGAGCCAGCCGTGCGCTACCGCGGCATCTTCCTCAACGACGAAGCCCCCTGCCTCACGGGCTGGGTGAAGGAGAACTTCGGCGGCTACAACCACGAGTTCTACGCCCGTGTCTTCGAGTTAGTGCTGCGCCTCAAAGGCAACTTCCTATGGCCCGCCATGTGGGACGCAGCCTTCTATGCCGACGACCCGCTCAACATGCAGACAGCCGACGACATGGGCATCTGTATGGGTACGTCGCACCACGAGCCGATGGCACGCGCCCACAAGGAGTGGACACGCAACCGCAGGGAGCATGGCGCGTGGAACTACGACACCAACCAGCCGACGCTCGACCGCTTTTGGCAGGGTGGGGTGGAGCGCATGCGCCACACCGACGACGTGGTGACCATCGGCATGCGTGGCGACGGCGACGAGGCGATGGGCGACCATGCCGACGTGGCTCTTCTGGAGCGCATCGTGACCAACCAGCGCAAGCTCATCGAGCGTGCCACGGGCCGTCCTGCCAAGGAAACGCCGCAGGTGTGGGCACTCTACAAGGAGGTGCAGGAGTACTACGAGAAGGGCATGCAGGTGCCCGACGACGTGATTCTGCTCCTGTGCGACGACAACTGGGGCAACGTGCGCGTGCTGCCCGAGCAGGAATGGTGCCGAGGCACAGGCGCATTCTCCCGTCGCCATCCGGGCGGCTACGGCATGTACTACCATGTCGATTATGTGGGCGCGCCACGCAGCTCTAAGTTTCAGAATGTCACACAGATTCAGCGCATGTGGGAGCAGTTGCAGCTCACCTACACCTACGGCGTGGACCGCCTCTGGATTCTCAACGTGGGCGACCTCAAGCCCATGGAGTTCCCCATCGACTTTTGGTTCAAGATGGCGTGGAATCCCTCGCAGTTCAACCCCTCGAACCTGATGGCATACACCGAGTCGTTCTGCCGCCAGCAGTTGGGCGAGAAGTGTGCCGAGGAGGCCGCGCGCATCCTCAACCTGCAATGCAAGTATGCCCACCGACGCACGCCCGAGCAGTTAGACGCACGCACGTTCAACCTCCTCACGGGCGAATGGAAGGAGCGTGTGGCGGAGTACGACCGGCTGGAGCGCGATGCCACCATCCTGCGCGAACGAGTGCCCGTGCCCTACCGCCAGACGTACAACCAGCTCATCTACCACCCCGTGCGTGTGTTCTGCAACCTATATAATATGTATTATGCCCAGGCGATGAACGCCCACTATGCCCAGCGAGGCGACCTGCGCGCCAACGAGTGGGCCGACCGCGTGGAGCTGTGCTTCCGCCGCGCTGAAGAGCTGTGCGACGAGTACAACCACAAGCTCTCGGGCGGCAAGTGGAATCATTTCATGGATGAAATCTATATCGGCTACCGCTCGTGGAACAATCCGCCCCGCAACCTCATGCCACAGGTGACACGCGTGTCGGAAGCCGACGCCAAGGAAGGCGAGGAACTGACTCCCCAGCCCGAGGTGCTGACCGCCGTGATGGAAGCCTCCGACTTTGTGGAGCGCACTGATGCCAAGGAAGCCTCGTGGCAGGTCATCCCCCACATGGGCGTGTGGCAAGACGCAGTGGCACTCCTGCCCTACACGAAGAGCACCGAGGGAGCGAGCATCACCTACGAGTTCACCCTCGACGCACCCAAGCAGCAGGCGCGCGCCGTCCTCACCCTCGCCACCAACTTCCCCTTCAACGACGGGCGCGGACAGCGGCTCGCCATCCTCATCGACGGCTGTCCCCTCCAGACCCTCAACGTCAACGAGGCCAGCCGCTACGTCGTCCAGATGGCGCACGACCAAAACTTCGAGTGGGAGACCACGCGCCAGAACCGCCAGCCCTTCACGCTGCCCTCCCTCGCCCCCGGCAAGCACCGCCTCACACTCCAGCCGCTCGACCCCGGCATCGTCATCGAGCGCATCGTGGTGGAGTGAGAGGGGAGAGTTAGAGGTGAGTATTAAGTATTAAGTATTAAGTGGTGAGAAGTAAGTGGTGAGTGGTGAGGGGTGAGAGGAGTGTGAAGCAAACAGGTATCCTTTCACCCCTCACCACTTACTTCTCACCCCCAAAAAATCGGAGTCCCCGACATCGGTCAGTCGATGTCGGGGACTCCGCCTTGCCGATGTCGGGGACATCGATTTTGAGGGGTTTTTGGCATCATGGAATTGATAATGATGTGGCGTGTCTGATTTCAACGTGTATTTTTCCATCATGGATTAAAAAAAACTTGCGGAAGTCATCTGTCATACAGAATAATTCCGTAACTTTGTCCTCGGTGTGCATAGCGATTATTGCTGGTGATTCTTTGTGTTTTAGGCTTAATCTGCAAATCTTTACCTCGAGATAGATAATGATGACCATTGACGATATAAAGGCTTTGATTGCTTCGGGTGAGTCAAGGACTCTGGAGCTGAAGAAGAGTACTGGAGAGCTGAAGGACGGTATGCACGCGGCGTGTGCGTTTCTGAATACTGAGGGTGGTTGGTTGATTTTCGGTGTCACACCGAAGTCGCTGAAAATCATCGGGCAGGAGGTGACCGACAGCACACAGCAGGAAATTGCTCAGGCTCTTGCTGGGCTTGAGCCTGCTTGTGATGTTCGTGTGGAGTATATTGATGTGCCTGACCGTCCTGACAATAAGATTATCGCCATGCACTTTGACGGCTGGGTGTGGGGCGAACGACCGCATACGTATCATGGTTGCCCGTATTATAAAGTCGAGAGCACGACGAAGGTGATGCCGCGTGATATGTACGATGAGCGTGTTCGCGCGCATCAGCCTCAGACATATTCATGGGAACGGCAACTGGCTGATGGTGTGACGCTTGCAGACCTGAATGAGAAACATATACGGGGGTGCATACGCATGGGTGTTGAAGGTGGGCGCATCCCAGCAAGTGCCATGACCGCCCCGATAGAGGAAACTTTGTCTAAATGGAAACTCCTGAATGAAGGAGTGCCCACCAATGGTGCTGTCATGCTTTTCTCTGACAATATTGAGGAATATCCGCAGTTTCGGTTGAGGATGGCTCGTTTTGTCGGCACAGACAAGAATGAATTTATTGACAATCAGCGCGTAGAAGGTAGTTTCTTTGATTTGCTCGACGCGGGCATGGCGTTCTTCTTCAAGCACCTTAATCTCGGCGGTAAGATTACGAATTATAGTTTGGGACGTGAAGAACGTCTTGAAGTCCCGTATAAGGCATTAAGAGAGGCTCTCATCAACAGCCTTTGTCACCGCCAATGGGAGAAATATAATCTCACCAACAGCATAGCGATTTATGACGACCGTATAGAAATTGCCAATCCTGGTATGTTCCCACCACAGATTACACCCGAATCTATCAAAGGCCCTCATGAGTCCTATCCATACAATCTGAAGATTGCCGAGGCGTTATACAGAGCCACATTTTTGGAGAGTTGGGGTTCTGGGGCGAAACGCATCATGGATGCCTGCCGTGAGCAAGGTGTGGAAGAGCCCTCATGGAGTTGGGACGGCGGCTTCGTTATCGTCACATTCAAAAGACCGTCTTATGGATTGGACGAACAGGATTTGGGGATAGTAAAAGAGAGCTTAGGGGATGATTATACCCCAAGTATCCCCCTAAGC
>CAMWJL010000070.1 GCA_947174565.1 uncultured Prevotellaceae bacterium | reverse complement strand
GCCTTGCGCTCCTCCATGTCATAGTGCGCTATCGCACCGCTGATGTAGATTTTCTGTTTCATATCTCAAAGATTTATAAAATATATGGTCCCAAATATCACGGGTTCCTTCATTCCTGTTCTGTTATCTTCAAAAATTACGTACTTCATATTATCTCAAATTGAACGTTAAAATGATATTCTTTCCGTAGGCGGACAACTTGAACCTCCTTGTTTGGATCTTCGCCGTAAGGAATGAAGATGGTACGCTCCTTGGTGTTCACCCTCACACCCTTCTTCCGCAGTCTGTAGAGCATGTTGGAATGACGTTTCCATACACCATTTTTCCAGTTCCTGGCCATAGTCATTTCTGTTTTGCTTCGTTTCCTAATGTGTACTTGGCTGCACCCTCTTCCCAAATGGTAAAAGGCACACCCGGCTTATCCATGAACCGACTCTTGCAACTGGCACGGAAACCCTCAACCATGATTTTCACGTCGGCGTCATACTCAACAGCACGGGCCACACGCCCTCCTGGATGCCGCCCTTCGGCATGGCTCACGAAAATGAGCAGCTTATTACAGAAGCGTTCCTTCAGTTGCTGATAGCCTCTGTAGGTCAGACCACTATACTGCAGACTGTCAATAATGACGATGCCCGGACTTTTACGTTTGCTCAGACGCTCTGTCAGTTGCTCAATTCGCTCGCGATCCAGCACAAGAAAACGACGGCTTACCTCACGCATTCCATGACGTAGCATTGACTTCTGGACGCTCAGACCGGTGCCTTCCTCCAGACTGTCATAAATCACCTTGTCAAACCGGCACAGATACTTTGCCAGTTGCATCACAAAACTCGTCTTTCCGTTGCCTGGACTGCCCCAGATAATCCATGTGCCAGTCTTAGCCGGTTTGCCCAATGAAGCCTCCCAGTCGCCAGTAAAGTCGAGCGACGGGATGTTCATGTTCAGGATGTCCGTTGGACTGTAGGCACGTTTTAACTTCATTGCATTTTCTTGTTTTTGAGTTCGCTTATCAGAATGTCTGCACATTCAACCGCTCTTCTGGCATCTTCGTTGAATGTGGTTATGTTGGAGTCAAATCTACGGCAATAGTATTCTTTGGCTATTTCATACCTGCGTGCTCCCAGTTTACTTCGTTTGCCTGGCGCATCTCCCTATGTATGCCGATAACGGCTTCCATCGCTTGCATTTCAATCTTTGTCAACATAGTTAAACTCCTTTCTTGATTTTTTCGATTTCTGTATAAACTCTGCGCAGACCGCCGTCACTGACGCTCACAATCTGCATGATGTTGGTTCCTGCAGGAGCGTTGACCTTGGCTACGATGGCAGCCTGAGCCTTCAGGAACTTCTGGCGTTCCTTCTCGTCTTCGGGAGTCACACGGCTGAACGTGTCACCGAATCGGCTGAGCATTTCCGCATAGCCTACCTTCAGACACTCCACGTTACGGTCTATCTTGGCCCGTAAACCATCAGCACCCATCATGTACCAGCCACAGCAACGCTCCGTGGCATTCCACAAGGCCTTCAGTTCCAAGAATGCCTCGTACTGCAGGTCGCCCGCTTCGTCGAGTATGACAAGGGGGGGGGCTATGGTGCGCAGATACTCCACAAGGTCTTCGTAAATGTCGCTGTAACGACCGTAACTGCCCACACCAAACTCCTTGGCTATCCTGCGGACAAGTTTCAACTTGGTCTTCACCTGCGAGCAGTCGATATATACGGCGTTCTTGTGGCTCTTGACATAGGCCCGTGCGGTGAAACTCTTGCCGATGTTCGGAATGTCGCACAGAATTGCGCTCAGACCGCTTTCCTGGCATACGGTCAACTGCTGGGTAATAAACACCCACGTCGGTGTTTCTGCGGCATTCCAGGCTTGCTCCTGGCGCAGGGTCACACCAAGTCTTCTGGCCATGCCCACCCAGCTCGCATCGCTCACCTGACGTTCCCAGGTACCTTTCTTGATGCTGTTATATACTGACGCCGATATGCCAAGGCTCACGGCGTGTTTGTTGTCGCTTGGATAGTTCTCACGGTCGGCCACAATGGCTGCCGCTATCCGGCTTTTAATCTCGTCTGTTATCTTCATTTGAATGCTGTTTTAATGTCGTTATAAACTGCCCACGGCTTCGCGCTTGTAACGCGCCGTGTCCATATAGTCAGAATAGTCCTCGTCCGGCTGCTCCACAGGCTGCGATACCACACGGGCTTCCACTTGCTCAATCTCCCTGGCATCCTCATTCTTCATGACAACCACTTTCTGGATTTTGCCGTCCTTCATCATCTTGTCAAACTGGCTCACATATTTGGCCTGCTCGGTGTAGGCGGCATGGTCGGCTACTGTCTGTTCAGCAGTTGCCTCGTTATAACGTTCAAGAAGCCCGCAGGTGCAGATGTACTCGCCGTTCTGATACAGATAGACCTCTTTCACGTTGCCCTCGCCATCAGCCAGCCAGTAAGCATCCACTTTCATATTCCTCGGGGCGAGCCGGTCTATTACTTCCGGGCTCGGCAGACGGTACTGCTGATATTGAACCGTGCAGTACATGTTCTGCTTGATCGTCGTGGAGGTGTGTTCACCAATGAAACGGTAAAGCACAGCCTTGTCAAACGGACGCAGGTCGGGGTTCTGCCTTCCTGCGAGTACGTCCCACCGCGTCATGCCGGGGTACATCTTCTGGTTCGGGTGAAGTTGGTTGTTGTACTCCTGGATTGCCCTGATGTCGTCTGCCACCAGTTCCTCGCAGGAGTAACTTTTCTCCTTGTAGGTGTTATTCTGCTCGTCATACACCTTATCCACCTTCGGACGGTTGGCCTCCAGCCGGGCGTACCAACGTCCTACACCAACCTGCAGACGTTTCTCCACCCCGTACTTCTTGGCCCTGTTGAAATGTTCGGCACGCTTCTCGCGTGAGTTTCCAGGATTACACCAGCGGATCAAAGGAAACACCACACCGGCCTTCATCAGACCGTCTGCGAAGTTCTCTACCAGATGGTGCTCCACTTCCAACTCTGCTGGCATATAGAAGCTGTTGCGGTCCAACGTCTGGAACATATTGCGCATACAGTCCAGGAACAGGTCACGGGTCTTCAGCCGGTTGTAGGAATAGCCCACCACGGCACCGCTCACCACGTCGTAGGCGTAGTAGGCTTTCACACGCTGGCCGTTGTGCATCGGACGAGGCAAGTCGCGGTCGTCGAGCGATATTTTGCTCAGAGAATAGACCGCATGGGCTCGCAGGTGATACGGGCGGTAGTGGTTGTTGAAATCCCATTGTGTGTCATGTAACTTGGCTCTAAGTGCCTTGTTCTTTGGCGTGTTCAGATAGTTGGCTATAGTGGCCTCGCTCAGCACTATTGGGTTGCCCTTCTTATCCACGAAATCCAGGGGGACAAACAATTCGCCTATCTCAGGATCCGCCACCTGCAGCTCACCCATCACAAACATATTGTACATTTCAGCCACCGTGGTGTTGTATGGACGCTCAGGCTGACTGTCAAGACTCAGCAGCAGGCGCTCAATGCGGTAGTTCACCTTGCGCGTGTTCTGGTTCTTGAACTTCTTGCTGATAAGCGACTCATAGCCCTCCTTCTGATAAGCATTCACACGCTCACGGAAGCGGTGAGGACTCAGTGGCAGCGTGTGGCCGAACTCGGCCTTGTAGTAACTGATGGCACCGGACATCTCGCCCCAGTTGATCGTCTGGCCGTTCATGGCCTTGCGCATGATGTTCGTGTCTGCCATCACACTCACAACGGCCTTCAGCACCGATGCGTTCATCGTGTACTCGTTGATCTTGCCAGGTGGCAAGGCACTGCCGTCCTCAAAACGGAAACGGGTATAAAACGACCGGGCTTCTGCGTCGATGCGGTAATGTTGGCCGAACCAGTCCTTCAGAATGTTCTGCTCCATTTCTCCGTACTTAGCCTTGATGCGGTTCTTGAAACGTTGCGGAAGCGTGGCTATCTCAATCAGAGCATAATTGCCCAGACCTTTGCCCAAACGCACCACGTTAATCTGCCCGCGTGCTGATAGTTGTTTGTAGTTGGGGATAGACATGATGGGGGCAAGCGTATCGGCTGGCAGCATCGACGGGGCGACACCGTTCAGACATCGGCTGTGGCTGTAGTCCACCTTACCATTGACGATAACTGGACGGTCATCGTAGGTCAGGTCGTTGTACGAGATACACAATATCTTGCCGTAATACTCCATAACTCACTCCCTACAGGCTCATGGCCATACATTGAACTTCATTCTGCAGAGCCATAAACTCAGGGACGCCCTCGCAGTTCTCACGGCGCTCAATCTTGCCATCAACATATACCAGGACGCTCGTGTCGAGTTTGCTGGCCACCAACTTCACGCGGTCGCCGAAGGTCTGAGTCATGGTCTTGTCAGCCTCCTCATGAGTGGTCTCCATGTCCTCCGGTTTCCAGTTGGGCACACCGCCCAGTTCCTTCAGTGCCACGAAGCGGATCTTCCGGGCCAGTTTGCTGTCACTCTCAAACGTCAGGGCTTTCCACACCATCACGTTTGAACACTTGAACACTCGACGGAGGTAGGCCTTGCCCTTATCCTCCAAATAAATCTTCTTTGCCATTGCTATTATAATTTGTTAATTGTTCGTTACTTCACACAAAAATGCGTACCTTTGAAGCCTGTTAATATCATTACCTGTGCTTAAGTTGTATCTTCTATCCGTCACAGTAGCCGATGAGAAGGGCATTCTGGACGAAAACAGTTTCAAGGAACTGGTGGATCCGAGGCTACAGTGCCTGCACCATCTGAAAGGTGCTTTTGACAAGCGGGACACCAGCGTTGTGTTCCATAAGCCACAGCAGGATGTCTCCCAAGGGTGGTACGCCAAAGGTTCTGTGGCTGTTTCCATCGGGAAACAAAGAGCGGAATATCTGCTGAAACTGTATGAAGACATTGTGCAACTCATATCTCTGACATTGCCCGACCTAACTGTTGCGGCGCAGACGCAGGTTCTTGAGTTCTCGGACGAAAAGTCTTAGACCATACGACCGTACGTTTCTCTATATATCTCCTAACGGTCTTCACCAGTTTGCCACACATGCGGTAGTTAATTCTCACCGCTGTCACGTCACCTTGTGTATTATACACCAGGCAGATTTCTTGTTGAAATAACTTTGCCATAATCGTTTATTATAGGTTGTTCGTGATATATTCCAAGTCTTCCTTCGAAAAGATGTACTCATGGGCAGCTTTACGCTTCACCACCTCCTTGCGGCCGACAAGCCAGACGGCTTTCTTCTCCAGTTCTTCGCGTACTTTAGTCGGACTGATAGTGTCACTTATCTCCAGCATGGCGTCAGCGGCATCGCTGATCATCTCCTGACATTCGTTAACCATCAGTTTCTGCTCCTGCAGGTTCTGGTCAAGGCTGTGCGCCTTCTCAAACAGACACTGCACCAACTTCGACGAGCCAATCTTCAGCCACTCACGGCAGAACTCGTCTTTGTCCAACTCTCCGGCCATCATATACACGGCGTTGGCTTCTACATACTCCTCGGTCGTAACTGTGCGACCGATGCGGTCTTCAAATTCTTTCTGTAACATAGTCGTATTATTTGATTTCGTTAATAATCGGTTTCAGACTCACACCGTAGCAGTTCATCAGCCGGCGGATCATGTTTTTTACATAGAACTCAGGAGCCGTGAACACTATGCCGTCCTCCTCGTTGTAACTGAAAGACACACCGTCGCAAATCAGCAGCGTTGCCACCTTGTGCTTCACGCTTTGTGTCTGCCATTCTTTAATTTCGTCCATGTTTCTTGACTTTTAACTGTTATTTTTCGTTAGTCTCGCCAAAATTTCGTACCTTTGACGCGGCGTTAATATCATTAACACGCTGTAAGGATACAGAATTTCTGTAATACACCAATATTTTATTCAGAAAATATGGAGAAACTGGACATAAATGCCCGCGTTATAGAGGCAATCAATGATATTTTGACCTCTAAAAAAGAGCCCAATAAAGCAGCTTTAGCAGCTCAATTGGGAATAAAACCTGCCAAATTTTCAGAAATTCTGAATGGAAGGATGATGGCTGGAACCGATCTCATGGCTGAATTGTGTATCAAGTATGAGATAAATGCCATGTGGCTTCTTACAGGCATTGGAGGGTCTTATATTACAAATGTTGATGTTCAAGCTCCATTACTCGTTACCAAAGACGATTCGATACAAACTTTTTTTGCTCAATTTGACCAGTTTATTCAGAAAAAGGACACAAAGATAATTGAACAGGCTGAAGAAATCGGTCGGCTCAAAGCGCAGATAGAAGAACTGGAACGCCGTAGGGGGGACAGTGCATCAGATGCTCAAACTTCAAGCATTGCCAGTGTAGGGTGATGCCGTTCAGAATCATCAAAGGCGGCAAGTGGTAACCACTCGGACACACCTCAGATGCCCACACAAGCCACACACACGCATTTTGAGAGCCCAAAACCGACGAAAAACACGGCAAAACCCTTATAAATAGGGGATTTGCGCATTATATAATAATGTGTGATGGTACAAAATGGTGGAATTTTCCCCACCCTAAAACATTAAAAATTGACTTTAATTTACTGACATAGTCCGTTTCCCTCGCTTGTAGAAAAAAAAGAAAACGGCAAATGTAACCCTAAACCACGAACATCACGACACCCTAAATGTAACTCTAAGTTGTAACCCTAAATGTAACCCTAAATGCCAAAAACGGCATAATCGAGCATAAAAAAGGGGGAGCATTCAACTCCCCCGAACAGCATTCAAATACAACACCGTCAGAAAGCCGTCCTAACGGCGTTTTATCGTCATTCTACGCCATCCTGCCGCCTCGGGCAACGGATAAGCGTAGATTGCTTTATAGTGGCCTTTTTCGTGCATACTGTGCCGTTTCCTGACAGTCCGGCATGTAATAGATAGTTTTTTGTTGCCCCGACTTCTTCGGGCTTCAGGACGGTATAAATGGCTGATATGCTCGCAAAATAGTAGTCTTTGCGCTCATATCGGCTTCTGCATAGTAAATGTACGTGTATCACCTTTGCCATACCAATCTCAATTATGGTACAAATATACCAAATAATTATTATATAGAAGAATTTTGCAAATAGTATTTTCAAGGACAGCACAAAAAGCGTCCAGTGCCGCTCCATCACAATCACCCAGTCCATCCATCCCATTTCAGACGATCTGCAAAGCCTGATGTAAAGAAATAGCCTCTAAAACGCCCTTTTCATGCTCCCTGACGTAAGCCAAATGTAAAGCAATGTAAACCGTTTCGTTTTTCTGGCTCATTTTCTTCCAATCTATCTAACTCGTTGCAAACAAACGGCTTTCGGTTTAATGGTGCCTTCCTCTCATTCTACCACTTCGTTTTACGCCCCATATATCGGCTTCAGGGTCTTTGTCGAGCAATATCCGCAACTCAAATAAGCACCAAATGGGGGACACTCCATTCGTCTCTTTCCAAGAGACGTAGAGAAACAAAAAGCCATTGATATTCCCCGATTTCCGAGCGTTTTACACACCGATTTGCAAAACAAAGTATAAAAATGATATGCCAAAAGTATGTTTCCTGATTAAAAAATGTGGTTTTTGACCGAAAAATGGTATCTTTGTGCTCAAATATCCGTCTCTTGGAAAGAGATTGAGAAATTTGCTAAACAAATCTCTGTTTATAATAGTCCCAATATCATCTTGTTTGCTTTATCAACCACCGACGTTTCCAGTGAAGCGAGGTATATCTGTGTCGTTGTCTCTGAGTTATGCCCCATGCCTTCGCTGATTACGGACAAAGGAACATTCTTCGCCTTGGCTGCACTGGCCCATGAGTGACGAGCCACATACATGGTGAGCGGTCTTTGGAGTTTCAGCATCGTGGAAAGTTCCTTCAGACGGTAGTTGACCAAATGCAAGGCATTGTCATATTGCCTTCGCTCATTGCCATGCTCTTTGATGATAGGGAGAAGAAAGCCTGTCTTGCTTTCTGGGTATTTAGTAATGATTTCTGCCATGCACTTCTCCCACTTGATGGCCAGCTCCTGACCTGTCTTTCGTCTTCGATAGGTCAGGATTCCATTCTGAAGGTCTTTCTTTTTGAGGTATGCCATATCCACGAAAGACATTCCTCGAGTGTAGAAACTGAACATGAACATATCACGTGCGAAGTCTGATGAAGGTTTCATGGATAAGTCCAGCTCCTTCAATGCTTTTATGGTTTTGATGGGAATGGCTCGTTTAACTGTCTTGTCCACTCCTGTATAGACATGACGGAAGGGATTGTTCTGCGGAGTCAGTCCCTTCTCCACGGCACGGTTATAGACAGCCCGAAGATTACGCATATAGAACGATATGGTGTTCATGCTTACATCTCTGCCTTTCAGGTGGGCTTCATAAAGAAGCATGAGGTCAGAACTGATGCCGTCAAGTGGCACATCCTGTTCCTTGCGGAATGCCATAAAACTTTTGAGCGTAGCGGTATAGGTCTCGGATGTGCGCACCTTGCCTAACTGCTTCAGTTGCGCTATGACACCATGCATAAAGGAAAAGAGGGAGGACTCTTTTGTCTTTTTATGGAACATTGCAATCACATCGTCTGCCGAAAAGCGACGATGCTTCATTTCCAACGTGCGGACTACCTTCTCCAAATGTGCGATGTCCCATGTCAGACGTTCCTGAATACCGAGCAAGAGGTTTGGGCGCTTGCCTTCTATGACAATGCTCTCAGACTCAGCATCCCATTCACATGCAAATACTTTGTAATCAGTATTCAATTGCCTAACTATCCGATTATGGATAATCTGGAAATAGAGTCCTCCCTCCTTGCCCTCAACCGTTGAAGGTCTGAATTTTATCTTTATGGATGTCATAGCCTGTACTCTTTCTATTCGTTATCCTTATGTTATCCAGTGGAAATACACATAGACATAAATCTCTATCGCAATGATACCTATTGACAACAGGGAAAGAATGCCAGCAATATAGAACAGCCTCTTTGAAATCCATACACCCTCGTTGTTCCTCATGATGTTTACCAACCTGGTACCCTGCTTCTGCCACAGTGCCTCCTGTTGCTTGAACTGCTCGGCAAGCACCTGTTTCTCCTGCTCCAGCCATTTGGCATGAAGCCTGTCGAGCAGCCGAAAGCTTGCGTCGTCAAGCCTTGCCTTTATGGACGTGTTCTCCGCCTTGACGATGGCGGCGTAGATTCCGCCAATGGCATTGTCCGCACTGTCCTTGGCTGCTTGAAGCACCTTGGTAATGGAGGCACATTCCTCACGCACCTCCCTCATGGCTTTGAGGTATCCCTGAAACAGGGCATGCTCCTCTCTGATTTGTTCCAACGTTGCATCGGATTTCTTCTGTTCCTCTGCCTTCTCCTCATCTTCCTTTATGGCAAGCATGAGGTCATCATATTTGTTGTTCTTTGACATATTTCTGTTATTTAATTGTTAGACTTACTGATCTTGTTTGTGGTATTACTTATAATGATAATCTGACTGACTGGCTATCTGCCATATCTCCTGCTTCTTCCTATCGGCTTGCAGAGCCAGCTGGCTTTCGCGGCACACCGCCTTGCCCACTCAAGGTCGTCCTCATCGTCCTTCTTGCCCCAGCCTGATTCAGTTCCTCCGCCACCTCCGCAGGACTCAGACATGGTCGTAGCGGCATCGACATAGCCAAGGAACAGCAGCAAGGCTACCTTCATGACATCCTCGTGTGTGACATCGCTGTTTGCTGAAACTTCAATACTATTGTCAAGCTCCTTGCATATCCTCTCCGGTATCTCAAGCTGTCGTGTCTTTCCGTCAATAAGAAACTCATACTGGAGGCTGGTAGAGGTGGTTGCAGGATTGGCAGTCGGGTGTATTGTTGGGGTGGCGTGTGGAATAGGTGATGCATGTGTAGGCTGGGGTATTTGTCTAACTGGAGGTGTACCTGTTTGAGTGCCATACCCAGCCGTAGGTCTTTGGACTGGATGCAGATTCCGCCATGTGTTTCCTATCCTCGACGGTGTCAGTTTCCTGCCTGTCCCGAGTTCCGAGGACTTATAGACAGAGCTGTTCATCTTGACAGAATACCCCCTTACTATTCCTTCCTTGTCACGCTGAAGTTTAATCTTATAGCCACGCTGCTGGAGCTTGGTTATATAGTCACCCCATGAAAAGGAAGGGAGTGTCCTGAGGACAGCCATGCAGTCATCGCCTATCCTCTGCAGATGCTCATCCCGTATCTCCATCGGGTCTTTCCAGCCGTGGCGCAGGTTAATGGCTTGGGCAGCTGCGACGGCACGCTCTCCTATAAAATGACAGTCGTTGATATTACCGTCCCTGTCTATGCGGTTCACCACCAGATGCAGGTGGGGAATGTCTGACTTGGAATCATGGTGCAGGGCTGCGAAGTACTGCGAGTTCCCGATGTTCGTAGGAACAAGGTTCCTGTGTCTGCCATCCGGTGTGCTGGTCACCTGGTCAAGTTCCTCCGCGAACTCCTCCGTGAAGCGTCTCCAGTCATCCAGTGTCCATCCCTCGCTCTCATTTCTGGATGGGGAAACCTCTATGCGTATGGACGTATTCTTGATGGGCTTCCTTGAGAATTTCTGCTTAAAGCGGTTCATGTGCAGCACCATCTCGTCCCACATGCCCATCGGGGGCAGATGCTCCGTCAACAGGTTCGTCTTCACGATGTCGGCACGGAAGTCCTTCGTCGCATAGCTGGTCATGGCATGACCATGCGGTATAGGTCTCACGGTTGCTATCATAGTAGTTCTCTTTTTGCTATCTCATGAACTTATCCTTGATGGTGTCCCAATACTGGATGAGGTAGTTGATGCCCTCTATCCATGCGAGCATGAAACGCTCGTTCCTGAACAGCCGTTTCCTCTCCTCCCGTGTGAGTCCCTGCAGGGCGTTTCGGATGCCGATGAGCTCGGCACGGGCGGCACTGAACCCCTTCAAGGCTGCCTCCTGTCCCTCGGTCATTACCTGCTTGGGCTGGTAGCCAAGAGTGGCATCGTGGACATAGAGGCTCTTGGGCATTCCGCACTTGGCGGCATTACCGACAACAAGCTTGAAGCCTTCCTCCGTGAAGCGGACATCAATGTGATGGACTTTGTTCTGCTTGCCGGCAGAATCGGTTGATTTTTTCTTGGTCGTCATTGTTTTTTCCTTTTTGTTGAGTTCGTAATATATAAAAGTGTTTTGATAAACTGACGTAATGCCTTGGACAGCCCGGTGCGAGCCTGCGAGCGGCGCAAGAACCCAGTGGAAGGACGGTGCGGCGGAGCCAATCCGTCAGACATTGGGACTTCTTGTTTAGACCTCAGAAAAAATCACGCCCTTTGGGGCTTGTCCGTGGCTTTCGGTCAATCATTCCTCGATGACGGTATGAGACTTTCCGCTTTGTCGGAAGTGTCCTCATCTATAACCAGTTGGTTTGCCAAGACAGTATGTGCCATTTGGGAAGTTTTCTCGTTGTGTTCACAGATTTCTTCTTGCATGGCAGGACTGCTGTCAAATGGTGCAGGGATTGTAAGTTCAGATAGCGTATCGGCTTCAACAGGAAGGCTAGTATAATGTTCACCAAGCTGTTCCAGATAATTCTCTGGCAACTGCTCATACCCAAACGGTGAGGATGGCATATACTCTTCCCTTTCTTCATCGTTGGCATCAGCCACGGGTGGAAAGGGACTGGAAAATGTATGCGATGGGAGATGGCTGCTGCCACTATCAGTGGAAGGCTCTACAACGGCACTGCCGATATTGCTGCTGTTACTGCTATTGTTGGCATTAGTAACAGTAGAGTCTCTGCCGTCAGATACATCTTTAATCCCATTCTTGCTAACAGGATTTCTCCGATAGTGGGGATTGCGGATAGGCTCTGCCTGTTCATCCACAAACCAGAATGCCAGACACAGGACAGTGTGGATGGTCGTGCGGTTGTTGGCGACGGATGAGAGGATACCCACCTCATTGAAGAGGTCAACCATCTTTTGTGCCGTCTTGCGGTCGCAGCCCCACAGTTCGGCAAGTTCCACCTTGGATATGGCAAACTGCCCGATACCGAGGTCAGCCGAAAAGTTCTTCTCATAGCGGAACGGCTCCATTGCGGCGAGTGACAGGAACGTGTCAAGGGCTTTTGGGCGGTAGAAGCCCTGATGGTCATCCTTGAGTAAGTCAAGCTGCTCCCTGGACAGCAGGATTCCGTACTTTACGTTAGTGTAGTTCATTTGCTTTCTTTTTTGCGGCGAGGGCTGGCATGGGGCAGCCTTCACCTTGGGTTAAACTGTTAATTGGATAACTGAAAATGTGTTGAGAGTCTTGGGAACAGGCACTCCAAAGGGAATGGGAGTTCCCATTGGCTACCAGTCACGCTTGTCGGGCTTCCTACGATGTGAGGCGAGGATTGCCTGGTTCTCCTCGTCGGCTGTCATCGGCACGGCATTCCTGCGGTTCGCCTCCAGCCACTTGTCAAGCTCGTCCTGATACAGCACCCACCGCTTGCCGGGCTTCGTGGCGGGGATAGTGCCGTCACCGAGCTTCATGTACAGCGTACCCAGAGGGATGCGTGTGTACTCGGCTGCCTCCTCCACCGTCATGGGCTTGTGGCGGCTCTCACGTTCCTGATGTTTCCTACTCTCCTCCTGCTGCCTGACCAGCATGGCTCTCATGCCCATCACCTCGTCCCGAAGCTGGGCGACGACCTGCGGAAGGTCGTTGAATGTCAAATCTTCATTTTTCATAATAACTCACGGTCTTTGGTTAGAAACCGCTGCAAAGGAACTCAATGATGCACCCGTGCCGGTGGAAACTTATCGTCACTTCTGGATAACTGCACAATAACTTGAAAGGGCATGAAAAACAATGGTTATTAGGGGAAATAGCCCCTATAAACAACCTCTATCAAGATTATTTTAGCTAACCATTATATAATGTTGAAGATTAAATAGTCTATTAAAAATTTGTCCATTTCAAGAAAACCAGCTATCTTTGCACTGCAAAAACAGTCGAATAACATGGTTTTGTTTGCAGTGACAACAAAAAAAAGAAAAGACTATGGTTATCAAGAGAGACTTGTATGTGAAAGAGCTGCTGAGTAAGCGGTGGAACGGAAAAGTAAAGATCATCACGGGCATCAGACGATGCGGGAAATCCTTTCTCCTGTCATCCTTGTATAAAAATCACCTTAAGGAAGAGGGAGTCAAAGAGGATTGTTTCGTGGAGATTGCTCTGGACAGGAAGGCACATATCAAGTACCGTAATCCCAACGAATTGTATGACTACATACTCAGCCAGACGCAGGATGCCAGCAAACAGTTCTATGTGTTCATCGACGAGATTCAGCTTTCATTCAAGGTGAAGAACGAGGATGTGGATGAGCGATTGGTACCTGAGGAAGACAGGGATATGCTCTTCACCACATTCTATGACATACTGAACGACTTGATGGCACGGAGCAACTTGGATATCTACGTTACTGGCTCCAACTCCAAGATGCTCTCGACGGACATTGTCACCAACTTCCGTGATCGTGGAACTGAAATCAAGGTCTATCCGCTTTCTTTCAAGGAATTCTATACGATGGCGGGCATGGAGAAAGCCGATGCATTGGAAGAATACTTGACGTACGGAGGTATGCCGCTGGCAGTCATGGAAAAAGACGAGGCGGAAAAGCGAAAGTATTTGAAAGGACTGCATAAGAACGTATATATCAAGGACATCGTGGAGCGTTACCGTCTGAAGGATGATGAGGTGCTGGATGCCTTGATTGACTCACTGTCCTCTGCGGTCGGCTCGCTGACCAATCCCCATAACCTTGCCAATGCGGCAGGTACCCTGATGAAGCGTGGCACCTCAGACCACACCGTCAAGAATTATCTGGACTATCTGGAGGATGCCTACCTGTTTGTGGGCGTGAAACGCTATGATGTGAAAGGGAAGCGGTATTTCGAGAACACCCAGAAGTACTACTCCATGGATTTGGGGCTGAGGAATGCCAAGCTGAACTTCCGCCAGCAGGAGAAGAGCCACCTGATGGAGAACCTGATATTCCTTGAACTGCTCCGCAGGGGCTACAGCGTTGATGTAGGCGTGGTGGAGCTTACCCGTATCAAGGACGGCAAGAAGCGGCAGTCGCAGTATGAGATAGACTTTGTGGTCAATACAGGCAAGGAAAAAATCTACATCCAGTCAGCTTTGAATGTAGATACGGAGGAGAAGCAAGTACAGGAGACTTTCTCGCTGAGGAACTCCGGCGACTTCTTCCGCAAGATAGTCATCGTTGACGGAAGCACGAAGATATGGACGGACGAAAACGGCATCGTGTATGTCGGTATCATCCCCTTTTTGTTGGAAGATGCCGGACTCGGATTCTGACAAATTCCAAAGAAAGCTCAGTCTCCTTCCTTTGGAATATGGAATGATATTCCGTCTTTGCCAGCCTCGTCTATGCGTATCTTGTCATTGGCGGAGGCAACCTTCAGGTTCTTTAAGGTGGAAGGGTCGAGGCTCTCGCACAGGTCGGGGAACATGGCGCGGATAAACCTTATGCACAGCTCCACGCTGTAGGGCTTGCCTTTGCCAAGTCCCAGACGGGAGACGACGTTCCATATCAGGTGGCGTACATCGAAACTGGTCAGCGTATTCTTCAGACCACGCCAAGGCTTCGGCTCATAGTCAGGGTTCGCAGCAAAGGACATAATCTCCGAGCAGAATGCTTCCAGTTCCTCTTGCTTGATGAACGGAGCCATGATGTAGTGCAAGTAAACGGATATGCAGTCAAGCTGTTCTCGCTTCTGAGCAGCCAAACCCTTGTAGTAGTCATCACAGCCCTGCTTGTAGAGGTCTGTATAAGAGGGCGCGGAATGTTGGTTATTGATTGGGCTTTCGTCTGCCTCAGGCATATCTTCCTCATTGGTAGCAGCCGTATCTGCAATTTCGGTTATTTCGTTAAGGCATTCCGCTTTCACAGACTCCTCTGACTGATACTCCGTTGGCTGCTCAACATCGGCGTTGTCCGTTGTCGCATCTGAAATAATTTCTGCTTCTTGATATGGCAGGAACAGGACTTCATCTTGCTGCTTGTTCCGCCATTTAAGTGGCATGTCAGCCAGTACGGACAGGAACAGATAGTAAACCATTCCCTGCAAGGCTGCAGCT
>CAMWJL010000069.1 GCA_947174565.1 uncultured Prevotellaceae bacterium | reverse complement strand
GTGAGGGTCAGTTGCACCTTCGGGAAGTTGTAGCGGAACTGATTCCACGTGTCCAAGCTGAAAGAGCGGTCGTCCGTCATGCTTCGGCTGCGCTCGTAGGTGTCGCCACTCGGAAGGAAGTTCGTGCGGTGGGTCGTGGTTTGCAGGTCGCGCTTGGCGTGGGCGAAGCGCGTGTTGCCCTGCACATTCCACTTCTTGTTGCGAGCGTCCACGTTGTAGTCAATGCCTCCTTGCTGCTGGGTGGTGCGACCTGTCTCGCCGCTCTGACGTTGGTTCCAGTTGTTGTCTTCGCCGGGACGGGTCTCGTCGTTTAGGTTGTTGGCGTTGGCAAAGATTGCCACACGGCTGTGGTCGGTGAAGCGCGTGGCAAAGAGACGTGCCAAATAACGCTCGTCCGCTTTGGGGGCATCGTCTCCATGGACTTCTCCAAAAGAAGGGCCGCCCCCTGCTTCGACGTTGGCCAAGTAGCCGATACTATACTCCTTTTTCAGTTTCACGTCCATGACGTAGCCCTTGTCAGCCTCTAATTGCTGTCCGAGAAACTCGCTCTTTTCGCCATACTTGTCGTAGAACTCTATCTGTTTCACCGTATAGGCAGGCAGATTGTCGAGCATCACGCGGTTGTCGCCTTTGAAGAACTCCTTGCCGTTCAGCAAGAGACTTTCCACAAACTTGCCGTTGTGGTAAATGTGTCCGTCGCTATCCAGTTTCACTCCGGGCAACTGCTTCACTAACGCATCGAGCATGCTGCCTTCTGCCAGTTGAAAAGCACTGGCATTATACACCACCGTGTCGCCCCGATGATAGAACACCACTTGCGAGGCGGTGACAGTCACTTCCTTCAGCATCCGCCCCACTTCCAACAGATAAAGCGGTGGCAGCTGTCGGTTGAACTCTCGGCGGTGCAGATTGCTGATGGTGTATTCCATGTAGCCCGTTTCGTAACCACCCATGCGCGCCTTGAAGATGTAGGTTGTCTGTGTTTGGGGAATATTGAATTGGAAGTCTGACGAATACCAAGTCTTGTCGTCTGACTGGAAGAACACGTGGGCGCGGCAAGAATCGAGCACGGTGCTGTCTTTGGCGAGCAGATACACCATTGCTCCCGGCAGTTCGTTGTGGGTGCGGCTGTCAAACACCTTGCCTTGCAAGAGCATGGTGCGCACTTTCGACTTGTCTTTGTACTGCACGAAGATGTCCGTTCCCTTCACTTTCACCCTTACGGGCAGCCCCTTGCAAATACGCTCTACCGCCTCGGGCACGGAGAGGTCTTTGAGGGAGGCGGTCACAGGCAGGTGCTCCAAGTCGTTGTGGATAAAATGGATGGCGTATTCGTTTTGTCCATCCCGAAGTGTGGTGAGCACCTTGCTGAGCGACTGGTTCTTGAAGGTGCGTGTGATGTTCTGTGCTCCAACACGTAGCGAGCAGCACATAATCATATAGAAAAGGAATATCCGTTTCATTCTTCGTCCTCCTCTTCTTCCATCAGTTCAACAAACACGGTGTCGCGCTCGTCGGTCAGTCGCAACCCGTCAAACTCATTCAGCGTGCCGACAAAGGTTTCCAACGGCTCTTCCATCTTCCACCTTGTGGAAAGCCTCAACTGACGTGTCTCCTCGTCGCAGAAACACACCGTCCGGCCATAATGCCCTGCCACCACCGCCAAGATGCTGTCGAGCCGCACATTGTCAAACACCACAGCCCCTTTCGTGCTTTTCGTTTTCATTGCCACAACGCTGTCGTTGCCCACCATGTCTCCCACCTTCGGAGCCACAGGCACACCCCACTGCACTACGGCAAACACGACTCCGCTCATCAGCAGAACACCCGCAAAAATCGCCGCCACGTTCCACCACCGTCGTGGTCGGATGCTCGCTTGTTGTTTCTCTCGTTCCGCACGGATGCGCTCCTGCAACTTCTGTGCGAAGTCGGCAGGCAGTTGAGGCTCGTCGGCATACCGACGGCGGAGGGCTTCACGCAGGTTCACGTCGTCTCGGAACCGCCGTTCCACCTCTGGGGATTGATTCTTCTTCATATAGGTAAGCGTTTAATCAAGTTGTAGAGTTTCAGTCGGATGCGGTGGAGACGCACGGCAAGCGCATTGGTCGATTCTTGCGTGATGTAGGCGATGTCGCGGAGGGACAGCTCATCGTAATAGAACCATGTGATGAGCCTCTGCTCCTCTGCTGAGAGTTGTCCGATAGCGTCTCGCAACTGCTCCACCCGTGTGTCGTCAGGCAGTTGAAAGAGGCGCATCATCTGTTCGTTGGTCGCTTGTTCCACATGGCTGTCTTCATCGTCGAAAGAGAGGATTTCCACTTCTGGCTTTCGCAAGTGATTGAGTGCCATGCGGTAGGCAATGCGACAGAACCAAGTGGCAAGCGAGGCGCGTTTGGGGTCGTACTGCTCCATCTGCTGCAATCCGCGCATCAGAGCGTCCTGCGTCACCTCCTCGGCATCCATCACATTGACCACCATCCGCCTCACCACCGAGAACACCTGCCGTCCGCACAGCTCCACAATCACCTTGCAAGCCTGTGCATCGCCGTGTCTCGCCGCCTCTGCCAGCCATCGTATGTCCGTCGTCTCTTCCATTCCTTCTTTTTCAGCTGTTTCTACTTGGATATACACGCTTTGTCGTTGCAATATTACAAAAAAACTCCACTTTTTGCAAGTGGAGCATAAATAATCGCAGAAAAAGCCATAAAGGCAAATGGACTATTCCACATTGTTGATTCTCAGGAACTCCAATGGGGAAAGGACAGGAATCTCGGAGTAGGGATAATCCCTTTCGTTACGAGTGATGATGTATTTTGCCCCACAATGTGAGGCGGCATAATACTGTACAGCGTCTTCAAAATCGTGGAAACCTTGTTGTAAAGCCCAATCTATAGCTGCAGCACCTGTGGAAGCCACTTGAATCATGGAGCGAAGTTCCTTCATCACTTCGTAAAGCTGTGCGGTCGTGCGGTTCTTCTTGGCATAAAAGGAAACTGTGACCATCGTGATGTCGCTTGCCCATAACTCGCAATAACCATCCAAGCCCATTTGAAGCATCTTTGATAAGTTTTCCACAAAGAATGAGCGGTTCATTACCACGTCAATCAGTACATTGGTGTCAAGAAACACTTTTGTCGCCATCGTCAGATGTATTTATGCTCTGTCGTGTCAACAAAATCGTTTTTATAGTCGAAGTCCTCTTCCATTGCTGGCACGGCAGACAATGCCTTGATGCGTTGGCTCACGTTAATTTTTCTGTGCGTGGTGGTTTTCTCTCCGTTGAGTTGCTCAATGAGAACATACAGGCGTTGCAGAACACGTGTGTCTGTTTCGTGTTCCACCCTGTCTATAATCATGCCTCGCAAACTGCTTGCTGTGGGTGTTGCTTGGTAAACGAACATTGGTTCTTCGGCTTTCATGCTCATTGACTCTTGTTCATGGTTTTGTTTTATTGTTGCAAAGGTATTGACTTATTTTGAAGGTGCAAAAGAAAATGAAGTCAAAAGTTGAAGTCAAACCTATTTTGTTATTGTATGTTTCTTGTTTTTTATAGCTGCAAAGATACTCTACAATCACCTTGCAAGTTGGTGCATTGAAAGAGCCTCTAAATCGATGTCCCCGACATCGACCAATCGGAGTCCCCGACTCCGACCGACCGATGTCGGGGACTCCGATTTAGAGGCTGTGGGCTTGCCTATTTGTCGCATCCGAATTGGCGGTACTTTTTCTGATGGAATTGTCCGTTTAGGGATAGATGGGGTTGTCCTCTGCCCATGCACGGGGAATCCATGCGTGTGAGCCGATTTCTCCCTCGGCGCGGATGAGGTAGAGATTTGTGCCTTTCAGTGCAGCACCGATGATGAGGGGACGCTGATTGTCTTGCTTCACGCTGAAGGAAATCTCCTCGTAGTTTGTTCTTCGGACGATGTTGCTGGCAATGGTGACGCTGTTCTGTAGGGCATAACCGCGGATGAAGCGATAAATGCGGTCGTAGTCGGCGGCGGTGCAGTGGGGAACGACGTAGCGGATGCCAGTGCAGCGGGGGATGCAGTCGTAGGGCTTGTTGTAGGAGGCATACCTGTAGTTCGTTTTGGTGCCGTCGAAGGAGACGGTCTCCTTCTTCACGCCAGCGCGATGGATGTATTCGTTGAGGAGTCGCTCGCCAGCGTTGGCCACGTCTTGCCGACGCTCCCACGGCATCTTCATGCCGTTGATGTTGGCGAAATAGTGGAAGTTCATCGTCTTTGGGGTGATGGTCAGGTAGGCGTAATCACCCTGCTGGTAAGTGGCGGTCTTGGGCGTGAGGTTTATGGCATGGCGTTCGATGCCCGTGGAGTCGATTTGTTCGGTGTAGGAGCGGTAGGCAGGCAGGTGGCTCATGCGTTCGATGAGCTGAAGGATGGTGTCGAGGTGGCGTTCGTAGTCTTGCCTGTTTTTGAAGGCGTAATTGACCCACATGCCTACGCAGTGAGGCTCTTCGTTGATGACATACTGGTTGGGGAAGATGCTATCGATGGTGTTGAAGAGGCTGACCAGTTCGGGATTGAGGGTCAGGTACTCTCCTTGCATGACTTGGTTGCCATACCATGCGTTGCGCGACTGGGCGTATGTCGTGGTTGTGGCGAGTGATAGGGTGAATGTTGCCGCCATCAGTTTAATGTAGGTCTTCATAGGGCGTTCCTGTATTGAGGTTTGTTTCATGTTGTTTTCTGAAGTTATTCATGCGTTGCGACATGTCCTGCATGGCGAGGTAAGCGTCTTCTGTTTGCAGGTCGGGCATTTCCTCTTCTTCGGGGAGGATGTTTGCGGTGTTGGCTGTCGTGTTTTCGTATTGCTGTTTGAAGTCATCCATGCGCTTGTTGATGTCTTGCAGGGCGAGGAGAACTTCTTGGGTATCGGGCAGGAAGGGCTGTTCGGTCGCTTCCATCTCCTCTGCCGGCGTTTCTTCTCGCTCTGCACTTGTGCCTTTGGGCATGATGTGCTTGATGGGGAGCGGAGGGGAGGCGACGGGCTTGTCTTCGGTTGCGGCAAGTGTCGGTTCTTCTTGGGCGACAATGGGCGTGAAGGGTTTGTGTGGCTGAGTTTTTGCCACCATCCGCTTTTCATCTTTGCCGTTAGGCATCTGTATTTCCACCGTAAAGATGAGGGCGGCAATGACGGCTGCTGCACTGACAGCACGAAGTACCCACATTCTTACCACCTTGTGTGTTGTGCCTGATGGCTTTGCCGCCTTGCGAGGGGTGCAATGGCTTCTATCTGTGCCATCACCCTGTCTTCAAAGTCGGCAGACAGGCGAGGTGCTTCCCGTGTGTCCTTTATCCGCCGCATCGCTTGGCGGAGGGCATCATCGTGCTTATCGATATTGTTGGTTTTCATCTGCTTGCATTGTTTTTACTTGGATTTTCTGTGCTTTGTTCCAAGTTCTAAATAGAGCTTCTTTCTAATCCTTTGTAGTTTGTTTGCCAGTCGGGAGGCTTCGCTGTCGAGGATGTAGGCAATCTCTTTCAGCGGTTTGTCTTCCTCGTAGTAGAGGCGCAAGAGGAGTTGGTGTTCGTCGGGCAATCGCCTCACCGCCGCCTCTAATTGTTGCAGCTGTTCTTCCTGTGCCCCAGCCATCCACTCGTCCGTCTCTTCGTCTGTCACTTGCGAGAGCAAGCGTTCGTCTTCGTCCCACGAGAGGGGCTGTATCCTTTTCTTCCGTCCGTATTTCAATGCCTCGTTGTAGGCAATGCGGTGCAGCCACGTGGAGAGCGAGGCCTTGCGGCTATCGTATTGTCCCAGAAAACGAAAGGCATTGACGAATGTGTTTTGGAGCACGTCCTCGGCATCTTCCCGACGGGAGACAATGCCGAGAATGAAAGCGAACAATGCGCCCTCATGCTCCCTCATCAGGTGGCGGTACTCGCCCGTCTCGCCCTTCAGGATACGTTCTATCAGCCGTGTCTCGTCCATCGGTTGCTGTGGTCTCCTGCTGCTTTATATCCACAAAGTTAGGGAATATATCGCGATGTGTGGTAAAAATGAGAGACTTTTTATCTTTCGCTCGACATTTCTCTATTGTATTCCCTCACCGACTTGCCTCCCGTGAAGCGGTAGGTGACTTGGAGCTGGAGGGCGGCGCGGTTGTTGCTCTTCCACGAACAGAAGTAGTTGCAGGATTGGATGGCGGGGGAGACGATGTAGGTCTTGCTGATGCCGTCGCCCCACTTGAGGGGAGAGACAGCCAGGAAGTTGACGTAGAGACGCTCTTTCCAAAAGGGCTTGCCGATGGTGACGTAGAGAAAGTCGTCCTTGTAGTTGGTGGAATAAGACTGCGGAGTGACGAACTTGTTGTGTTGCAGCTCATAACCCACAAAGGTGCTTGTCTTGTATTTGGGATTGTAATACTGCAAGGAGGTTTTGAAGTGAAACTCTATGCCTTTCTGCTTGAAGTCGTCGTACCATGCCTTGGGTCGGGCGAGGCGCACGTCGGCCTTATAGACGAAGTTTTTGCAGAACCGCTTGGTGAAGGACAGGCTTGCCCAAAGCGAGAGGTAGCGGGAGTTGACGTAGGTGCTTGCCGCATAGTCGCCCTCTGTGCCGCTGGGCAGCAAGCCATGCCGCAGTTCGGTCAGCCCCGTGATGGTGTTGGGCGCATAGGTCACACCTGCTTGGGCGTTGAAGCACCACCATGCGTCGAACCACACTTTCCACTGATGATTCACGTTGGCGCGGAGGAAGGGGTTGCCGCCGCTCCATGTGAGCGAGTCGGTGAAATAGCCGTAGTCGGTGGTTTGCGCTTGGTTGGGGTGGTCGATGTTGCAATCGTAGTTGAAGCGAATCCAGTTCTTCTCCGTGAGTTTGTGCCAATACATCGCGTTGACCGACCACACCGCAAGGTTCTCGCTCATGCCGTTGCTTCTCGCATGGATGCTCTCCACCCGTCCACCGATGGATGCCGTGTTGTGCCCGATGCTGTCGAGCCGTCCCCACAGGTGGAACCAACCGCAGTTGCGGAAGAAGCCGTTGGTGTTCAGCTGGCGGTGGCTGTCGAAGTCGTCCCTCTTGTAGTTCTTCCATGTGTTGTGGTAGCCCATGCTCAATTGCAGGCGGTTTTCATACCAGTTGCGTCGTGCCGACGAGCGGAGACGGGTGTAGTGCATGTAGTCGTTGTAGTGGTTTATCAAGGTGAAACCCTCGCCGCGCTGCAAGGTGTTGTCGGGCGTGTTGTGGTTATAGACATAATTGAAGTCTGCATCGTAGTTCCACTTCCCCGACTTGCCCCGATAGAAGAGGGCGGTGCTGTGGTTACGGTTGTTGGTGTTGTTGAGGCTGTGGACGTTGAGCGTGTCAATCGTACTGATAGTTTCGTGTATTTGCTCCAGCAGATAGTCCAGTTTGTCTTGGTTGTGCGAGAAATTGTATTTGTAGGTCCAAGAGAAGGAGTGGTTCTTGTTGAGCTGGTAGTCGGCAGATGTGTGTACCTCCCAGTCGTGGTTGTCGAGCAGTTTCTCGCTCGTGTCCTTGTCGTGTAGCACACGCTCCGTCTGTCCCAGCATGGGGAAGGTGCGTTCATACCACGTTGGCAACACGGTCTTGTTGTCCGACATTCGTGTCACGTCTGCCACGAAATTCCACTTGTTCTTCGTGTAGGTGAACGCCCCTTCGGTCACGAAAAAGAGGAACTTGCCTGCGTTCGGTCCTGCTGGCATGAAGCGCGTGTTGCCGTAGAGACTTCCTTCGTACCCCTCATAGTCCTTTTTGGTTACCAAGTTGATGAGGGCGTCATGTCCCTCGTACTTCCCATGAGGTTGGTCGATGATTTCCACCTTCGCAAACCGCAAGTGGTGCAGTTTCATCACATAGTCATATCCCTTCTCCAAACTATCGACCAGCACGATGATATTCCGCTTGCCCTGATACTCCACGCTGTTATCTACTGCGTTCCACGTCAGGCCGCGGATGTTGCCAAGCATCTGAGCCGTGTTGTGCGCTCCGCGCCGCATCTCCTTCGTGATGCCCACCACGGTTCTGTTGCCCTCCGTGCGGATGCTCGATGTCTCCACCGTCACCTCTTTGAGGTTCATGTCCCAATCCGTCGAATCCCGTTGCACCATCAGCGTGTCCGCCTCCTGTGCCCTTGCCGTCAGTGCCGCCAGCATTACTCCTGCCACCACCATCCATGTCTTTCTTCTTCCCATGTGTCAATCTGTTTTGTTTTCTACAGATTTTATCCGTCCATGAGAGAAATATGTCGCAGATAAAGGCAGGAAAAACTGAAAGTTGTCTGTTTCTATGCCTTTATGATATGGAGTTAGGTAAACTTGCAAACCGCTTGCTATGGGCGTTGCTTGGTAGATACATTGGCTCTTCGGCTTTCGTGCTTCACGAAGACTCCAGTACTTCTGTGGAAGTACTGGAGTACTGCAAGGGGAGGATTGTAGTCCTGCAACGGAAGTACTGGTCTCCTTGTGGAGTGCCATGTATCTCTCTTCTGTATGGGGATGGGGACTTGCTCTTATTGGTCGTCAAGGAGGATGAACGATGCCCAGTAGTAGGGTGCGTTGAATCCAGCGTTGCGCACATGTTGTTGCGCCATGTCGAACGATTTGCGCTTGTCGTACCCTTCGAGCAGGTTCTTGTAGAAGGCGGTCATCATCAGCTGGGTGGCTCGGTCATCGACACTCCATAGGCTCATCAGAATGGTGTGCGCACCAGCCTTCTTGAAGCCGCGTTGCAGACCGAACACGCCGTCTTCCTTGATTTCGCCAAGTCCCGTTTGACAAGCTGAGAGAACCACAAGGTCGAGTTCGCGCAAGTCCATGACGGATATTTCTTTTGCCGTGAGGATGCCGTTGTCCAGTTCGTCAGGTATCGGCTTTCGGTTCAGTGCGTTGTTGGCTCCTGCGAACAGGAGGCCTGAGTAGTTCATGGACATGTCGCGTTTGCCTGCCGATGCACCCAAGATGGCGACCAGTTCTTGTCGGTTGGTGTTGTCTTCGTTCAGCGCAAAGCCGTGGGTGGCGATGTGCAGGACGGATAGTTCCTTGCCATTCAGGGATTTGAATGACTCTTCTGTGGCTTGTTCTTCTTTGAGGAGCGTGACATGGATGCCTGTGTCGGCGAATTGTTGTGCGATGTTGTCCACTTCTTCGGCTGTGCCTGGCAGATAGTCCATGCTGCCTCTTGTGGCGGCAAGCGTGTCGCACGCAACTTTGTCCGACTCGAACAGGGCGAGCATGTTCTCCTGGCTGTCATAGTCCATCAGTTCGTTCTCGGTCTGGATGACTTTGTTGTTCTTCACGTCGAGCATGACTTCGACGGGGATGTCGTAGTCGATGCCGCCGTAGAGTACGGCAGATGTCACCTTGGCTGGTGCTTTCCGCATGGTCAGCACTTTTGTTGACGATACGCGGTGCATGACGAAAGTCTCGTTGATGCGTTTGCCGTAGTGGTACATGAGATATTCCACGCCCCATTGGTAGAACAGGCCTGAAGGGGAGAAATAGATGTTGCGAACGTCTGAGCCAATGGTGTTGATGATGTTGCGCCACACCATGTTGCCGACTTCAGGAGAGGAGTAGATGTAATCGACGCCTGCCCGTTGTGTCAGCATTTGTCGGAAGCTCGTCTTGTCGTTCGTCTCGTTATTGATGATGTTGTCGAGGTCGAAGTCGTTGAACATGAAGGCGTAGCGTGGGCATTGCCAGCCTCGTCGCATGACAAGGGCAAAATAAGCGTGTCCGTTGCTGGTCTTTAGGTCGAACATTTCAACTGCCGCCTCGTCGTCTCGCAGGCTTGCTGCGAGTTTGTCAACGGTGATGGACATGTTGCCTGTGAAATCGCCAAACAATTTGCTTTCTCGCATGATTTCGCGTTCCAGCCTTACAATCTGTATCGCTTCCGCCTCTGCGTCGTAGTCTTCCTTGCCTGTGAGACTTTCTTGGTGTTTGATCATTTCGCCAAGTTTGTTGTATTTCTCAAGCAATTCCATGTTTCCTGAATTGATGAGCGTCTTGCGGAAGTCAATCTCTGAATTGAGTAACAGGCCTTTGGTCAGCAGGCTGGCGTTATAAGCGTCTCGCAGCAATGAGTCGTTGTCGTGGTGTATGTAGGCGTATATCGGCGCGACATTGAAGATGTTGTTTTTTGTGTTCCAATAGATTTCTCGTCCCGAGGTGGATAGGTGTGAGAAGTTGCGTTTGATGTGTTCCGTTTGCAGACGCAACGCCTTGCTGTAATACTGTTGCATGGTGTCGGTCTGCTTGTTGATATCATAGAAGTACGCCATGTTGAACAGGCTGACGACATTATCGGGATGTCGCTCACCGAGTACTGCCGACTGAATGGAGTATGCCTGTCCTGCGTAATCGATGGATTGTTGCAGGTCGCCGTGCGCCTGACGGTAGATGGCGTAGTTGTTTAACGCTTTGGCATAGAACGAGGACATGGTGTCGTTTGCTTCCGCATATTTGTCGATGGAAGCTTTTCCATACTCTATGGCTTTGTCAAAGTCCTTTGCGGTGTAGTAGTATCTTGCCATGTTGCCAATGGCAAGTGCTTCGTCTGTTTGATGTCCCTCCATGTTGGCGTATATGCCGACAATCTCCGCGCAGGTCGAAATGGCGTTGTCGTGGTCGCCAGCATCATTGTAATAGACAGACAAGATGTTTTTCATGCCAGCGATTGCCAGCGTGTCTTTGTATCGTGAGGCGATGTCAATGGCAGCTTTGGTCATGTCGATGGCACTCTTGTAATTGCCGCCTCCTGCTATGACTGAGGCTTGCTTCATGATGGCGTGTGCTTCTGACAGGCTGCCAGATGAGCCTAAGCTGCTGACGCTTGTACGCAGGTCCGTCAGGTAATCATTGGCTTTTTCAAGGTCGCCTGTTTTATTGTAGGCGGATGCCAAATCGCTGATACATTTTATATAGTTTGTACTGCTTGTTCCCTTGATGAAGGCAAGCAGACCCTTTGCTTGTTCCAGCAACTCTATCACATTGGTATAGTTTTCTTTATGCGAATAGATGTTGGCGGCATTCATGAGCAAGCGCGCATATTCCGATGTGCTGTCGGCATGCTGTTCTGTGTAAATGTTTCTGCATTCCTCAATCAATGTGATGGCGTTGGTGTAATCTCCGCTACGGGCAAGGCATACGGATTGCGCATCGAGTGATTCGGCATAGCGCAATCGGCTGGCAGCGTCTTTGGATTTGCGCATGGATTTGACGTTCTTCACAATCTTGGCATTCAGTGCTTTAGCCTTTCCTGTGTTGCCTGTCTGTGAATAATACACAATGAGGTTGGTGGTCGTCTTGAAATATGTGTCTGAGCCATTCTTTGTGTTCTTCAATGCCTCTTCTGCATATTGTATGGCGGTATCAAAGTCGCCTGGCTCTCCTTTCTTGAAGTGGAAGGTGGAAAGGTTGTTGTACAAAGCGGCTATGTTGTCCGCTTCCACCTTCATCTTCTTAAAGCTCTCTATTGCAGCACTTTCGTTGTTGATGGCTTCTTCCCATTCTTTTTGGTAAGCATGCAGAGTTGCCAAACGGTGCATGGTATTGCCATATAGAATGTAATCTGCTATAAGTCCGTTGGGGGTCAGAACCTCTCTTTCCTCTTCGGAGATGCGCATTGCCTCTTCCTTGTTACCGCTCGACAGGGCTTTCTCCGCATTTTTGTCCAATAATGCGGCTTTTTTAATGATTTGGTCGAGCACTGATTGAGCTGATGCAGTAGGGTTTACAAACCAAATAGCAGCGACCATGATGATGACCGCTGCTATCTTATTGCTTATCTTATTCATTGATTCTTATCGTTTGTTTCGTTGTTGCAAAACGCACCCTAAATGGTTGGGTGTCTAACCGTTATGGGAACACTTCAATCATTTGATGCTATCGACCTTGATTGTGTCACACTGGGTGGGTGCAAGGAAGATTGAATCTCCGACTTCTCGTTCGGAAGAGGCTGATATGGATATCGTTCCACTACTTTTAGCGGATAATCGGCTCAACACATAATCAAAATATGATTTTGATAGTTGTCTGAAACTTACTTGTGGAGTTGCCAACAATTTCTCTACCGTCATATTCTGTCCATTCTTTATGGTGTATTCTTGCATGGTGGAACAGTCTATGATGACAATGGAAGCTCCGTTATCAATGGATATGATGTCAGATGCTGCCAAATCCATATTGGCGCAAGCGTTGGATTGCTTTTTGCCAACCCTTACTTTCACCGTGCCTTTCACCGAACGTACCTTGTACTCCTGGGCTGATGCACTACACACTGTTATTAGAATCAATACTAATGCTAAAAAAAGTCTTTTCATTGCTCAACGTGTTCTTTTTCTGCGTTATTATTTACTGTTTGACCGTTTACTAGGTACTGTTTTTTGAATATATCCAATATGCTATCGTAAACTTCTTCTGCATCTCCTAATAGGGCTGTGCTTAACAATATAGCGGTGAAGGGGATGTAATAGCCGTATCTTACAAACACAAGGAAATCTATCCATATCAGAAACGCTATCCAAACAAAGTTAATTATCTGTTTGACAAGCGGTAAATTGAATAGTTGGCGCACATATCTGTTCCTCAATTTGGAAGTGAGCCGATCAAGTTTGTCCTTGAATACTTGTGTGAGCAGAATCACGAGGCATGACACTAAGATGGCAACATTGTCTGAGAATACGTCCATCTGTTTGTTCTCAAGAAATGTCTGAACCGCGTATGCCTGAATGAGAACTCCAGGTGTACGACCATAAGGAGAATAGTGCGTGTCCTCTTTTTCGTGTGTACAGCCCAAAAGGACGATGCGTCCTTCCAATAATGCGCTGTTCTCCGCAATAGAGTCATAGGGAACCTCGGGGAAGTGTGTGGGCGAGAAGTCTATCATGCGTTTGCCAGATGCTGGCTGCTCTTTCGCCACTTTGCTGTCGAAAGCTTTGGCTATCTCGTAAGACAATGAGCCAACGTTCTTTTTCTGGAAACTCATTTCGGATTGTATCCTCCTGATGTTTCCGTCCAACATGTCGGCATCAATGTTGGAAAATCCCTCGGTTATATGACCATCTGTTGTGAAGAATGAATGACGTGATTGGGTGAATATGTCCTTCTCATTGTCATATTGTGTCAGTTGGAAAGCCACCACTGGCTGGGATGTGTTTAGAATAGCCTCTGCCACTCTTTCGCTTCCGATTGTGTCGCCTTTCAACCCGTCAAAAATGATGTCTATGCCGAGAACGGCTGGCTCATATTCATTGATTTCGTCTATTACATTCGCAATCTCGCTACGGTCATGCAGGTTGGATACATCAACGATGGTTATCAATGAGCTTTCAGTCTTTTCTCCTGTGTCGTCCATTATCTGGAAGAACATATCTGAGAGATGAAAGTTATTGATTGCGCGACATAATGGATCCAACAGGTGTATTCTTGATGCCGCTGTATCTAAAAGACCAAGTATTAGTACCGCAATCAACGATACTAATACTTGATCTATGATGTTGTGTCTCCGTTTGGGCATATCTGTTATTTAGCGGATATGATGACACAACGGTTTTTGTCGTTTTCCTCAAACGGCTGCACGGTGTCGCCGTATGACTTCACCATCACCTGAGTGTCTGGCACACCTGCTTCAATCAGTTGTGCTGCCACGGTCTCAGCTCTCTTTTTGGCAAGAGCTGCGTTAATCTCGGCTGTACCAGTGCCTTTGTCTGCATAACCGCTTATGTTGATAGTGTGTCCAGGGTTCTTTTTTGCCCAATCTACAACGTGGTCAACAATCTCTTTCGTTGGTGTTGTGCCTGAGATTACATAGTAGATTACCTCGTAGATAGGCTCAACAACGCTTAATGTGGTTTCAGGACCAGATGCGACAACTGCCTCGTTGACAGCTTCTTCTGTGAAGTCTGCCATGGCTGATTTAGCCGATGTGATTGGTTTGCGTGGCTTCTTGATGCCGAATTTGTATGTTACGCCAATTTGGGCGGTGAGCATCTTGTCGCAGCTCTTTGAGTGCTTGGAGTTGAATCTGTCGTTCATAGAGTTGAGGTCAACTTCCATTCCCACACTCCAATGTTTGTGAACATTGACGTCAAACAGCATGCCTACACGGAAATTATGTCCGAGGTCATCACTGCGTTGGCAGTTGTCACCCCACATGTTGGACAAATCGTCTGTGGGTTGAACCCTGTTCGATAGATTGTTCAGTTCATCATTGCCCCATGCGTAGTTCAGTCCAACGCCTCCAATCAGATAGACATTGAACACGTTGAACTTCTTGGCTGAGAACAAGTTCACGAGGTTCAGCATTAAGTCAACGTTGGTGTTGATATAGTTGAACTTATACTTCTCTCTTTGGGCGGTGGTGTTCAGCATGCCAGTTGATTTATACCCGTTGACATAGAGACGCGCTCCCACCGCATCTGAGAACATTTTACCCACTCCCAGGCTGTATGTCGGAGTGATAAGTTTTGTGAAACTTGCGTTGGTGAAAGTCACCCCTGCACCACCTTGCGCTTGTACGAAGCCGTATGGTTGTGGTCTGTAACCCAGCGCAATTTCTTCTTGAAACTCGGAAATATCTTGCGCATTCAGTTTGTTGGACGCAAATATTGCCAAAGCAATCATTAAAACACGTACTAATTTATTCATAATTTAAGTTTATTTAATTAAATGAAAGTCCAAAGGTACGGATTATTTGAATTATTAACTAAATACCAAGAGGTTTTTTACCCCCCCCATCGTTTTTAACCTTTCTTAACGGAATTTGTCTGTTTAGCAGCTGTTATTTTGCGAATCGAAGTACAATCTATCCACATTTATAGATAAGATATTTCTTGGTTATTTTTGCCAGCCTTCCTCATTCAAGAATATCTCCCTGTTCATGATGAGACTGCTCCGATAAGACCATTGTGCTTTGACTTGCTTGATTGTGAACAGAGGTCTGAAGTGGGTAAATCGAGGTCGCAAAAAACTCCCTCAAAAAGTCCTCCAAAATCGGAGTCGGGGGGGGGGGGGGGGGGGGGGGGGGGGGGGGGGCGCGGCCCCCCCCCCCCCCCCCCCCGCCCCCCCCCACCCCCCCGCCCCCCCGCCCCCCCCCCCCCCCCCCCCCCCCAAAACCCCCCTCCACCCCACGCCCTCACTCCCCCCACCCGCACAGGCCCCACCAGGACCCTCCCCCGACCCTCTCCCC
>CAMWJL010000068.1 GCA_947174565.1 uncultured Prevotellaceae bacterium | reverse complement strand
TTCAAAGAAAGGCTTGAAATCCACCAAAATAGCTATCTGCGCTCCAGTTATCTGCCAACGTCCCAAACGCATTGAAACGCCATCATATTCCAACGCATGCTTTTGCCATTTTGCCAGCAGCGTCTTACTTTCCTTAAAAAGTGGATTCTTCTTGCCTGCCCAAAAATCAGGACCGATGAAGAAAACCTTGTCTGTATGCTTTTCTTGCAGTGTCTTAGCGCGCGTCGATAGTACAGTATAAATGCCGCCTACTTTATTACATACCTCCCAACTCGATTCAAAAATATAATGCGGTTCTTGTGCCTTCTTTGCCATCTTATTGGATATAAAACTTCAATCTTTTAAGCTTAATTGGCTACAAAGGTACTGACTTATTTTGATTTAGGAAAATTTTGATACGAAAAACGCCTTTTGAGAACAAAAAAAAGAAAAGAACACGATTCCAATGTCACATGGAAAGGACAAATCAAATACAATTACAGCATCGCCAAGAACTCATCTTCAGTGATAATCTGAACACCCAAACTTTGGGCTTTTTCCAACTTCGACGGCCCCATATTGTCACCAGCAAGGATGAAGGAGGTCTTCTTGGAGATGCTACCCACATTCTTGCCACCATTCTTCTCAATGAGAGCTTTGTATTCATCGCGCGAGTGGTGCTGGAACACACCCGAGATGACAATACTCTTGCCCACTAATTTGTCTGTCTGCCCCGAAAGTTCTTCCTCTGAAAGCTGCATTTGCACACCGTAACTGGCAAGCCTATCTACGATAGCAACGTTCGTAGAGTCTTGGAAATACTTCACCACAGATTCCGCAATCACTTGCCCCACTCCATCCACTTCCACCAGTTCCTCCACGGTAGCATTCCGCAAAGCCTCCATCGATTTGAAATGCCTGGCTATCAACTTAGCAGTTGTCTCGCCCACAAAACGGATACCGATAGCGAAAACAACCCGTTCAAACGGCACTTGAAGCGTTGACTTCACACCATCCACCACCTTCTGTGCAGACTTCACACGGGTCTTGTTTACCCCACAAATATCGGCAACGCTCAACTCGTAAAGGTCTGCTACATTGTGAATCAAACCTCGCTGATAGTAATCGTCAATCGTCTCAGGACCAAGGCTATCGATGTTCATCGCCTTGCGAGAGATAAAATGCTCGATACGCCCTTTAATCTGGGGAGGACAAGCACTATCGTTGGGACAATAGTGGGCTGCTTCACCCTCGAAACGAACCAACTGCGCACCGCATTCAGGACAAGTCTTGATGAACTGCACTTTCTGCAACCCTTGTTGTCTCAGTTCCTTATCCACACCCACCACTTTGGGGATGATTTCTCCCCCCTTCTCCACATACACCATATCACCAATGTGCAAATCCAGTTCTTCCATCACATCGGCATTATGCAGCGACGCACGCTTCACCACCGTGCCTGCCAACTGCACAGGATTCATGTTTGCCACAGGGGTGACAGCACCCGTCCGTCCCACCTGATATGTCACTTCGTTCAGCCGTGTGCAAGCCCTCTCTGCCTTAAACTTATAGGCAATAGCCCACCGAGGACTCTTTGCCGTATAGCCTAAATGCCTTTGTTGGCGCAAAGAGTTCACCTTCAAAACGATGCCATCCGTCGCCACAGGCAGATTCTTGCGTTCCTTGTCCCAATAGTCAATGAACGCCAGCACTTCCTCAACGCTTTGGCACTTCTTCATTCCTTGTGAAATCTTGAAGCCCCACGATGCTGCCTGTTGCAGGTTCTCATACTGAAAACCATCGTTAGGGATGTCCTCACCTAATAAATAATATAGATACGCATCCAATCCGCGCTCCGCTACCACTTTCGAGTTCTGCGACTTCAACGTGCCGCTGGCAGCATTTCTCGGATTTGCAAAAAGCGGCTCTTCCCGTTTCGCCCGTTCCTCATTCAGTTTCTCAAAAGAAGTCCAGGGCATCAGTATCTCGCCCCGAATCTCAAACTCATGCGGATAGCCACTCCCCTTCCTCAGTTTCAATGGGATAGAGCGAATCGTCCTCACATTGTTCGTCACATCATCGCCCTTCACGCCATCCCCTCGCGTAACCGCCTGTACCAGTTCGCCATCTATATATGTCAACGAGATGCTCAAGCCGTCATACTTCATCTCCGCACAAATCTCGAAGTCCTCACCTTCTAATCCCTCCTTTACACGCTGATAGAAGTCCCTCACTTCCCCCTCATTATACGTGTTCGCCAGCGACAGCATCGGATACTTATGCGCCACCGCCTTAAACGACTGGTTCAGGTCGCTCCCCACCCGTTTTGTAGGCGAATTAGGGTCAGCGTACTGCGGATAAAACATCTCCAAATCCTCCAACCTGTGCATCATTTGGTCGAAGTCATAATCCGATACAGTCGGCTGATTCAACACATAATAGTTATAATTATGCTGCTCCAGCTCCTTTCTGAGCTGCTCTATTTCTTCTTTAGGTGTCATCATTTCATAAGAGCATTTTGGGTTGTTTCAGAGGCAGAGGTCTTGCCCCAACATACAGGCATGTCGTCAAGGGTGATGACCCGTGAATCATTCATACACTTCCGCCACTGTTCAGTGCTTGTCTTGTTGACAAAGTTGCCGTTCCATGTCTGATACCACGGCATCCACCACGACCATACAGCCTCGTCGTCCACCTCCTGCTGCATGTCTGGTATAGGCCCGTTCTCGGCAAGTGCAATCATCTTCTTGCCCGACGTAAGTGCCTTTAATTTGTCGAAAGCGGTACTGTTGCTCGAATAATCATAGTCGGGATTATAGATGTCTGTCGATATGATGTCGAAATACGCTTCACCAGGATTCCATGACCCATCGTCAGGGTCAGCATTCGCTACCCAAATGACGTTATGCACTCCCTTCACTCTGACCATCTCGTCATACAAAAGCCGATAGAGCATTTCATATTTCTCAGCACCTTCCCTTCCCCACCAAAACCAGCCTCCACTGGCCTCGTGCAACGGACGGAACACACAAGCCATGCCAGCCTCCTGCAATTCGAGGAAACAGTCAGCAACGGCATCTATGTCACTGATAATCTTATGATAAAGGTCGGACGACGTGTTCCAACTGCCATCGGCATTCATGGCATCAGAAATCTTCATCGCCGTGTCTTGGGTATAGAAAGCCATGGTTGCTTGGCTTGGGTCACGCCAGTGCCATGTAAAAGCAGGGATACCACCACAACGGTAAGTATCCTTTGCCAAACTGATGCAGGCACGCGTGTATTCCTGCGACCATGCGTCTTTGGCACTCTTACCCGTGGCGTTCATCAAGTCGAAACCGATCAGTGCAGGATACTTACCCGATGCCTTGTAAACCGCTTGAATATCGGCATGTTGCTTGATGTCTCCATTGGCAGAACCCATGTCTCCTGTCATCATGCCCGATATGGTCTTCTTGCCAAAATTGTTGTACAGGAACGCATACATCCTACAGGCAGCATCCGTCGCCTGTGCATCTACCAAATGGGGAGAGAGATTGAATTGTGCATTGCAGAAGCCAAACAGGCACAATGCAACGACGCTTGTCAATAACCTATTCATGAAATCAGATGAGAGGCATACCTGCTTTGGCACACTCTTCCCTCATGTCCTTGGGCCAAATGGAAGCTTGGATTTCACCCACATGAGCCTTGTGGAGCAGTACCATACACAGACGACTCTGACCGATACCTCCACCGACAGAGAGAGGTATCTCGTCGTTCATTAACTTCTTGTGGAAAAACAGGTTAAGGCGTTCTGATTTATGTTCCTGTTCCAGCTGACGAAGCAAGGCATCCTTATCTACTCGTATGCCCATGGAACTAAGCTCTATGCTGCGTCCAAGCACGGGATACCAAATGAGAATGTCGCCATTCAAGCCCTTGTACCCGTCCTCGTTAGGTGTGCTCCAGTCATCATAATCGGGAGCGCGTCCATCATGCTTTTCCCCATTGGAGAGTTCACCACCAATGCCCATGATGAAGACCGCGCCATACTTCTTACAAATGGCATCCTCACGCTGTTTGGGTGTCATGTCGGGATACATCTGCAAGAGTTCTTCTGAATGGATAAAATGTATCTCTTCTGGCAGGAAAGGCTTGATTTGCGGATAGGATTCACACACCAGATACTCCGTGCGTGTGATGGCAGCGTAGATGTCTCGCACGATTTTCTTCAAGAAAGTCAAGTTCCTGTCTTCCTTGCGGATAGTGCGACACCAATCCCACTGATCGACATAGAGCGAGTGCGTGTTGTCCAACTCCTCGTCGCCACGAATGGCGTTCATGTCCGTGTAAAGTCCATATCCCGGCTGAATGCCATACTCGGCCAGCATGACACGCTTCCACTTTGCCAGCGAATGCACGACTTCTGCCACCTGTTCGTCCATGTCCTTGATGGGGAACGAAACGGGGCGTTCCACACCATTCAAATCGTCGTTCAGACCCAATCCACGCATTACGAACAAAGGTGCCGTCACACGGCGCAGACGCAATGCGGTGGAAAGATTTGCCTGAAAGAAATCCTTGATTTGCTTAATGCCCAATTCCGTCTGTATGGGGTCAAGCAGTTGCTTGTAACCCTCCACTTTAATGAGTTTACTCATTTTCTTATGCTGTTTTATCTATTTCACGTTATACAATCAGTTCCTTATCGAAAGTGCTGCAAAGTTATAATTTATTTTCTTAACAATCGCAAAAAACATGGGAAATAATTGCAAAATGAAAGAAAAATTATTCGTTTTTCTTACACTATTGCAACAAACACGCATCATCATCTACTATTGTGTTATCTTCGACTTGTATATTCAGATTTTCTGTCTTCACCTCAAATCGGGGCGTGAAGAGCATGATTTGCGACCACGGGGAAAAACACCCCAAAAAGCACCCCAAAATCGGAGTCGGGGACATCGACCAATCGGAGTCCCCGACTCCGACCAACCGATGTCGGGGACTCCGATTTAGAGGCTGTGGAAGCACACTGTATATGGAAGTGCCTAACGCCTTAAAACGCAACAGGCACAATCCGATGTAAAGACAAGGAAAGAGTGCCTTTTTGAGAGACGAAAAGCGTTAATCTTATATAATAATGATGTGTAGTTCCGCCTTTTTTCTTAACTTTGCACCGTTTTTGACATAAACCGAACAGATAATAGTATATTAGAGAACCGATTCTGAATATGGATTTCAATTTTGACGAAATTATAGATGAAGGCCACGTAGAAGGCAAAATCAGTTTCATTACCAGCATAGATAATCCTACGACAGGAAGCCTCAAGCAGGAGATTTCACCCGAAGACATCATCCCTATTCTGCCTTTGCGCGGGGTCATGCTCTTTCCCGAGACCATGGTGCCGATTTCGATTGGCAGAGACTCTTCGTTCAAGTTGCTGAAAGAGGCGCAGAAGAAGGATGCCCCCATCGCTGTGTTCACGCAGGTGGATGATTCGACTGACGAGCCTGACTATGAGCAGCTGTATCATACAGGCGTGATTGGAAAAGTACAGAAAATCATCAAACTGCCCGACGGGAACAAAACGGCGTTGATTCAAGGCTACACGCGTGTCCGATTGATTGACTTGGAATGGAACGGGAACTACAATGTTGGTCATGTGGAGAACTATCCAGAGGTTGTGCCCGAACGGGGAAACCGTGAATACATGGCAATCGTGGATGCGTGTCGCGAGACGGCCATCAAGTTGATGCGCACCAACGAGCAGACCATTGGTCCTGCATTCGCGCTCAACAACATTACCGACAGGACACTGGTCATCAACTTCATCTGCTGCAATTTGAACATCAACAACAAGGAGCGCATCGTGTTGCTGGAAGAAAGCAACATGTTTGACCGTGCCTATCGACTGCTCGGCATCCTGCAACGTGAATACCAATATGTGGCGTTGAAAATGGACCTTCAAATGCGCACCCGTGAGGAGCTGGACAAACAGCACAAGGAGTATTTCCTGCGTCAGGAGATGGAAACCATTCAGGAGCAGTTAGGCGAGAAAGGCGAAGACGAGATTCGCAAGATGAGGGAACAGGGCAAGAAAAAGAAGTGGGATGAAGCCACGGCAAAGATATTTGAAGATGCCTTGGACAAGATGTCGCACATGAGCAGCCACACCCCTGACTATCAGACAGAATACACTTGGGCACAAACCATGCTGGAACTGCCTTGGGGGGAATACACAAAGGACAACCTCAACCTGAACAACGCCGAGAAGGTGCTGAACAAAGACCACTACGGAATGGAGAAGGTGAAAGAGCGCATCATCGAGCATTTGGCTGTGCTGAAGATGCGTGGCGACTTCAAAAGCCCCATCCTCTGCCTTTACGGTCCTCCGGGAGTGGGCAAAACGTCGTTGGGCAAGAGCATCGCAAAAGCAATGAAGCGTAAGTATGTACGCGTATCATTAGGCGGATTGCATGATGAGGCTGAAATTCGCGGCCACCGACGCACCTATGTGGGCGCAATGGCAGGACAAATCATCAAGAACATCAAGAAAGCTGGAAGCAGCAACCCTGTGTTCATCCTCGACGAGATTGACAAGGTGGCACAGAACACCAATCACGGCGACCCTGCATCCGCTCTGCTCGAAGTGCTTGACCCTGAACAGAATGTAGCCTTCCACGACAACTATCTTGACGCTGATTATGACCTTTCAAAGGTGATGTTCATCGCCACGGCAAACAACATCAGCACCATCCCTGCTCCACTGCTCGACCGCATGGAGCTGATTGAGGTGAGCGGCTATCTGACAGAGGAGAAGATTGAGATTGCGAAACGCCATCTGGTTCCGAAAGAACTTGATAACCTTGGCATGAAGGACAGCGGCGTGAAGATTGCAAAGCCTGCCATTGAGAAAATCATTGAAGACTACACACGCGAGTCAGGCGTGCGAGACCTCGACAAGAAGATAAACAAGGTGTTGCGCAAAGTGACGCTGAAATACGCCAAGGATGGCGTGTTGCCAGAGAAAGAGTTGACGGTAAACGATGTGAAAGAGTATCTCGGCACTGAGCCATTCAGTCGTGACAAATACCAGGGCAACGACTATTACGGCGTTGTGACAGGCTTGGCATGGACGAGCGTAGGTGGAGAAATCCTCTTCATCGAAACTTCCATCAACAATGGAAAGGGCGAGAAGCTCGGATTGACGGGCAACTTGGGCGATGTGATGAAGGAATCTGCCACCATTGCTTTGCAGTATCTGAAAGAGCATTGCGACATCATTGGCATCCAACCCGATTTCTTCGAGAACCACAATATCCACATCCATGTGCCCGAAGGTGCCACACCCAAGGACGGACCATCGGCGGGCATCACCATCGCCACCTCGTTGGCAAGTGCCATCACCAAACGCAAAGTGCGCAAGAACATTGCCATGACAGGAGAAATCACCCTGCGCGGCAAGGTGCTTCCCGTGGGTGGTATCAAAGAGAAGATTTTGGCGGCGAAACGCGCTGGCATCACCGACATTCTCATCTGTCACGAGAACAGGAAGAACATCGAAGAGATTCCTGCCAAGTATGTGAAAGGCGTGACGTTCCACTATGTGGCGAACGTGAAAGATGTATTGGATTTTGCATTGCTGTAATCTCTGAATAAACAAGAATATCAATGACATTCACCCTTCAACATAGCGACTCTAAGACCAATGCGCGTGCTGGTATCATCCATACCGACCACGGTGACATTCAGACACCTATCTTCATGCCTGTAGGCACACAAGCCACGGTGAAAGCGGTACATTTGCATGAACTCAGGGATGACATCAAGGCACAAATCATCTTGGGAAACACGTATCACCTTTATCTGCGCCCTGGACTCGAAGTGCTGAACGCGGCAGGAGGTCTGCACAAGTTCAACGGCTTTGAACGTCCGATGCTGACCGACAGCGGTGGCTTTCAAGTGTTTTCGTTAGCTGGCATCCGCAAAATCAAGGAAGAAGGTGTTGAGTTTCGTAGCCACATAGACGGAAGCAAGCACTTCTTCACGCCTGAGAAAGTGATGGACATAGAACGTACGATTGGTGCCGACATCGTGATGGCGTTTGACGAATGCCCCCCTGGCACCAGCGACTACGAATACTCGAAGAAATCGCTGGCTTTGACAGAACGCTGGCTCGACCGCTGTATCCAACGGTTCAACGAGACAGAACCGAAGTATGGCTACCAGCAGAGCCTCTTCCCTATCGTGCAGGGCTGTACCTACAAGGACTTGCGTGAACGTGCGGCAGAGAATGTGGCATCGAAAGAAGCGGACGGCAATGCCATTGGTGGCTTGGCTGTGGGAGAACCAACGGAAGTGATGTATGAGATGGTGGAGGTGGTCAATGCCATTCTGCCCAAAGACAAACCGCGTTATCTGATGGGAGTAGGTACACCCATCAATATCTTGGAGGGTATTGAGAGGGGCGTTGACATGTTCGACTGCGTAATGCCTACCCGAAACGGCAGAAATGCCCAAATCTTCACAAGGCACGGCATCATCAACCTGCGTAATCAGAAGTGGGACTTCGATTTCTCACCACTCGACCCTGATGGAACGTCTTACGTCGATACGACCTATACGAAGGCATATGTCCACCATCTGTTCAAGGCGCAGGAATTGTTGGCGATGCAGATTGCCTCCATTCACAATTTGGCTTTCTATCTCTGGCTGGTGGGAGAAGCCCGTCAACACATCATAGCGGGTGATTTCTGCATTTGGAAAGCCAAGATGGTGGAGGAACTGGGCAGAAGGCTATAACGGGAAAGAAGAGATTATTACACATATATTATATATAAGGGAATTTCATCAACATTGGTTACGGCGGAAGAAGAAAACGGAAAGCAGACTTCACTCACAAACGAGGAAAGGAGTACGAATCATTGCGAACACTCGAAGAAACAGGGCGGGAAACGATTGCACCATGCGCTGCGTTCGAGGGATGTTCGCCGTTTGCTGCCCATCAAATGGCTCACAGAGCACTCTCCCCTGTCCCGACTGGATCGTTACATCATTGGCAAGTTCCTCGGCACCTATTTCTTTTCCATCATTCTCATTATCAGCATTGCAGTTGTATTCGACATCAATGAAAACATTGACAAGTTCCTGCAACATGATGTGCCCGTAGAAGAGATTCTGTTCGACTACTATCTGAACTTCATCCCCTTCTATTCCAACATGTTCAGCCAGCTCTTTGTGTTCATTGCCGTCATCTTCTTCACCACAAAGCTGGCAGACAACTCTGAGATTATTGCCATGTTATCCACTGGCACCAGCTTCCGACGGTTGGTGCGCCCGTATATGATTTCAGCTGGCATCATAGCCTTGCTTAACTTCGGATTGGGTTCTTATGTCATTCCTCAAGGAAACGTAAAGCGTGTACGATTTGAGAATCAGTACAAGAACCGAGGAAGACAAGACTTTGCCTCGAACATACAACTGGAGGTTGATTCGGGCGTAATCGCCTATATCGCCCGTTATGAAGAAAGCCAAAAGACGGGGTATGAGTTTACGCTTGACAAGTTCGAGAACAAGAAACTGGTCAAGCACCTCCAAGCCATGACCATTCAATACGATACGCTCTCCTATGAGCCATACCATTGGATTATCACAGGCTATCAAACTCGTGACTTCCAAGGATTGAAAGAGGAAATCAGAAGTGGCAACAAGCTTGACACAATCATCAAGATACAGCCACAAGACCTCATCGTAGCGCGCGACATGGAAACCACGATGACAAGCCCTGAACTACGCCGCCATATTGAGCGACAAAAAGCACGCGGATTCGCCAATATTCAACAGTTTGAAGTGGAATACTGGAAGCGAGGAGCTACAGCTTTCGCCACTTTTATTCTAACCATCATCGGTGTCTCTATCTCTGCACGAAAGCGCAAGAACGGCATGGGTATTGCATTGGGCATCGGACTTGCATTGATATTGGTTTATATCATGTTCCAAACCGTTGTGTCAAGCTTGGCTGTCAACACAAACTTCCCTGCTATCATTGCTGTATGGATTCCCAACATCGTCTATGCCTTCATAGCGTTCCACTACTACAAGAAAGCACCCAGATAAACAGATTATATCACCCTAAAAACATAAACGATTGTGTATTTCGATGAACTAAACATTTCAGATGAACTGCTTGATGCTCTTGATGCGATGAACTTCGAGCAGTGTACCCCCATACAAGAACAGGCTATTCCCAAGATTCTGGAGGGACGTGACCTCATGGGCATAGCACAAACGGGCACAGGCAAAACCGCTGCCTATCTACTCCCTGTGCTTGATGAACTCAGCCATGGCGATTACCCCAAGGATTCTGTCAACTGTATCATTATGTCCCCCACACGAGAACTGGCACAGCAGATTGACCAGCAGGTGGAAGGCTTTGCCTACTATCTTAACGGAGTGTCTTCCGTGGCTGTCTATGGCGGAAACGACGGCATTCGTTTCGAGCAAGAACGCAAAGGGCTTGAACTCGGAGCCGACATCATCATTGCCACCCCTGGTCGTCTTATCAGCCACTTGAACGGAGGTCACATCAATCTGAAAAAAGTGTCTTTCTTCATCCTCGACGAAGCTGACCGCATGCTCGACATGGGTTTCTACGATGACATCATGAAGATAACCAGCTATCTGTCCGAAGAGCGGCAAACCATCATGTTCTCTGCCACCATGCCTGACAACATCTTGAAACTGGCACAGAACATACTTCACGACCCCATCGAAGTGAAGATTGCTGTTTCCAAACCCGCAGAGAAGATTCAGCAGCAGGCTTATCTTTGCTATGACGGCATGAAAGACCGCATTGTAGAGAAAGTCCTCCAACAGGATGACCTCGACCGTGTCATCCTCTTCGCATCGTCCAAGATGAAAGTCAAGGAACTCAGCATCACGCTTAAACGCAAGGGCTTCAATGTGGGTGCTATGCACAGCGACCTCGAACAGCGTGAACGTGAGGAAATGATGCTGGCTTTCAAAAATCGCCGCATCAACATCCTCATTGCCACTGACATAGTGAGCCGTGGCATCGACATTGACGACATCCAAATGGTCATCAACTACGATGCACCACGAGACCCCGAAGACTATGTTCATCGCATTGGTCGAACCGCACGCGCTAACCGTGAAGGTCAAGCCATCACGTTGGTTACACCCAAGGATTGGCATCACTTGCTGAAGATTGAGCAGCTCATTGAAAAGGAGATAGACAAACCCGCTCTGCCTGAAGGCTGTGGCGAAAAGCCCCAGATGCCCACAGGAAATGCGTCTTCAAAAAAGCGTTATTACGGACGAGGCAGCCATCGTGGCTCGCGCAAAAAAGGACAAGCACACCCATCTGCACAAAGGGGGAAGAACCAATCGCAACACAAACAAAGCAGACCTCCAAAAGCCGCACAAAAATCATAGAAACCATCACGAATCGCCACCTTTCAGTTTTTTTAACTCGCTTCGGTAAGTTCAAATTTTGAAGACTACACAAAAAGGCGTAATTTTGCACTACAAACATAGACACCAACGACAGAAAATGATAAAAAAGTTATCACTTGTTCTCATCGCCACATGGCTCGTTGCCAACACCCATGCGCAGAATGGTATCAGTTCACCCTACTCTCGCTATGGCTTTGGCATTCAATCCGAACGCGCCATGGGATTCAACAAAGGTATGGCAGGCGTAGCTCAAGGTTTCCGCAACGGGCAGCAAATCAACATCGCAAATCCAGCCTCTTATTCCGCCGTAGATTCATTGACAGCCCTGTTCGACCTTGGCATATCCTTGCAGAACACTAACTACAAGATGGGAGGAATGCGCCAAAACATCCGAAACTCCAGTTTCGATTACTTTGCCTTCCAGTTCCGCGCAGCCAAGAATGTTGGTGTTACCACAGGACTCCTGCCCACCACGAACATAAAATACAGCCTCGCCTCCGCCTCCGACCCGCTTGCAGGGAATGAGAACGTCACCTCCTATTCAACTTTCAGTGGCGACGGCGGTCTTCGCGAAGTCTTTTTAGGTGTGGGATGGAAGCCCTTCAAGCCACTGTCCATCGGTGTCAACCTCAGTTATCTTTGGGGCGACTACACCCACAATATGACCATGGCATTCAATGAAAGTACTATCTTCAGCATGGCACGTATCTATACGGCCGAAATCAGTACCTACAATCTTCAAGGCGGTTTCCAATACATCCAGCCACTCAATTCCGACGACCAGCTGATTATTGGTGGTACCTACACTTTGGGACACAAGGTCGAGAACAACGCATACCGCAAGACGGAGACACGAAACAGCTCTTCGACCATTGAAACCGAATCGACTGACACCATCAAAAACGCATTCCAATTGCCTAATGCGCTCGCAGTGGGAGTCACTTATTACCATACTGACCAATTGCGTGTAGGTGTTGACTTCGAGCTTCAAAAATGGAGTCTTTGCCGTTTTCCCAACCAGTCAGGCGACAACGGTTTAGATGTCTATACAGCCACTCGCGGACAGCTCAACGACCGCTGGAAAGCGGCGGCAGGCATCGAATGGACACCCAAATCCAACTCCGACCACTATTTCAACAAATGCAGCTACAAAGTGGGTGGCTACTACGCCCAATCCTATGCAAAGGCTGATGTCACAGGCACCATCACCAGCAAGCCCAGCGAGGTAGGCGTTTCAGCAGGTATCACGATGCCCATCGCCAACCGCAACACTTGGCGCGTCAGCCCCAAGATGCACTTCTCCGTACAATGGATACACACGGACATTCCCTATCTCAATGCCATCACCCAACGACAGAGCAAGCTGACAGAGAACTACCTCAAGTTCTGTATTGGTCTCACGTTCAGCGAACGCTGGTTCTACAAATGGAGAGTAGAATAGCATAACTTTGTACCGATAAACCTCAAACCAATAGAAATAAACGAACTAATATACAACAAAACAATTATGATTATGAAAAAGATTTTATTTGTATGCGCTCTCGCTTTCGTGTCTGTTGCAAGCTTTGCACAGGACCTGAAGGGAACGTCTATCAACGACCGTATTGGTCACGGGCAAGACTCTATCGACGTGCTCGGTAGCCTGTCACTCTATCAAGATGCTTTCAAACGCCAAAGTTACGTGGAAGCCATCGAACCGTGGGAGTTCGTCTTCACGAAAGCTCCCCTCTCCATGGTACGCATCTATACTGACGGCGCATGGATGTTCGAGACACTCATCCAGCAGGAAACCAACGCAGAGAAGAAGCAAGAGTATTTCGACAAGCTCATGAACATCTACGACCAACGCCTCAAGAACCTTGATGCGCTCAACTCTTTCGCCACCCCCAAAACAACATCCACCAAGGGTAACATCCTCTGCCGCAAAGCATACGACTATTACTATTTCTGCCCAGAAATGAACAACAACGTGGCCTACAAGATGTTCAAAGAAGGGATTGACGACATGGGACCTAACACCGAGGGCTTTGTCCTCTTCGGCTTCATCGAATGCTCCTACAACCGTTTCCTCCAAAATAAGGATAACATCAACATCCGCCAAGACTTTATCCAAGACTATATGGAGACCAACGAGATTTGCGAACGTCTGCTTGACCAAGCCAAGGAATACCCTTCTGAGACCATCCCAGCAGACCCCGAATCAGAAGACTCCACCAAGTGGGTTGAACAAGTGGTGCTCGCTCCCGAGGCACAGAAAATCGTAGATAACTACCAGCCCGTGCAGAACAAAGCCAACGAACTCTTCGTATCCTCAGGTGCTGCCGACTGCGACGCTCTCGAGAAAATCTACGCTGCACAAGTCGAGACCAACAAGACGAACCTCCAGTACCTCAACTCTGTGCTGGCTATCCTCAACAACTTTGAGTGCGACAAGTCCAACATCTACTATGTAGCAGCCGACTATGCCTACCAGATTAACAAAACCCCACAGGCAGCTATCGGTAAGGCATCCAAACTCCTGAAGGAGAACGACCTTGACGGCGCAATCAAGTACTTCGACGAGGCCATCGGTCTTGAGTCCGACAACGCCAAGAAAGCCAAGTATTCTTACATCGTGGCTGCCCTCATGTTCAAGAAAGGCAATCTGGCTCAATGCCGCCAATACTGCCGCAAGTCGCTCCAATACACCCCATCCAACGGTGCAGCCTATCTGCTTCAAGCCAACTGCATTGCCCGTTCCGCTTCTGGAGACCACTTGCAAAAGAGCTACTACTACTGCTTGGCTACCGACTATTGCAACCGCGCAAAATCAGTTGACCCATCTTCTGCAGCCAAGGCCAACCGCCAAGCAGCCGCATACGCCGCTCACTTCTATCCCAAGTCTGAGGCATTCTTTGCTGGCATCAAGGCAGGTCAGACCGTCAGCGTAGCAGGTGAGACAACCACACTCCGTCTCCGCTAATGAAAGGTTTGAACATTCATCTCACACATACATTCAGCATCGCAGCAGTCATCACGGCTGCTGCAATGCTGTTGTTTCCAGCTTGCAGCGACAACCAACAACACACAGGCCTCGACATCGGAGAGCGCGACTCACTGCCCACCCTCCGCTCCGTTGGTGTCAGCACCCTCGTCAGCGACTCGGGCATCATCCGCTACAAGCTCATCACCGAGGTGTGGGACATCTACGACAAAAAAGAACCACAATATTGGGCATTTGAAAAAGGTCTCTTCCTCGAACGCTTCAACGAGTCCTTTCAAGTCGATGCCTTCATTTCCGCCGACACCGCCTATTTCTACAACAACAAGCACCTGTGGGAACTACGCAGTCGTGTGCTGGTCAAAAACCTCAAAGGCGAGACCTTCAAGACCTCCCTCCTCTTCTGGGACATGCAAGCTCACCGTATATACTCTCCTGCCTACATGGAGATTGACGGTGACACCCGCCAGCTCTCAGGCTATAACTTTAGCAGCAACGAGCAAATGACCGACTACATCATCCACTCCTCCACAGGCCTCTTCCCCCTCGAAGACACAGACCCTACTCCCGAGCCAGAACCCAACATTTTTACGGAGGAAGGACAGGAGTAAACGTCCCCACCCTATAAATTCAAACATAATTTGTAAAAAAAGTCTGAATTTCTTTGTCAGTATTGCAAAATGTTGTACCTTTGCACTCGCAAAACAGGAACAGAGGTTCCTGCAACAACAAAACAAACGGTGCGTTAGTTCAGTAGGTTAGAATATCTGCCTGTCACGCAGGGGGTCACGAGTTCGAGTCTCGTACGCACCGCAAACAACATACAATACATACACATATTTGGTGCGTTAGTTCAGTAGGTTAGAATATCTGCCTGTCACGCAGGGGGTCACGAGT
>CAMWJL010000067.1 GCA_947174565.1 uncultured Prevotellaceae bacterium | reverse complement strand
GCCAAGAGCACCATCCTCGACAACCTTCTCTACGAGATACAAGGCAACAGTTACGCCGACCGCCAACTGCAGCAAGCCCTCGGCGACTACTACCCCATCTTTACCGACTTGAAGAAAGCAGGGCAAAAGACAGGCATCCAAGCCGCACTCCCCTACTATCTGAAATTCAAGCTGTAACAAACTCTATCTACTTGGTGGACAATACAACACCGCCTATTATCAATATCGCCCCCATGACAGTCTCTATGGAAAACGGCTCACCAAGAATCAGCGTTGAAGCAAGAATTGTCACAAGCGGAACGAAATAGATGTAATTGGATGTTTTTTCAGCTCCAAGATGTTTTACTGCCATGTTCCACATCAGATAGCACATGAAGGATGCACCAACACCCAAGAATATCAGATTACATATTATCGACTTCATATCCCCACCTCCCATCTGTATGTGAGTTGGGGATATAACATAAAACAACGTGGCTGTGATGACTCCGTAAGCAAACACCTTTCGGGTTATAAACAGATTGCTATATTTTTCATTCAACCCTCTCAATAACAAGCAGTAACCTGCCCATGAAAGTGCTGCTAACAATGTTAAGAAATCACCTAAAGGATTGATTCCATAATTGATTGAACCATTAAGAACAACAACGCAAACTCCACCAAAAGCAATAATAGAGCCAATCCAAGCGGTCAACTTGATGGAATCCCGAAACAGAACCTTTCCTAATATCATTGTAAATATAGGAGCACTGCAGATAATCAACGACACGTTTGATGCAAACGTGATACTCAACGCTGAATTTTCTGCGATGAAATACAACGAACCTCCTGTGATTCCTGCTAACGACAACATCGCTTCATCCCTCCAGCTCACTGCCCACAACCTCTTGTGAGAGAACAACAGCGTACAGATATATGCTACGGCAAAACGAATGATAAATATCTCCACAGGACTTAGCCCATTGGAAATAAGCACTTTGGTCGAGACGAATGTCACTCCCCAAACCACAATGGTCATAAACGCCATTGCATTATAAATCACTATTTTCTTCATCATCATTAAAGTTTTATATTCTATCGGGATACAAAATTAGGCATAACGGTCCATTTATCCCATATCCTTTTGATATTTCGGGAAACATTCCTATATTTGCAAAAGAACAAGTTCTTTTATCCTTTACGACTCTACTTTAACAATAGCAAACAGGAATATAAAAAATGACAAAACTTGATGAAATTGACATACGGCTTCTAAAAGCGCTCCAAAAAGATGCCAAAGCCAATACAAAAGAATTGTGCGAACTGCTGAATCTATCCAAAACACCTGTTTACGAGCGCATGAGACGGCTGGAAAATGAAGGAGTGATAACAGGTTACAGCGCGATAATAGACAACAAGAAAGTGGGGTTGCCCCTCGTTGTATTCTGCAACGTATCTTTAGCCGTGCATGATGATGAGCATATCGAACGGTTCAAAAAAGAGATAACTGAAATAGACGAAGTTATGGAATGTTACTCGACAGGAGGGTTTTATGACTTCCTGCTAAAAGTCGTGTTAAAAGACTTAGATGAGTACAACAAATTTGTTTTTGAGAAACTGACAAAAGTACACGGAATAGTCAAGATGCAAAGTTCATTTGTGCTTAGTGAAATCAAGCATAAAACAGAATTGGACATACGCCTGTAAAAGAGGATTACAAATCGCTCAAATACACGAAAAAACGAGACAGAGCCGTAGTTACGGCTCTGTCTCGTTCCGTTTGTATATCTTCCGTAAGATTACTTCACAGGTGAGATAATATAAGTATATGTGTAGTCCTTGTATGGCATCTGATACTCTTGGCGTGGCCATGCACCCCAAGAGTTGACACAACCAACACCCATGCTGCGAGCAGCAATGTGGAGGTCAGTGAACGGACGTTCCACAAGGTCACCGCTATGCCACTGAGCCTTATTGCGTGAGGGCTGGAGGTCATCCTCGGTGTAGTTAAGAGCCTGCATCTCAAGTGGCTGTTCACCCTCAAACTTGAGACCCTTGCCTGCCTTGTTGGTAATGGTCCAGTAGCGCACACCCGTCTTGGTACCAGTCTCTTGTGGACGAACGTAACCCCAGAACTGCTCTTCCACGGTCTGTTTCCAAATGCCGAGGTTCTGACTGTTGGCACGGTCAATGTAGTTCTCATGAGGACCTTTACCGTAGTATTCTATCTGCGAGAACTCCTTAGGCATCTGCATCTGCATGCCGTAGCGGAGAAGCTGTGGCTTTTCCTTGGCATCAGGATTGACGATGAGGTCTTGCTTCACCACAAGCTTGCCAGCAGGTGTCATGGTGTAGGTGAGCTTGACGGTAGCCTCCAAGTGCTTCATCTCATACTCAGCAGTGACCACATAGTTCACACCATCCTGCTTGATGTCGAAGGCCTTTCTCTCCAAACGAGGATGCTGCCATGCGGCAAGGCGATTCTGCATACCTGCACCGAAATCGTTATCGGTAGCGGCGCGCCAGAAGTCGGGAGTCAACTCTGAGTCGTCGGTCATCATCGGTGTGCCATCCACATCAATGTGAGCCACATAGCCAGTATGTTTATCGAATGTCACCTTCACGCCATTGGCAGAAAGCACGGCATAGACAGCACGGTCGTCAAGTGTGACGGCAGCAGGAGCTTTCTTTGCTTTCTTGTCTGTAACAGGCTGTGCTGTAATGGTTTCAACGCTTGGGAATGCGTAAGGAGCAACCTCAAACTGCTGGTGAGCGATAACGGTGCCTGCTTTCAACAGTGGCTCGTCTTTTGCCAATGTGAACTCGATGTTCACCAAGATTTCCTTACCCTTATATGCTTCATTGCCCATAGCTTTCGCTATCGCTTCAATCGTGACAACGGCACGCTGTTGAGGCTGAATGTTCAGATTATCCAATCCTACTTTTCCAGCATCTTCTTGTTTTCCATCCACCACTATCGCATAGTTCATGGTAATACCCTTCAGCGGCACAAAGAAGTTTTCGTTATAGACCTCCACCTTTCCAGCCTTTGCATCAGTGAGAGTCGCCCAAATGTTCTGATAGTAGTATTGAATCTCATAAGCATGCGGATTAGGCACACGGTCAGGATTGATAACTCCATTGCAGTTGAAGTTGTTATCTGATGCAGGGAAGCGACCATAGTCACCGCCATACGTCCAAATGGGCTTGCCCGTCAGCTTGCTCTTGCCACGCAGACCTTGGTCGATGAAGTCCCAAATGTAGCCACCCTGATAGTTAGGCGTGCTACGAATCAAATCCCAATACTCCTTGAATCCACCACCAGAGTTACCCATTGTATGAGCATACTCGCACTGAATGAGTGGGCGTGGATTGCCCTCCTTGCAGTAACGTTCGCAGTGACCATAGTCAGCATACATGGGGCAATAGATGTCGGTCTTGCCGTTCTTGCCTGCCTGCTCATACTGGCAAGGACGCGATGAATCATAAGCCTTCACGAAGTCGTAAGCATCCTCAAAGTTCTTGCCGTAACCAGACTCATTGCCGAGTGACCAAACGATGATAGAAGGATGATTTTTCAATACATATATATTATGGCGTTCACGCTCGATGTGCATATCATGGAAACGGGGATCCTTTGCCAGCGACTTCTCGCCATAGCCCATTCCGTGGCTCTCGATGTTGGCTTCGGCTGTAACGTAGATGCCGTACTCGTCACACAACTCATACCAACGCGGGTCGTCGGGATAGTGGCAAGTGCGTACTGCGTTCACGTTCAGCTGCTTCATCACCTGAATGTCCTGAATCATACGCTCGACACTGACCACATAGCCACCATCGGGGTCAAGTTCATGTCGGTCAACACCCTTGATGAGTACTGGCTGACCATTCACCAACAACTGCTGGTTCTTGATTTCCACCTTGCGGAAACCGATGCGCTGCGGAATGCACTCAAGGAGTTTGTTGCCGTCGTAGAGAGAAACGTAGAGATTATAGAGCGTGGGAGTCTCAGCCGTCCACGCCTGAATGCCCTTCAGCGCATCCGTCTGATAATCAAAAGTGACAGGACCATTGTCCAATGCCACCACCGACTCGTTCAGCACTTCCTTGCCCTTCGCATCGGTCAGACGAATCTTCACGGTCTTACCCTTGCCACCCACGAGGTCAAGCTTACCAGCTAACACACCATCCTTGTAGTTGTTCACGAGGTCTGGCTTGATGAAGAGGTCTTCGATGTGACTCACAGGGCGAGCATAGAGATAGCACTCACGGGCAATGCCACAGAAACGCCAGAAGTCCTGGTCCTCGTTCCAAGAGCCGTCGCACCAGCGCATCACCTGCATGGCAATGAGATTCTCCTTACCAGGAGTGACATACTTGGTAATGTCAAACTCAGCCGCCACCTTGGAATCTTCGCTATAACCCACATACTTGCCATTCACATAGAGCGTGAGGTTGGAGGTAGCCGAACCGATGTGGATGTAAACCTTCTCGCCCTTCCAATCGGCAGGGATGGTGAAAGTGCGACGATAAGAACCCACATGGTTGCCCTTGTCCTGCACGGCTGGTGGCTCGCCCACCCAGTCGCTGCGCCAAGCGTAGCAGTTGTTCACATAGATGGCATCGCCATAGCCGTTCAGTTCCCAAATGCCAGGCACAGGCATGGTGCCCCACTGGGAGTCGTCATACTTCAGCGTATAGAAGTCAGCGGGACGCTCGTTGGCACTCTCCACCCAGTGGAACTTCCACTTGCCTTCGATACTCATGTAGCGGCTCGACTGCGCCTTCGTGTTCGCTTTCGGCGTTTGTGGCAGCTGTGCCAACGCCTCACTCTCATAGGCGAAATAGTTCGCCACGTCTGTTTTACGGTTGATTTCGTTGACATTAGGGTCACACCAAACAGGTGTCTTCTGTGCTTGCGCCACAACTGAACCCATTGTCAAAACAGACAAAAGTAAATGTCTTACATTCATGGTTAATAATTGGTTTTTGATTATTATTTTTTTATCATTACTCAAATGAGACATAAGTAAGTCGTAGAAATTGATTTATACCCAACCACATGGGCAAAACACGCGTCTCCCGATGTGGCGAAGATTACACATATATCTTCTCTTTGACAAGCCTCTATGTTGCTTCAGTACTTCTTCGTAAGTACTGAAGTACTGCCGAACAAGGACTGGAGTACTTACGAAGAAGTACTGACTGTCTTTGTGTGCATCCGTGCCACTTGATAACTTTTTTGACATTCATAATATATGTATTTATAAATTTAAGACCATATAAACCCGAAAGTATCGTGTTACGGGTGTAAAGTTACAGAAAAAAAGCGTACTGAAACATAAAACCGCATCTCTTTTTCGTTTTTTATCCCTAAATTTGCAAAATGATGAAACGAAAGTTATGCGACAGATGGAAAAACGCCTTTACAGATATATCACTACGACATTGGTGGCGATAATCGTAATCACACTACCCTCTCCTGCATCAGCACTGGAATGGGACACCTTACAATATCAACAAATCGAGCAAAGCATCCAATTGCCACGCAGAGGTCATGCGGAGGTACTCATCACACAATATGGTGCCCAATCCTCAGCATCTGCAACAAAAAATCAAAAGGCTATTCAGAAAGCAATCAATCACTGCACGAAACAGGGAGGAGGGCGTGTGATAGTACCTGCTGGACAACGATTCCTGACAGGAGCGATAGAACTGAAAAGCGGTGTAAACCTGACGGTGGAAGAAGGTGCTGTACTGGCGTTCGCTTTCAAGCCTGCGCTTTATCCCATAGTGGAAACTTCGTGGGAAGGTTTGGATTGCTATAACCTGTCACCATGTATCTATGCGTTCAAAGCAACAGACATCGCTATCTCTGGCAAAGGAACGATTGACGGTGGTGGCAACCGCTCCACATGGTGGCCATGGTGCGGAGCTACTAAATACGGCTGGAAAGAAGGTGTCGTGAGTCAGAAGTTAGGAGCACGCCAAAGATTATTGAAGAATGGAGAAGATGGAGAACCTATGGTGACACCCAAAGGCAAACACTCTATGCTTAGAACCTTCCATGAAACGGATGGATTGCGCCCACAACTGGTGGGATTCAACCAATGTGAACGCGTACAGATAGAGGATGTAACCTTGTTGCGTTCACCATTTTGGGTGATTCATCCTCTGAAATGTAAAGATATGACAGTGAGGCGTGTACATATCAACAACGATGGTCCTAACGGTGATGGATGTGACCCTGAATCATGCGACCGTGTGTTGATTGAGGACTGCTTCTTCAACACTGGCGATGACTGCATTGCCATCAAGAGTGGACGCAATCGAGATGGCAGACAGAGGAATATGCCCTGTCAGAACATCATCATCCGCCGTTGCGAGATGAAGAATGGACATGGCGGTGTGGTGATTGGCTCAGAAATCAGCGGAGGATGCAAAAACGTGTTTGCCCACGATTGTGTGATGGACTCCCCAAATCTCGACCGAGTGCTGCGCATCAAGACAAACTCCTGTCGTGGTGGTGTAATTGAGAATATCTTCGTCAAAGACATCACGGTGGGACAATGTGGCGAATCCGTCTTAAAGATCAATCTTGACTACGAACACAACGAAGTGTGCTGTCGTGGATATTACCCAATAGTAAGGAATGTGCTCATGGAGCATGTTACCTGCGAACAGTCTAAATACGGTGTACAAGTGATTGGTTTGGAAGAAGGTACATACGTGGAGGACATCATAGTAAGGAACTGCCAATTCAATGGAGTGAAACAAGGAAACACCATCACGGGGAAGACACGCAACATCCTCTTTGACAAGCTGAAAATCAATGGCTCTATATGCCTACAGGAGCAACCCTATAAGCATTACAGCGAATGGATGGTAGCATCAGAAATGCAACGCACACCGAAAAGCTACCTGCTTGACTTCTCCTCCAAACCCAAATGGAGTTACGTAATGGGTATTGAACTGGAAGCCATGTTGGACACTTATCTAAAATATGGTAATCCGCGCATTTGGGATTATTGCCAAGAATACACAGACACCATGATTAACAACAAAGGTGAAATACACGGCTATCGGCTCGAAGACTACAATCTCGACAATATCCGCACGGGGCATTTCGTTGCACGCATGTATCAACAAAAGCCCGAACGGAAGAACCTGCTCGCCATGCAACTGATGATGAAGCAATTGCAACAACAGCCGCGCACTGCCGAGGATGGCGTCTTTTGGCACAAAGCTATTTACAGCTATCAAGTATGGCTCGACGGCATCTTCATGGGACTCCCCTACCACGTCCTGACGGCTTCAATGCTGCTACCTCCCCAAAAAGCAAGAAAAGTCTATGATGATGCTGTCCAACAGGTTACAACCACCTACAAACGCACCCTTGACCCACAAACAGGATTGAACCGTCATGCTTGGGACGAAACACATGAAATGTTTTGGGCAGACCCACAAACTGGATTGAGCCAACATTGCTGGGGACGCGCACAAGGATGGTACACAATGGCACTCATCGAATTGCTCGATGTCCTGCCAGAGAACTATGAACGTCGTCAAGAAGTGGTGGCATTGCTCAAAAAGGACTTGGAGGCTATCATCAAATGGCAAGACCCACACTCAGGTGTGTGGTATCAGGTGATGGATGCTCCAAAGCGTGAAGGCAACTATTTGGAATCCACATGTTCATCAATGTTTGCTTACGCTCTCCTGAAAGCATATAGGAAAGGGTATGTAAATCAGACGTTCCAAGAGGCGGGTATAAAAGCATATCATGGCATTCTCAACCGTTTTATCCGTGTCAACGACGACGAGACCATTTCCTTAACTCACTGCTGTTCTGTGGCAGGATTAGGACCTGGTATCAGTGAGAAAGTGAAGCTCGCTGCACCTAACGTCAAGGAGAATAAACGCAGGGACGGGTCTTTTAACTATTATATATCTGAACCTATCCGCGACAACGACGCCAAAGGTATAGGTCCTTTCATTTGGGCATCGCTGGAAATGGAAGCATTGGACGAAACAAACCCGACAAAGATGTACACTACGGAATAGCGATTTGCGAAAAGAAACAGCATCTACATGGGTTGTCAGAATGTGTTTTTAACTTTTTCATGCTCTTTCTTTTGTTAAACACAGAAAAAGACGTACCTTTGTGGGCTTCTCTATGTCTTCTTATTAAAACATACGAGATGACAAAAATGCGAAACACTTACAACACATTTTAATTGATATTTTATGGCTAACATGAAAGAAAAGCTCTTCTCGGAGTTTCAAGCCCCCACCACACAAGAGTGGTTGGACAAGATTGAGGTGGACCTCAAGGGTGCAGACTTCCAGAAGAAGTTGGTTTGGAGAACCAACGAAGGCTTCAACGTACAGCCTTTCTATCGCCGTGAGGACTTGAAAAATCTCAAGGCAATCGATTCTCTGCCAGGTGAGTTCCCATTCATTCGTGGCAACAAGAAAGACAACAACCTCTGGTTTGTGCGTCAGGAAATCAATGTAGAAGATGCTAAGGCAGCTAACGCCAAGGCACTCGACATTCTGAACAAGGGTATCGATTCCATCGGTTTCAAGATTTCAGGCAAGGACATCAGCAAAGAGTTCGTAGCAACTCTGCTCGACGGCATTCAGCCTCAGTACGTGGAACTGAACTTCAAGACCTGCCAGCGTCACTGCGTGGAGTTGGCACAGATGCTGGTGGAGTATTTCAAAGAGAAGAACTACCCACTGGCTGACTTGAAGGGCAGCATCAACTTCGACCCCATCAGCAAGATTCTCTGCAAGGGCAAGGACGTATCCGCTATGCTCGAATGCACAAAACCACTGATTGAAGCGTTGACTGAACTACCAAGCTATAAATGCATCAATGTCAACTCTGTTGCACTGAACAATGCGGGTGCCTACATCTATCAGGAACTTGGTTACGCATTGGCTTGGAGTGCTGAATACATGAATATCCTGACCGAAGCTGGTGTAGATGCCACCGAGGCAGCCAAGCGCATCAAGTTCAACATGGGCGTAAGTGACAACTACTTCATGGAAATTGCGAAATTCCGTGCCGCTCGCATGCTGTGGGCACAGATTGTGAAGCAGTACGAACCTAAATGCGACTGCGCTTGCCAGATGCACGTATGCGCCATGACATCAGAGTATAATCAGACATTGTTTGACCCTTATGTGAACCTGCTGCGTTCACAGACGGAAGCCATGTCTGCTGCCATCGCAAATGTCGATTCCATCGTAGTTACCCCATTCGACCAGCCTTACGAAGTACCAACCGACTTTGCCGAGCGCATTGCTCGCAACCAGCAGCTCCTGCTGAAAGAAGAGGCTCACTTCGACAAACTCGTCGATGTGGCAGGTGGTTCCTACACCATTGAGCACCTCACCGATGCCATCGCTAAGGAAGGCTGGCAGCTCTTCCTCGCCGTGGAGAATGCAGGAGGTTTCTTGGCAGAGGCATTGAAGGGAAACATCGTAAATGCAGTCAACGCATCGAACGACAAGCGTCATGCTGATGCCGCCAAGCGTAAAGAATTTATCCTCGGAACCAACCAGTTCCCGAACTTCACAGAGATTTCAGAAGGCAGGACTCCGATGGCTTCTTGCTGCGGTTGCCACAAGGACGGCACACTTCCAACTCTCAACAAAAACCGCTTGGCTTCCGAGTTCGAGACCCTTCGTCTTGCTACAGAGAAGGCAAAGAAGCAACCTGTCGCCTTCATGCTCACCATTGGCAATCTCGCCATGCGTCAGGCTCGTGCGCAGTTCTCCTGCAACTTCCTTGCCGCAGCAGGTTACAAGGTCATTGACAACCTTGGCTTCAAGACTGTGGAAGAAGGTGTAGATGCCGCCCTCAAAGCAAATGCTGACATCGTGGTCATCTGTTCTTCCGATGACGAATATGCAGAGTACGCCATCCCAGCGTTCAAGTACCTCAACGGTCGTGCCATGTACGTTGTGGCAGGTGCTCCTGCATGCTCTGAAGACCTCAAGGCTGCTGGCATTGAGAACTTCATCCATGTACGTGTTAATCAACTCGAAACGCTCAAAGAGTACAATGCTAAACTCGGTATCTGATTATGGCAAGAAAAGATTTCAACAATATAGATATTTATGCTGGCATTCAGGAAAAGAACGGTCAGCAGTGGCAGAAAGAGAATGGCATCAGCGCAAACTGGAGAACTCCTGAGCAGATTGACATTCAGCCCGTTTATACAAAGGAAGACCTCGAAGGCATGGAGCACCTCGACTTCACAGCTGGTATTCCTCCTTATCTCCGTGGTCCCTATTCGATGATGTACCCCTTCCGTCCTTGGACCATCCGTCAGTACGCAGGTTTCTCTACGGCAGAAGAGTCCAACGCTTTCTACCGTCGCAACCTCGCCTCTGGCCAGAAGGGACTTTCTGTGGCATTCGACCTTCCCACTCACCGAGGTTATGACCCCGACAACGCCCGTGTAGTCGGCGATGTGGGTAAGGCAGGTGTATCTATTTGTTCATTGGAAAACATGAAGGTACTCTTCGCTGGCATCCCATTGAACAAGATGTCTGTTTCCATGACCATGAATGGCGGTGTGCTCCCTATCCTTGCCTTCTACATCAATGCAGGTCTGGAGCAGGGTGCCAAACTCGAAGAGATGGCTGGTACAATCCAGAACGACATCCTCAAGGAGTTCATGGTGCGTAACACATACATCTACCCACCAGCATTCTCCATGAAGATTATTGCCGACATCTTTGAATATACGTCACAGAAGATGCCGAAATTTAACTCCATTTCTATCTCTGGCTACCACATGCAGGAAGCAGGTGCAACAGCCGACATTGAGCTGGCTTACACCCTTGCCGATGGTATGGATTACCTCCGCACTGGTGTAAACGCCGGTATTGATGTGGATGCCTTCGCTCCTCGCCTCTCCTTCTTCTGGGCCATCGGCATGAACCATTTCATGGAGATTGCCAAGATGCGTGCAGGGCGTCTGCTATGGGCAAAGATTGTGAAGAGCTTCGGTGCGAAGAACCCCAAGTCACTCGCACTGCGTACTCACTCACAGACATCAGGTTGGTCACTCACCGAGCAAGATCCCTTCAACAACGTGGGTCGTACTTGTATCGAGGCTATGGCAGCAGTGTTGGGTCACACTCAGTCGCTCCACACCAACGCTCTCGACGAGGCTATCGCTCTGCCAACCGACTTCTCTGCTCGTATCGCACGTAATACACAGATTTACATTCAGAACGAGACGAAGGTCTGCAAGCAGATTGACCCATGGGCAGGTTCTTACTATGTGGAAACACTGACTAACGAACTGGTTCACAAAGCTTGGGAACACATTCAAGAAATCGAGAAGCTCGGTGGTATGGCAAAGGCCATCGAAACAGGTCTGCCCAAAATGCGTATCGAAGAGGCTGCCGCTCGCACTCAGGCACGCATCGACTCTGGCACACAGACCATCGTCGGCACCAACAAGTACCGCCTTGACCACGAAGACCCACTCGACATCCTCGAAGTGGATAACACAGCCGTTCGCTTGCAGCAGGAAGCCGCTCTCAAGGAACTTAAAGCCAACCGCGACGAAGCCGCTTGTCAGGCGGCTCTTGCCGAAATCACCAAGTGCGTACAGGAGTTCAAAGACGGCAAGAAGAGCGAGAACAACCTGCTCGACCTCGCTGTTAAGGCAGCAGGTCTGCGTTGTACACTCGGCGAAATTTCCGACGCATGTGAAGCTGTCGTTGGTCGTTATAAAGCAATCATCAGAACAATCAGCAACGTGTACAGTTCAGAATCTAATAGCGACACAGCCTTCGAGGAGGCTTGCGCTGCAACCGAGAAGTTCGCTCAGGAAAATGGTCGTCGTCCTCGCATCATGATTGCGAAGATGGGACAAGACGGTCACGACCGTGGTGCTAAGGTGTGTGCAACAGGCTATGCCGACTGCGGCATGGACGTGGATATGGGTCCTCTCTTCCAGACACCAGCCGAGTCCGCCCGTCAGGCAGTAGAGAATGATGTCGATGTGCTCGGTGTCAGCTCACTTGCCGCAGGTCACAAGACCCTCGTACCACAGGTTATCGAAGAGCTGAAGAAGCTGGGACGCGAGGACATTCTCGTCATCGCTGGCGGTGTCATCCCTGCACAGGATTACGACTTCCTCTACAAGGCAGGCGTGGCAGCCATCTTCGGTCCTGGCACCTCCGTGGCCAAGGCCTGCTGTGAAATCATGAAGATTTTGAACGAAGACTAATTGTGCGCTTGGGGCAATCCCAAGGGCACCGCTTTGTTCTAATTTTTCTCAATGTAAATAAAAAGGAGCATCCATTCGGGTGCTCCTTTTGGTTAAGTAACTATGGGCAACGCCGTTAAATCTTATGACTCAACGGCGTTGCCCATTCATTTTATTTAGCAGACACCCAACTACAATCTGAAGAAATCCACATCAATCAGATACACGAAAATAAGCCCACACTTCACTTTTTCAACAGAAAAAGAGAACTTATGAGAAGAAATGTTGTATCTTTGCCACCGAAAAGCAATACAATAGCTATACAAAACGATACAAAAAAAATGGAAAATACAATCGTTAGAAAAACAAAATCTTTTCGTTTGCGTTCAGACTTATTAGAAGGATTGCAACGGAACGCCCAACGGACAAATCGTTCACTCAACAACTATGTGGAAAGTGTGCTTTTGGATGTGATTTATCATGAGCCAAATGCTGTGACTAAGATAGCCATTGAAGAGGCCATGTCAAGGAAAGAATACCCCAAGAGTGAACTATACAACAATGTAGAAGATCTATTCCAAGCCCTTGATACAGAATGAAACGGCTCTTTCCATCAAGGCAATACAAAAAAGATTACAAGCGATATCGCAATAATCCCTAAAAGTTAGCAGCTCTTGCCCATATCCTTAGAATCTTGGCAAATGATATTCCTATTCCTCCTCAATATCATCCCCACCCTTTGCACGGCAACTATGAAGGCTGCTTTGAATGTCATATTGGCAGCGACTTCCTACTGATATGGATTGACCCCAAACATGACAACCCATCGCAATACAACGACAACGCCATCGTTTTCTTGAAAGTCATTGTACACATATAAAGACCATCAAAATCGATGTCCCCGACATCGACCAATCGGAGTCCCCGACATCGGTCAACCGATGTCGGGGACTCCGATTTAGAGGCTGTGAAACCACGTCATATCACAAAGTGCCCAATGGTAGATGTGAGATATTCCGTCCGAAACAGCCCGTTACAGCATATTTTGCCATTCGGACACAAGAAAACTTTCAGAAGCCATCTGCAACACAGATAAATTCTGTAACTTTGTCTTTTGTGAGCATAGCAAATGTTGTATATAACACATTTAGTCTTCATGCTTCCATTCGCAAATCACAAATTTTCACATTATATGACATGATGACACATACAGACAAAAAATTATTGCTGGAAAGCATGCTTGGGGCTTCTGTTTCAACCAGCGCAGGAGTGCAGGTTGCTGTTGATGGAAATCTTCCATTCCCCTTCCCACAATGTATTCATTATGAGTTATATAAGAACCATGTAGAGTTGCATGTGGAAAGCACTGCATATCAATCATTATGCGCTTTTCTCGAAAGAAACCTTCCGAATAACGATATAGCAAAAACAGAAACACGATACTTCTGTCAATACGCCTATGTGTTGAACAGGAGGATTGAAGGATGGCGAAATATAGAGGAACTTGGCAAAGCTATCATCGAACTGCGTGATATAGTGGAACCTGTGTTGATGCAATACTGTGAGCAGATGGCTGAGAACTTTGAACTGGCAAAAGCACTTAGTGAATACTATAAAGAACAAGAGGCTGCCTTGCCATTTCACATCAATGTTATTGATGAACTGCATGCCAACGAAAACGCCCACACAAGGATTCTCACCCATTTGCTGAAATATAAGGAAGACGGAAAACACGTGATTCTTTCTTCGTTTCTAAAGCAGCTGCCAACGTTTAATGTGGAATCATTTGATATTGAGAAGTCTAAGATTTATTTCAACAAGGACTATATTGACGGATTGATAGAAAAAGATGGCGAATATGCGGTCATTATAGAAAACAAAATCCACTGGGCTGACGACCAGGACAAACAGATTGAACGCTATGTAAATACAGAAATAGAGCGTGGCATTCCTTCTGACAAGATTTGGGTCATTTATCTGACACGAGACGGAAGGAAGAAAGTTGAAGGTTATAGCCTGACTGAGAAAACGAAGAAAATTTTAGGTGACCGTTTTCTGGAAATGGATTATTACCACAACATCCTCCCGTGGCTCAAAGAGTCTGTCTTGCCGAACTGCCGATTAAAAGAAGAATGGCTGGAATCTGCCATCAAGCAGTACATTGACCATTTAGAAGGACTATTTGATTTAAGGGATTCGAGAATGGCGTTCCGCAAAAAGGTTCAGAGACAGATTTCCAACAGCATCGGTTGCACACAGGAGATGTCAAGAGGCGAGGTCTATTCAAAGCTTCATGCCTATCTACATACGTTAAATGAACTACAAAACATTGTTGACAATTCCATGCAGTCACTCATCAAGCCTATCATAGAGCGGTTGCAAGACACGACCGAAGAGGTTCTTGGCGAATTGTGTCCAGACGAAGACATTAGTTTCTACAATGGCATCCATAACGGCTTTTTCCAGGTGTTCTTAAAGAAATGGACAACGAGGGTTCATTTTGAATGGATTCCATTTAATGAAAAACGATTGTTCTCTGGAACAGAATACACATTCGTATTGCACGTTGAACAAAATAACATAAGAGAATGCTTCCTGCAAGTTCTAAGCAACAATGACCTGACATCTAAGGCGAAAGAAGCAGGCTTGGCAAAAGATTCAAAAGACAACCGAGTGTTCTATAAGAACATCATTTCCACGGGAAAGCCCCTGTCAGACATGACACACGAAGAACTGAAATCGTTCCTTCGTCAAGCATACAAAGACGTGAACCGTGTTCAGGCATTTGTCTCCGAATATATCCTAAACAAGCCATAGTAATGGCCATTCAGAGATACAGCGTTCCCAAATTCTTATAATCTTTTTAATATTTTCTTTGGGAAGTTGCGCGATTACTGCGTGGGAAAGTAGAGTTACTGCATCGAAAAGTGTTAAATTTTCCATAGGAAGTAGATGAGTTGGAGGCTCACTACTAAGGTAGTATTTTTACCTTAGTTCTACTTCCTTTTTCTATTTTTTCTCTAATTTATTTAGGACAATATTGCGATTTCTCCATTTTTTGTTATTACCTTTGTTGTCAGAACCAAGATTTCTACCGTTTACAGTATTGAGGGAGACAATTGAAACAAGATAAAGACATGGAGAATAAAGATAATACACGTTGTTATAAAAGAGTATTATCC